>JBJOKF010000207.1:0-35253 GCA_046046235.1 Planctomycetota bacterium | reverse complement strand
GAACTCGTCGGCCTGATCTTCGACGGCAACATCCAGTCGCTCGCGCTCGACCTGGCCTACGACGAGGCACAGGCCCGGGCGGTCTCGGTCGATGCCGCGGGCATTCTGGCGGCGCTCGAACGGGTGTATGGCGCCGAGTCGCTGGTGAAGGAGCTGACGCCGCCTGGCCGCGGGGCGGCCGCCGACTGGCGGCCGCTCTTCGATGGCCAGACGCTCGGACAATGGCGGCCCACGCCGTTCGGCGGGGAAGGGGAGGTGCTCGTCGAGCAGGGCGCGATCCGCATCGAGCGCGGGTCAGACTTGAGCGGCATCACCTGGTCGGGAGACGTGCCGCGGCAGGGCTACGAACTCGCCCTCGAGGCGCAGCGGGTCGACGGCAGCGACTTCTTCTGTGGCCTCACGTTTCCGGTGGGCGACGACCCCTGCAGCCTGATCGTCGGCGGCTGGGGCGGCGGCCTGGTGGGCCTGTCGAGCATCGACGGCGAGGATGCCGCCCACAACGCGACGACATCGTTCCGGGAGTTCAAGGAAGGCCGGTGGTACGCGATCCGCGTCCGGGTGACACCCGACCGGATCGCGTGTTTCATCGACGACGAGCAGGTGGTCGATCAGCCGCTCGGGGGCAAGACGGTCTCGATCCGCGGCGAAGTGGAGGCCTCGCGGCCCCTCGGGATCGCGACCTATGCCACCACCGCCCGGGTGCGGGGCATCCGCTGGCGTCCGGTGGCCGCCGCGGCCACGGCGGAGAAGGCCCCATGAACGGCCGGCCCGAAGACAGTTCGTCGCGCCACGACGCGGCCGCAGCGAAGCTCCGCCAGCGGATGGCCGAGGAGGCGGCCCGGCTCGTGGCCCGCGGGGGCGACATCAAGCGGGCCCGGTATCAGGCGGCCCGGCGGGTGGCCCGTGGCTGGGTGCCGGAAGAGGACCTGCCCAGCCCTGAAGCGATTCGTCGGGAGGTGAGCCGCGGCAGCGACCCGGGCGGCGGCCTGGGGCATCTCGCCGGCGACCGGTTCGACCGGCTCGCGGACCTCGTGCGCATGCTCGCCGCCGTGAAGCAGGATCCCTCCGTTCACCCCGAGGGTGACGCGCTCGAGCACACGCTGCAAGCCTTCGACATCGTCCACCGGGAGCGGCCCTTCGACGAGGAACTGCTCACGGCCGCGCTCGTGCACGACGTGGGCCGGGGCATCGACCGCGCCGATCCGGTCGCGAGCGGCCTGGCGGCTGTCGGCGACCTGATCACGCCCCGCACCCGCTGGCTCGTCGAGCACCTCGAGACGGCCCGGGCGCATGCGGCCGGCACGATCGGGGCCCGGGCCCGGCAGCGGCTCGAAGCACATCCGGACTTTCTCGACAGCCTGCTGCTGGCGGAAGCCGACCGCAAGGCCTGCGTGCAAGGCTATGCGGCCCCGTCGCTCGAGGAGGCGATCGCGATCCTCCGGGCGCTCGATGCGGACGACACGGGCCAAGGCGAATCCGCCGGCGCGTGGTAGGGCGTCGCGTGTCAGCGGCGAATCACTGAGGCGGCTGGCCGTTCAAGGCCGCCCGGACCGCCTCCCGCGCCGCTCGCCAGCGGTACTTCACCGTCCGATCGGAGCAGCCGAGCAGCGTGGCGATCGTCTTCTGATCGGCCCCCAGGTACCAGACCAGGTGAAACACCTCGCGCTCCTCTTCGGGGAGCCGGCCGATCGCCTCGTGGAACTGCGTCCAGCGGTCGAGATCGCTGTCGGCCGCGGCGGTCCGCTCGACGTAATGCCGCCCCGACTGGCCGTCGCCCGGCGGCATGACATTCGTTCCGTGATTGGCGGCGAACGAACTCGGACCCGAATACCGCCGCGCCAGGTCGATCAGTTCGCGGTGGAGCTGCGTGGCGGCCAGGGCCATGATGGCCCGCGGCGTCTCCGGCCGCGTGGCGGCGAGCGCCCGATGCAGCCGCATCGCGGCGTTTTGGAAGACGTCGTCGGTGTCCTCCCACCGGCGGACCCCCGGGAATCGGCCGAGCATCCGGTGGGCCAGGGCCCGCAGCCGCCCCGAACAGAGCTCGATGATCTCGTCGCGGGCTGCCGGTTCGCCGGCGGCCAGACGCTCGAGGCAGGCGGCCACGGCCTTGGAAAGGGTGTCGTCGGTGTCCATGCAGTGGTGCTTTTCGGCCCGCGAGCGCCACCGGACGGGGGACGGCTCCACGGGAATGAAGGAAAATCTATCCGGTTTTGCCCGTCCGGGCCTCCGCTCTCGCCTTACATGATGGAGGACTGGATTTTCCAGCTGGTTGGGGCCCGGACTCTCCGAATGCCCGGCCCCACGATTCCTGCATCCAAAACGCACGAGGGCGGACCCGTGCAGGCAGGCCCTGGCCCTGCAGCCCTTACACAAACCTCATCAAGCGATCGAGATCGCCTACCCCTCAATCGCAAATCCCTGAAGCATGGTCTACTCACAGGACTCTCGCAGCCCGACGCGGCTGCATGCTCGGCTTCGTCGGCAGCCCGGCTCGGCAGCCGTCGAGCCCCATCGCGTCTTGGGCATTTCCAGGCACGAAACCGACCCCGTACAGATCATCCTCGCCGCCCAGATCCGGCTGCGTCGGTGGCGCCGGATCGACCCGGCCGAGATGTCCGTGCAGCGGCGTCGGCGTGTGGACGAGATCGTGGGAGCCCGAGAGGCGATGATGCAACGGGCCCTGCAGCGGCTGTCCGCCTCCAAGACCGGCCAATCCCTCGCCCGGACGGTATAACGTCCGGATGATGGCTGGCGACGACGATCGCGATGCGCTGCCGACGTGGAGGTCGCTCGGGCCTTCCCATGAGTCAGCCGAGACGGACGCTTCACTCCTCTCGGCGTGTGCCGATTCGTTCGGCTTTGGCGGCGACGATGCGATCGACCTGCCTGTGGGAACCGACCTCGGCGGCGTGACGATCGTGCGACTGCTTGCGGAAGGGGGCATGGGGCGGGTGTACGAGGGCCGCCAGCAGGCCCCGTCCAGGCCCGTGGCCGTCAAGGTGCTGAGAAACGGACTCACCAACCGGGCGACGGCCCGAAGGTTTGCCCAGGAGGCACAACTCCTCGCGCGGCTTCGCCACCCGCACATCGCCCAGGTGCACACGCTCGGCGAGTATCGGCATGGAGGGGTGACGCTGCCCTTCTTCGTCTTGGAGCTCGTCGAGGCCGCTCTCCCGATCGACCGCTTCGTCACGGAGCGGCAGCTGGCGGTCCGCGAGCGGGTCAAGCTCATGCAGCGGGTCGCCGAGGCGGTGGCTCATGGCCATCGCCTCGGGGTGGTGCATCGCGATTTGAAGCCCGGCAACATTCTCGTCGGTGCGGATGGGGAGCCGAAGGTGATCGATTTCGGCGTGGCGCGGTTCACCGACGTCGACCTCGCTTGGGCGACGATCCAGACCGAGGCCGGCCGCATCGTCGGCACGCTCCGCTACATGAGCCCCGAGCAGTTCGATGGCGATGTCACGCGGATCTCCGCGGCCACCGACGTCTACGCGCTGGGACTCGTGCTCCATGAGCTTCTCACCGGCAGCCTGCCCTACGAGGTCCGCGGCAAGCCGCTGGCCGCGGCCGCGCGGATCGTCCGCGATCAGGAAGCCGAGGCGGAGAGGTCGATCCCCCGTGCCCTCGTCGGGGCGGCGGGCGTCGCCGCCGGCGCGGCGCGGCAGTTGGCCGCCGTCGTGGAGAAGTGTCTGCGAAAGCGGCCGGACGACCGCTATGCGGCGGCCGATCAACTCGCGGCGGAGCTCGACCGCTGGCTGGCAGACGCGCCGGTGCTCGCCCGCCCGGCCTCCCGCATCGAGCGAGCGGGCCGTTGGGCCCGGCGCCACAGCCTGCCGTTGACGGCGGCGATCCTCGCGGCGCTCGTGCTGGCGGCGGGAACGGCGGCGATCGTCTCGTCGGCCCGCGCCCGGCTGCAGCGGGATGTCGCCCGCCGCACGCTCGAGGAGAAGCAGGCCGAGTCGTACTACGCGCTGCTCGAGCGGGTGGCCGCGGCAGCCCGCCGGCGAAACGTCGCCGACGCCGCCAGGCTGCTCGAGCGCGCCCGAGACGCCGGCAGGGTGGTCCCGGGCCTTCCGATCGAGCTGGATTGCCTGGCGGCGGGCCTCGATGACGCGATCGCGGTCACGGCCTGCCATGCAGGTGCGGTGCGAGCTGTGGCCGCCAGCCCCGATGGCGGGCGGCTGGTGACTGGTGCCGACGATGGCAGTGTCGGCTTCTGGGAGGTGCTGGCCGGGAGTGCTGGTCGCGAGGTTGCCCGGATGCCCGGTCACGCCGCGGCCGTCTGGTCGGCGGCGATCGCCCCCGACGGCCGGCGGGCCGCGACGGGGGCCGAGGATGGCACGGTGATCGTGTGGGACATGGCGACCGCCACGGTGTCCCGGCGGCTCGGCGGCCACACGAAGGCCGTCTATGGGGTCTGCTTCTGCCCTGGGGACGACACGCTCGCGACCGCATCGGGCGACGGGACGGTGCAGATCGCCGACACCGCCAGCGGCGCGATCCTGCGTACGATCCGACCCGCATGGCGGCCCGGGGCCACCGATCGCAACGTCTATGGTCTCGCCTTCGCGCCCGATGGCAGCCGGTTGGCTGCCGCCTGTGGCGACCAGTTGGTGCGGCTCTGGGATCCCCGCAGCGGTGAGCACCTCGCCGACATGGCCGGCCATGCCCGCCGCGTGTTCGCGGTCGCGTTCGCCCCTGACGGACGGCAGCTGGCGTCGGCTTCCGAGGACGGCACCGCCCGGATTTGGAGCGGGTCGGATCGGGACGCCTTGGCGTTCCGGCATCCGCTGCGGGTGAATGGCGTGGCCTGGACATCCGAGGGGTCGGAGTTGGCCACGGTGTCGGCCGACGGGGTCGTCCGCCTGTGGGACGCGCGCCGGACGACTGCCGCCGACCGCCACCCGATCCGCGCATTGGCCGGCCATCGCGGCCCCGTCTGGGGAATCACGCGACTGCCGCGGGAGCAGTTCGCGACGGTCTCATCCGATGGCACGATGCGGGTGTGGGATCCGCTCCAGGCGGACGACGGAGTGCTGCGTTGTGGGGAGGGGCCGGCCGCGGGGGTTCGCGGCGTGGCCTGCTCTCCCGACGGTCGGCTCGTCGCGACCGCCACCGCGGATGGATGCGTGCGGCTGTGGGGGCAAGACGCGACTGCTGGCGTGCGGGATCTGCCCACCGTGCGGACTCGAGTGAACGCGGTCGCATTTTCGCCGGCCGGCGACCTGCTGGCCGCCGCGGGCGGGGATGGCGTGGTGCGGGTCTGCCGCGCGGGCGACGGCGGCTGGTGCGGCGAACGCCGACTGCACGACGGGCCCGCGTTCGCCGTCGCCTTCTCGCCGGACGGCCGGTGGCTGGCGACCGCGGGCGGGGAACGCGAGGGGCTGGCGGCAGAGGCGGGTGCGGTGAAGGTGGTCGACGCGGGGCTCGGGGCCGCGGCCACCGTCGAGCTGCCGCATCCGGCTCGGGCGCATGCCGCGGCGTGGTCTGCTGATGGGCGACAGCTGGCGACGGCATGCGCCGACGGGCTCGCACGGATCTGGGACGCGGCGAGCGGCGAACTCGTCGGGACCTACACCGGCCATAAAGACGACGTCAACTGGGTGGCCTGGTCACCTGACGGCGGCCAGTTGGCGACGGCGTCCTCCGACGGCACGGTTCGGCTCTGGGAGATCGACGGCGGCGCGGTGCTCGAGGTGTTTCGGGAGCCGGTGGGGCAGGTCTGGGAAGTGGCGTTCTCGCCCGACGGCACGCGACTGGCGGGAGTCGCCGCCGACGGCTGCCTGCACCTCTGGCAGGTCGAGACCCGCCGTCACCTCCTCGCCATTCCCGGGCATGACGGCGCCGCCT
The DNA here is from genome assembly GCA_046046235.1 of Planctomycetota bacterium. Lineage (GTDB taxonomy): Bacteria > Planctomycetota > Planctomycetia > Pirellulales > UBA1268 > CAMCQY01. The sequence goes on along the minus strand of JBJOKF010000207.1, from coordinate 29,403 downwards.
GGGCCGTGGCCTTCGCCCCCGGCGGCCGCACCATCGTCACCGGCGCTGACGACGGCACGGCGAAGCTCTGGGGGCTCGCGCCGGCGGCGATCCACCGGCTACGGTCCGATGCCCCGAGCGTCAACGGCCGGTGATGCCGAACTCGCGGCAGACCTGTTCGGTGATCGTGCGGACGATCTTTTCGACGTCGATCGCGGTCGGCTGTTGGCGACCGGTCGAGCCGCGTCCTCCGGTAGCCACCTCGGGATGCGTGGCGAAGGCCCGACGGGCCACGCCCACCTCGGCCCACGTGTCGCGGAAGACGGCGTTGTCACAGATGGCACGGTCGTCGAGGCCCATGTCGACCCGGGCGTCGGTGAAGCCCCACTTCTGCTTGAGGTCGAGCAACGCCCGTGTTTCCTCGCCGGTCAGGTACGTGACGTTGCCGAGGCCCTTGGCGAGCATGAGGATGCGGCAATAGGCGTCGACGATCTCGGTCCACCAGTAGGCCCGCTCCACCGTCTCACCGAAGCTGACGGTGCCGTGATTGGCCAGCAGGATCACGTTGGATCGGGCCACGAGCGGGCGCACGGTGTCGGCGAAGGTCTGATTGCCCGGCGTCTCGTACCGCGAGATCGGGATGTCGCCCAGGAAGACTTCGACCTCGGGGAGCACCGACTGCGGAATCGGCTCCCGTGCGACGGCGAAGGCGGTCGCGTGGGGCGGATGGCAGTGCACGACGCTCTTCACATCGGGCCGCTCCTTCATGATCGTCAGATGCAGGAGGATCTCGCTCGACCGCTTGCGCTTGCCGGCGATCTGGTTGCCCTCCATGTCGACGATGCAGAGGTCGGCGGGCGTCATGAAGCCTTTCGACATCATCGTGGGCGTGCAGAGCACGCGGTCGGGCCCGAGCCTGTAGGAGATGTTGCCGTCGTTGCCGGCGGCGAAGCCCTTGTTGTAGATGCGGCGGCCGATGTCGCAGATCTCGTTCTTGAGCTGCGACAGCGACTTGGTCGGTGACGTCTTCGTGCCGGTGGACTTCTTGGCCATGGGGGCTCCTATGGGATGGATGCTGACTCGGGCGGTATCTTACGCGGGGCGGGCCCGATCCGGGGGTGTCGCGCCGCGGAGCGCCGCGGGACGGTCGTCCTGATCGGGTACGGCGGCAATCACGACTCGTGCCCGCGCCCGGGCGACCACATCCCGCCAGGCCTGCGGCATGGCGTCGTCGCTGACGAGCGTATCGATGGCATCGAGTGTTGAAACGAGCGTGAGGCTCTTGCGGCCGAACTTGGAGCTGTCGGCCACGACCATCACCCGGCTTGCCGCCTTGAGCATCGCCTGCTCGGTTTCCGCCAGGAGTAGGTGGGCATTGAACAGCCCTTCCTCGGCGATGCCGGCGGCCGAGAGGACCGTGGTGGTGACGTGGAGCCGACCGAGCAGTTCGTTGGCGTAGGGGCCGAGGCAGACCCCCGTCCGTGGCGAGACGTATCCGCCGAGGAGCACGAGATCGGTGCGGGCTTCGGAAGCGAAGAGGTTGGCGACGGGCAGGCTGTTGGTCACGACCTGCAGCGAGCGGCCGACGAGCAGCCTGGCCACCTCGTAGGTGGTCGTGCCGCCGTCGAGCAGGACGGTTTCGCCGTCCTCGATGAGTTCGGCCGCCGCGGCGGCGATGGCCCGTTTGGCAGCCCAGTTGGCCGGCTGCCGCTCGTCGAACTCCGCCAGCCGGGGCATGCCCCCTGAATAGAGGACGCCACCGTGCGTCCGCCGGGCGGCGCCCTGCTCCTCGAGGGCGTCAAGATCGCGGCGGATCGTCGATTCGGAAACCCCCAGCTCGCGCACAAGCTCGTCCAGCGCCGCGAAGCCGCGGACGCGAATGATGTCGAGCAGTCGGCTGCGGCGTTCGTGATTCTGCACGGGGCATCCCACCTGCCAACGAGCAACGCCTGCGTGCGGTTTTGACGAGGCGATGATCACGATCCTAGTCGGCTTTCTGAATGCCTTCAAGCATGAAATGCGCGAAAACGAATGGCGTTGGTAGGATTCATGCACTTTTTCAGCCATGATTCGCGCAGGAATCCGCCGTGTCTCCCGTCGTGCTCTGGAACCGTCTTGTCGCCGACCGCGTTCGGCCCACGCTGCCGGCGACCGGGGAAGTTGTCGTGCGACCGGCAAATGGAGCCGGCGCGTCCGATATCGCTGCGGTCCGAGCCATCGCAGATGCATGCCGATTGGCGGAGGACAGCGGCGGCAAGCGGTTCGCGGCCGCGGGGATTGTGGCTGAGCTTGGCAGCCGGCCGGGACGGCGGGTGCAGGCTTGGCTCGCCACGGCCGATGCCGTCGGCCCGCCGGTTGGCCTGGTAACGCTCGTCGTGGCCGGACCGCCCCCGGGGCGGTGCTCGATCGGCTGGCTGCTCGTGCATCCCTCCGCCCGACGCCACGGCGTGGCGTCGGCGCTCGTTCGGCAGGCGCTCGACGAAGCGCGGGCCCTCGGGCACGATCTCGTCTGTGTCGAGACGCTCCCCTCGTGGACCGACGCCGTCGCATTCTGGAATGCCATGGGCTTCGTGGCCCGTTCCTGACGCCGCCGCCGGGTGGTCGTCTGCTATGCTCCGTCAGGCGAGCGGCCGGGGCGTTCGCCAGCATGTCTGTGTTTGCCGGAGGAGATTCCATGCCCGACCACATCGCCCCGCCCGCTGCCGTCCTGTCGCGCCGCTCGTTCGCCCTGGCGACCACCGCCGCCGGCCTGGCCGCCGCGCTGCCGCGGCGGGCCAAGGCCGCCGAGGAAACGATCGTCGGCGAAGGAGACTACCGGTTCCGCGTCCGGCACGGGTTCCCACAACTGCCCGACCGCTTCACCTGGCAGACCACGCACGGCGTCGCCGTGGACGCGGCCGGCAACCTCTACGTGATCCACGAGGGCCACAAGGACAAGAAGGACCATCCGGCGATCTTCGTCTTCGATCAGCAGGGCAAGTTCGTCCGGGCCTTCGGCAGCCAGTTCCAGGGAGGCGGGCACGGCATCGAGGTCCGCAAGGAAGGCAACGACGAGTTTCTCTACGTCTGCGGCTACCAGCAGGTGAAGTCGTTCGCCAAGCTGACGCTCGGGGGCGAGACGGTCTGGTTTCGCAAGGCGCCGATGGAGTCGGGCGTCTATGCGGCCGGCGAGGACCTCTCCACAACGCCGAACTGGAGCCGCCAGGGCTTCCTGCCCACGAACTTCGCCTTCCTCGACGACGGTGGTTTCCTGCTGGCAGACGGCTACGGCAGCTTCAAGATCCACCGCTTCGACAAGGACGTGAAGTGGGTGGACTCGTTCGGCGGCCCCGGCGACGGGAAGGGCACGTTCAACACGCCGCATGGGCTTTGGATCGACCGCCGGGAGGGCCGCGCACCGACGGTCGTGGTCACCGACAGGGCCCACAACACGCTGCAGCTGTTTTCCCTGGACGGCACCTATCGCGAGACGATCCCCGGCTTCGGCCTGCCTGCCAACATCGACTCCTGGAAGAACCTGCTCCTCGTGCCGGAGCTGAAGGCCTGCGTCACGCTGCTCGACGACAAGAACCAGGTCGTGGCCCGGCTGGGACGTGCCGTGGAGCGGCTCGACGAGATCAAGAACCTGCGGGCGCAGCCCGACAAGTGGGTCGAGGGCCAGTTCGTTCATCCACACGACGCCTGCTTCACGCCGACGGGAGACATCTTCGTGGCGGAGTGGGTGTCGACCGGCCGGGTGTCGAAGCTCGAGCGGATCGCCTGAGCGGCCGGTCATCAGGCCCTTCGTACCGCGCCGTCAGGCCGCGCCGAGGCCCTCCATCCGGCGCCAGGCGCTCACCTGGCCCAGGTGCATCATGATGTGGCCGCCGCAGTAGAAGGTCTGGACCGATCCGAGCGTGGGAAAGAGCTCGCGCATCCGGCCCTCGGCTGGATTGGGCTGATCGAACGTCGCGTCGGGCGAGGCCCGCAGCGCCCCCAGCAGCATGCGGTGCCCCTCGAAGAAGAACGCCGTGATCTCGTCCATCGGCGGGTACAGGTCGCCGTCCTCGTCATCGCGGCACCGGGCGTCCTTCGAGAAGAGGTCCTGGAAGTGCGCCGGCGCGGCGGGGCAGGGGTGCGCCAACTGCTGGAGCACCTTGGGGGCGTAGAGGCTCAGATGTCCGTAGACGAAGGCGGGGTGATTCGACTCGACGACGGCGCCGCCGACCCGGGCGAAGCGGCCAAACCGGGTGGCGGGCATGTCCTTGAGCAGTCGCTCGGCGTAGCCGAGGGCGAGCTGGAGTGAGTCGGCGATGATGTTTCCTGTCGAGCGGGGCATGGCGCATGTCCTTGGCGTGGGGCGTGATGGAACGACTGCCGCGCTGACACGAGGCAGAGGGAGGGCTAGGGCAGGCGTTCCACGGCGATTCCGTTGATCGCGTCCGGGAGGGCCTCACACTCGGCCGCGAAGACGCGGGCGGCGAGTGAATCGGGCGTGTCGTCTCGCAGGACCGGCACCGTCCGCTGCAGGAGGATGCGGCCGTGGTCGTACTCGTCGTCGACCAGATGCACCGTGCAGCCGGACACCGTGCAGCCGCGGGCCAGCACCGCCCGGTGGACGTGCATGCCGTGGAACCCGCGACCGCCGAACGCGGGAAGCAGGCTCGGATGGATGTTGATCACCCGGCCGGAAAAATCGGCGGGGATCGCGACGAGGTGCAGGAAGCCCGCCATGACCACCAGATCGGCGGCGGCCGTGCGGCAGACGGTGAAGATGGCGTCGCTCCAGTCGGCCACGCTGCGGCTCCCCTGCGGGAGCACCGTCACCGGGATGCCGGCCCGCTCCGCGATGTGGGCGCCCCGCACGTCGCCGCGGCTCGCCACGACGGCCTCGACACGGGCGGCCAGCCGGCCGGCGGCGATCCGCTCGAGCAGGTTGTCGAGCGTGCGGCCCGAACCCGACAGCAGCACTGCCAGCCGCAGCGGCGGCGCGGCGGAAGCCCCTCCGGCGGTCACTCGGGCGTCGCTCGTCACGCGGCACCTCCCGCCACGGCACGGCGGAGCGCGATCGTGAGCGGATGCCCGTCGAGATCGAGCGTCTCGCGCGCGGCACCGGCGAGGCTGCCGAACGTGGCCGACGTGGCGAGCGTCTCCGTGGCGACGTAGCCGAGGTGACGTTCGAGCGCAGCCCGGAGTTCGTCCGAGTCCGTCTCGAAGGCGAGTTCGATCCGGTCGGTGAAGTCGAGGTCGAGCGTCTTGCGCTGCGACTGCACGGCGTGGACCACCTCGCGGACGAGGCCCTCGGCGACGAGGTCCGGTGTCAGCTCCGCGGCCACGACGACGACCGCCCGCGGGCTCTCCGCCGCGGCCCAGCCCGGCTTGGCCGTGGTGCGCACGATCACGTCCTCCCGCTCTATTTCGACGGCGCGGCCGTCGGCGAGGGAGACGCTCGCGCGGCCGTGCCGGTCGAGGGTTGCCAGCAGTGCGGACGCATCGGACTTCGCGAGCGCGTCGCGGGCCTTGGGCAGATCCTTGCCCAGCTTGGGTCCCAGCTTCTTGAGATCAGGCTGCAGCGCGCGGGTGATGTAGCGATCGGGATCGCGGCAGACTTCGAACTGCTTGACGTTGAGCTCGTCACAGACCAGGTCGGCGTGCTCCGCCAACCACCCCGCGTGGGCGGCATCGGTCTGACCGAGAATCACTTCGACCTTCGCCAGCGGCTGGCGAACCTTGAGTTTCTCCGCGGCCCGCGCGGCCCGCCCCAATGACGAGACCTCGCGGACGAGCGCCATCCGCTCGACGAGATCGGCATCGACGAGCGTGGCTTCCCCGGCGGGATAATCGGTCAGGTGCACGCTCTCCGGCACTGTACCGCCGAAGGGCACCACGGCGAGGTTGCGCCAGATCTCCTCCGTCACGAACGGCACGAACGGCGCCGCCAGCCTCGCGATCACGAGCAACGTCTCATAGAGCGTCCAGTAGGCGTCGAGCTTGTCCGGACAGGTGTCGGGGCCCCCGTCGGCGCGGCCTGCCGACCAGAAGCGGTCGCGACTCCGCCGCACGAACCAGTTGCTCACGGCATCGACGAGCCCTGAGAGCGCCTGCGCCGCGGGAAAGTGGTCGAAGGCGTCGAGTCGCGCCGTCATCGTCGCCGCCACGGCGTTGACCTCCGAAAGCATCCAGCGATCGAGCTCGCAGCGGTCGCGGACCGGACGGTAGCCGCGGGCCCTCCCGAGATCGGCATGGCCGAGAGCCCCGGGGGCGTCGAGCAGGGCTCCCGGGTCGAAGCCGTCGATCCGGGCGTAGATCACGAGGAAACTGTAGACGTTCCAAAGCCTGAGCAAAAACTCCGGCACGCTCTCCCGGATCGCTCGCTCGCTGTAGCGGATGCTCGCCCAGGGCTGCTGGCCGGCCAGGAAGAACCAGCGCAGGGCGTCGGCGCCGTACTTGTCGAAGATCTCGGCGGGCTCGCGGTAGTTGCGCTTGCTCTTCGACATCTTCGCCCCGTCCTCGCCGAGCATGTGGCCGAGCACGATGCAGGTCTTGAAGGGATGCGGGTAGTCGCCGGAGGGCGGAGTGACCGTCGCCGGCAGATCCCGCTTCGAATCGGCCGCCGCCGGGCCGAAGAGGAGCGTGCTGATCGCCAACTGGCTGTAGAACCAGCCGCGGGTTTGGTCGATCGCCTCCGAGATGAAATCGGCGGGAAACTGGGCGGCGAACCCCTCGTGACCGCGGTGCGGCCAGCCCCACTGGGCGAACGGCATGGCCCCGGAGTCGAACCAGCAGTCGATCACCTCGGGCACCCGGCGCATCCGCGCGCCCGATGCGAAGGGAGACGCGTAGGTGACGGCGTCGATGTAGGGCTTGTGGACCTTGAGGTCGTCGGAGAGGTTCGGATTGGCGGCCTTCGCGCGGGCGAAGACATCCGTGCCCTCGAGGGCGGGTTTCTCGAGCAGGGCGGCATAGGAGGGAACCGCCTCCGCCCGACCGGTCTCCTCGCAGACCCAGATCGGCAACGGCGTGCCCCAGTACCGCTCCCGCGAGAGCGCCCAGTCGACGTTGGTCTCCAGGAAGTTGCCGAACCGGCCGTCCCGAATGTGCTCGGGCAGCCAGCGGACGAGCGCGTTGTTGGCGAGCATCGCCTCGCGGAACTGGCTCGTGCGAATGAACCAACTCTGCCGTGGGTATTGGATGAGCGGGTCGTTGTCCGCCCGCCAGCAGAACGGGTAGTCGTGGACGTACTGCTCCTGGTGCACGAGCAGGCCGCGGGCCCGGAGGTCGCGGGCAATGTCGCGGTCGCAGTCCTTCACGAACCGCCCGCTTCCCGCGGGGAAGGCGTCGGTGAACGCACCGTCGGCGGCGACGCAGTTCAGGAGCGCCGGCCCACGGCCGGGTGCGAACCGGGACTGCTCGGCCACGAGCACGCCGTAGTCCACCTCGCCGAAGGCGGGCGCCACGTGCACGATGCCGGTGCCCGAGTCGGTCGTCACGAAGTCGGCGGCCACCACACGCCAGGCGGCAGGCTCCGTGCCGCCGGCGAGGAGCGGCTCGCCGGCCGCGCCGGCCGCGGCGCGGAAGGTGTCGAACGGGGGCAGGTAGGAGCGGCCGACGAGGGCCGCGCCCGGCAGCCGCTCGACAGTGTCGAGCGGTCGCTTCAGCTTCTCGACGAGCGGATCGGCCAGGGGCGCGGCGACGATGAACTCGGCGCCGTCGGCGTCGCGGAGCACGACGTATTCAAGATCGGCCCTCACGGCCGCGAACTGATTCGACGGCAACGTCCACGGGGTGGTGGTCCAGGCCACGAGGCTGCGGCGGGTGGGCCGGCCGGACTCGTCCAGCAGCGGAAACGCGACGTAAACGCTCGGGTCGGCCACCTCCTTGTAGCCCTGGCCGACCTCACCACTCGACAGCGCCGTGCCGCCCTGGGCCCACCACCAGACGATCTTGTGGCCTTGGTAGAGCAGCCCACGGTCGAAGAGGTTCGCCAGCGCCCACCACACGCTCTCGACGAACGACTGATGGTAGGTGACATAGGCCTGCGACAGGTCGATCCAGAAGCCGATCCGCTCCGTGAGCGTCTCCCACTCCCGCATGTACCGCCACACCGACTCCTGGCAGCGGTGGACGAACGGCTCGACGCCATAGGCCTCGATCTCGGCCTTCGAATGGATGCCGAGTTCCTTGCAGACCTCCACCTCGACCGGCAGGCCGTGCGTGTCCCACCCCGCCTTCCGCTCGCAATACTCGCCCCGCATGGTGCGGTAGCGGGGATAGAGATCCTTGATCGTGCGGGTGAGGCAGTGGCCGGGATGGGGCATGCCGTTCGCCGTCGGCGGCCCTTCGAAAAAGACGAACCGCTTCGCGCCCTGGCGTCGCTCGAGCGACTTGGCGTAGATGCCCCGCTCCCGCCACTGCGCGGCGGTGGCCGCCTCGAGGGCGGGGAAGTCGGGCTTGCCGCGGACCGGGTCGAACATGGGAGCCTCGAAACGTGGGGGCGACTGCCGCCCCGAACCTACATGCAGTCGAGCGGGAAGGGGGATCAGCCGACGCTGCGCACGGCGTCGGCGATGATCGCGCGCAGCTTCGGCTCCGACGCCCGCGCCACCGCGAGGATGTTCTCGACGGTGGCCACCTCCAAGGCGTCGGGCAGGCACATGTCGGTGATCACCGAGAGGCCCAGCACCCGCAGGCCCGCATGCACCGCCACGATCACCTCCGGCACCGTCGACATGCCGACGACGTCGGCGCCGATCGCCCGGAGGAAACGGTACTCCGCCCGCGTCTCGAGGTTCGGCCCCGTGACGGCGACGTAGACGCCGCGGTGGGCGGCGAAGTTCTCCCGGCGGGCCACGGCGAGCGCGCGGTCGATGAGGGCGGGCTCGTACGGCGCCGACATGTCGGGAAACCGCGGTCCCAGGCGCTCGTCGTTGATGCCGATGAGCGGATTGTCGTTCATCAGATTGATGTGGTCGTCGATCACCATGATGTCGCCGGTGCGAAACTGCGGATTGAGCCCGCCGCAGGCGTTGGTGACGATCAGGAGGCGGGCGCCGAGCCGCCGTAACACCCGCACCGGGAACGTGATCTGGGCGAGCGGATAGCCCTCGTAGGCGTGCATCCTGCCCTCCATCACGATCACCGGCACGCCGTCGAGCCGTCCGCAGACGAGCTGGCCGGTATGGCCGTGGGCGGTCGAGCGGGCGAAGTGGGGAATCTCCTCGTAGGGGATCGCCACCGGGTCGGCCAGGGCGGCGGCGGCGGCGCCCAGGCCGCTGCCGAGGATCAGACCCACGGAGGGGGCGTGGGGCCAGCGGGAGGCGATCGTCGCGGCCGCCTCGGAGATCTTGTCGTGTTGGTCGAGCATGCTTGCCGCCGGAAGGCCGCGTCACGGCGAATCGCGGCCGAGCAGTTCCTTGAAGTCAGGGTGCTCGCGCAACGAGTCGAGGTCGGGATCGACCTCGAGGTGCGCGAGATCGTCGTAGCCGAGCAGGATCGCCCGCGAGAGCGCGTCGATCGCCTCGTCCGGCCGGCCCGCCCGCGCCAGCGAGCAGGCCAGATTGTAGCGGGCGAGGAAGTCGTTGGGCAGACGCGCGACGAGCCGGCGGTCCAGCTCGAGCGCCCGCTTCACCAGGCCCTTCTGAGAGACGAGTTCCGCGAGCACGCGGAGCACCTCGATCGAGTCGGCGTCGCGGGCCAGGAGCCGTTCGAAGAAGTCGATCTCGAAGTCGAGCTGCTCCAGGTCGCCGAACCAGCCCGGAGCCTGGGGCCGCGACGCGCTCGACGGATTGCGATCGGCGGGCAGGCCGGCGTCGGCGCCCCGGTCGTCGGCGGGAGTGTCTCGGCCTGGCGTCATGAACGGCTTCCTGGGTGCGCGGAAGGCCGCCTGTCGGGGCCGGGACCGCCGGCTCTTCTCACTTCTTGCGGCCGCCACCCTTGCCCGGTGGCGGCGGCTCGGGCTCGGAGTCGTCCGGATGATCCCAGTCGGGATCGTTCTCCTCCTCCTCGAAGTCGTCGTCGAACTCGTCGTCGAAATCGTCGAAGCTCGACTCGTCGTCAGCGGCGGGCTGGGCGACGGCCAGATCCTCCTCGTCGCCGAGATCCTCCTCTTCGTCGTCGGGATCGTCACTGCACTCGATGCGACTCGTGGCAGGCAGGGCGGCCGGGGGCATCCCCGGGAGAGGCACACCGAGCGGTTCCGTGAACACCGGGGCTTCGACGGGGGCGGCGACGGTCCAAACGGAGACGAACAGCATTGGCTTTTGTTTCGCGGGAGGGCAGACCGGGGCACGCGGCCGGAACGATCGGATAGCCAGAGAAAACAGTTTTGCGGCGCCCCCGTCAAGCCAAGGGCCCCACGCCGGAAACGAGGTATGGCGGACGGGCCGCAAAAAGAGCCCTCCGGCGCGGGCGTCGACGTGGACGAACCGGGGAAAATCGCCGGTGCCGGGATCGGTTCGCCCCCGGGCTCACCCACGCGTGGCGGCCGGTTCAGGTGTGGTAGTCGGCATTCAGACGGACGTATTCGGCCGTCAGATCGCTCGAATAGAAGCGGATGCCCGCCTCGCCCCCGTGGAAATCGAGCTCGATGAGCGTCTCGCGGGCATCGCGGATCGACGCCGACACCGCGGCGCCGTCGAACGGCACGGGCGCCCCTTCGCGAAACAGGAGCGTCCCGTTGAGGCGGAGCACAAGCTTCTCGGGAGCGAACGAAACGCCGGCGTAGCCGGCCGCGGAGACGATCCGGCCCCAGTTCGGATCGGCGCCGCAGACGGCCGTCTTCACGAGCGGGCTGTCGGCCACCGAACGAGCGATCTGCCGAGCCTCGTCGCGGGTGCGGCAACCGCGGACCTCGATCCGCAGCACGTGCGTGGCGCCCTCGCCGTCGTCGGCGATCTCGCGGGCGAGCGCCTCGCAGGCGTCGTGCAGCGCGCGGGCGAAGGCGGCGAGGCCGGCGCCCGAAAGCGTCGACCCGCCCGCCGCGCCATTGGCCAGGAGGAGCACCGTGTCGTTCGTGCTCGTATGGCCGTCCACGCTCACGCAGTTGAAGGTCTCCTCGGTCGCCTCCCGCAGGAGCCGCTGCGCGTCGGCGGCGGCGACCGGGGCGTCGGTGAGGATCACGCCGAGCATCGTGGCCATGCGGGGGCCGATCATCGCCGCCCCCTTCGCCATGCCGAAGAGGGTGTAGGGGCGGCCGTCGACGGTGAAGGAAGAACCGGAAAGCTTGGGCCGGGTGTCGGTCGTCATCATGCCGCGGGCCGCGCGCACGGCGGAGTCGGCGTCGTTGCCGAGCTGCGCCGCTACCGTGCGGACGCCGGCCCGGATTTTGTCGAGCGGCAGAAACTCGCCGATGATGCCGGTCGAGAGGACGAGGGCCGCGGTCTCCGGCGCCCCCACCGCCTCCGCGGCGGCGGCAGCCATCGCCCGGGCGTCGTCGAGGCCGCGGCGGCCGGTGCAGGCGTTGGCGTTGCCCGAGTTCACGACCACGACGCGAAAACCTTCGCCCGGCGTGCGGTCGCGGTCGAGCGCCACGGGCGCGGCGAACACGAGGTTCGTCGTGTAGACCCCGGCCCCGGTCGCCGGCACGTCCGAGACGATGAGCGCGATGTCCTCGCGGGTCGGGTTCCGCTTGAGACCGGCATGGGTTCCCGCGGCCCGGAAGCCCTGCGGCAGCGGCGGGATCGGGAGGCGGACGGGCGTTTCGACGATGGCCATCTGGGAATGCGTTCCTGCAGGGCGAAGGGAGCGGCTCGGGAGAAACGGTCGAGGGGGCCGACGGGCCGCCGGCGGCGCCGGCGGGTTTTAGAGCAGGCCCGCCGTCTCAGGCAGGCCGAAGAGGCAGTTGAAGTTTTGCACGGCCGCGCCGGCGGCCCCTTTCACGAGATTGTCGAGGCAGCTGATCAGCAGCACGCGGCCGCGGACGACGCGGGCGGTGATGTCGCAGAAGTTCGTGTCGACCGTGTCCTTCGTGCCTGGCAGATGATCGACGACCCGCACGAACCGTTCGCCTGCGTAGGCGTGCCGCAGAGTGTCGAGCACGTCACCGTCGGAGAGCGGCCGCCGCGGTTTGGCATAGATGATCGACAGGATGCCACGGTCCATCGGGGCCAGCTGCGGCGTGAAGATCACCTGCGGCATCGTGGCGGCGTGCCGGTTGATCACCTGCTCGATCTCCGGCGTGTGGCGGTGGCGGCCGACGTTGTAGGCCGACATGCTCTCGTTGCATTCGGGGAAGTGCGTCATCAGCTTCGGCGAGCGGCCCGCCCCGCTGACACCGCTCTTTGAGTCGATGATGATGTCGGACGTCTCCACGAGGCCGGCCTTGACCAGCGGAGCCAGGGGCAGGATCGCCGACGTGGCATAGCAGCCCGGGTTGGCGACGAGATCGGCGCCGGGGATCTTGCCACGGAACAGCTCGGGCAGGCCGTAGACCGTCTTGCCCAGCCGCCCGGCGTCGGGATGCTCGTGGCCGTACCACTCGGCATAGCTGCCGGCATCGTCGAGCCGATAGTCCGCGCTGAAGTCGACCACCTTCGCGCCGGCGGCGAGCACGCGGGGGATGATCTCGGCGCTCGCGCAGTGCGGCAGGCAGCTGAAGACGCAGTCGGCCCGCTCGCCCACAGCCTCGGGCGCCAGGTCTTCGAGCGGCAGGTCGAGCCGGCCCACGAGCGAAGGATGCACGCTCGAGATCGGTGGACTGCCCTCCTGGCGGCTCGTGACGGCGACGATCTCCGCCTGCGGGTGCCGCAGCAGCAGCTTGATCGCCTCGAGTGCGGTGTAGCCGGTCGCGCCGAGAACAGCGACTTTGATCATCGTGGGGGTATGGTGCGGAAAGGGCCGGGGGCGTGCACGGCGAGGCGATCGGGCTGCTGCTGCGACCGCCGCGAAACGTTCGGAACGGCCAAGTTTATAGCGGCACCCACGGAAATCCTCCACCGTGGGAACCGGCCTGAATCGGCCCTGTGCCGGGATGGCTCAGGCGAACGTCCGGTCGAAGAGCCCCATGAGCCAGGACGCGACGGCGGCCTTGCGGCCGCTCCGCTCGCCCACGAGCGAGTGCCCCGCGTCGTAGACGGCCACACGGGTCGTGGCCGAGTCGACGGCGGTGGGGTCGTTGACCACGATCAGGTCGCAGTGCTTGGCCGTCAGCTTGGCGCAGGCCCGCGCCTTGTCGGCTGCCGGCTCGAGGGCGAAGGCGACGCACCAGACCGGCCGCTTCCGGCCGCGGGCGACCTTCTTCGCGGCGGCCGCGAGCGTGGCGATCACGTCGGGGCTCGAGCGAAGCATGAGCTTGAGACCGCCGGCGGCCCGGGGAATCTTGCCGGCCTCGCGGCGGGCGGGTTCGAAGTCGCAGGGGGCCGCCGCCCCGATCACACCGTCGGCACGTGGCAGTTCCTCGAGCGCCGCAGCGAGCATCTCGGACGTCGTCGTCACCGGGACGACCTTCGCTCCGGGCGGATAGCGGACCGCCACCGGGCCGCTGACGATCGTCACCTGATGCCCCCTGGCGAGCGCCGCTCTGGCGAGGGCCAGGGCCATACGGCCGCTCGACCCATTCGTGAGAAACCGGACCTCGTCGAGGTAGGCCCGGGTCGGGCCGGCGGTGAGGAGGATGCGTGCCATGCGTGAGTCAGGGGCGACCGCCCGCCAAGGCGCGGGTGATCTCCGCGGCGATCTGTTCCGGCTCGGCCATCCGGCCGGTGCCTTGCTGTCGGCAGGCGAGCCAGCCGACGGTCGGCTCGACGATCACGACTCCGTCCGCCGCAAGCTGTCGCACGTTCCGCTGGACGGCGGGCTTCGCCCACATCGCCGCGTTCATCGCGGGGGCCATGAGGACCGGGCATTCGGCGCAGAGAAGGAGCGTGGTAAGCAGGTCGTCGGCGGCGCCCGTCGCGGCTTTGGCGAGAACATCGGCCGTGGCCGGCGCCACGACGACGAGGTCGGCCCGTGCCGCCAGTTCGATATGGCCGCCGAGCGGGTGGGCGGCCTGGGCGAACGCCCTGGTCGCCACCGGACGGCCCGTCAGCGCGGCGAACGTGGCCACGCCGACGAACCGCCGGGCGTTCTTGGTCAGGACGGCGGTCACGCCGGCGCCGGCCTGGGCAAGCAGGCTCGCCAGCGCCGCGGCCTTGTAGGCTGCGATCCCGCCGGAGACACCGAGCACGATCTCCCGGCCGGAGAGCGGCTGCCCAGACGGCTGCCGGGGCGACTGTTCAGAGGATGGTGGGGTCGAAGTCAAGCGGGCCGCCCGCCTCGGTCGATTCGCCGGTGATGCGGAGGTTCATGGAGGTGTCGAGGTAGATCTTGTCCTGCTTGATCTCCTCGATGACGATCTGCATCTTGTCGTCGGTGTCGACGTCGACCAGCGGGCGGCCGCCGGCGTTGAGCGCGACCATGCGTTTCTGGATGAGTGTGGACAGCTTGAAGCGTCCGCCGACCTTGTTGACGATCTCTTCCTCGCGCAGGTCGTCGATCATGTTCAGGCTCCTGAGGGGGTGTGCGGGGGACGGGGTGTGACGGGACTCGGGCTGGTGCGGGGCCGGGTCAGCCCTGCGTCGAAGAGGATCCGCTCGATGGCCGCGACGGCCTCCGCGACGTCGTCGTCGTTCACGACGCGATGCTTGTAGTGGTGGGACTGGAGCAGTTCACGGCGGGCGACCTCGAGCCGACGGGCCATCGCCTCTGGCGATTCCGTCCCGCGGCCCTTGAGCCGCTCGAACAACTGATCGGGGTGGGAGGGCTCGACGAAGATCGTGATCGCCTCAGGATACCTCGCCAGAATGGAAAGTGTACCCTCGACGTCGATCTCCAGCACCACCCAGTCGCCCTTGGCAAGCCGCGGGGCGACCTCGTCGACGAGCGTGCCGTACCAGTATTCCCGGCCGTAGACCCGGCAGCATTCGAGAAACTCGCCCGCCGCACGCCGGCGGTCAAAATCGTCCTGCGCGATGAAGTGGTAATCGACCCCGTCCTGCTCGCCCGCACGGGGGGGGCGGGTGGTGGCCGACACGCTCGGCAGGAGGTGCGGCAGGCGCGTGAGGAGTTGCCGCAGGATCGTGGTCTTGCCGACGCCCGAAGGCCCGGAGATGACGACGAGTTGGCCCGCAGGGTGAACCATCCGGATGTTGTACCGTGCCGGCAGGCTGCTTGAAAAGCGGCCTCTCACTCGATGTTTTGCACCTGCTCGCGGAGCCGCTCGATCCGCGTCTTGAGCTCCACGACGAGGTGGGCGATCGTCACGTCGACCGACTTGGAGGCGATCGTGTTGGCCTCGCGGGCGAGTTCCTGGGCGAGAAAGTCGAGCGAGCGGCCGGGCGACTCGTCATCCAGCAGACGGTCGAACTGGGCGACATGGCTCTCCAGCCGCACCAACTCCTCGGCGATGTCGGAGCGGTCGGCGATGAGCGCGATCTCCCGGGTGACATCCGCCTCCGAGAGGGTCGCCCCCGCTCCGGCGAGCAGCTTCGAGACCCGCTCGACGAGCCGGGCCCGGTGCTCGGCAAGCACGGCCGGCACCCGCTCGGTGATGGCCGCCACGAGCCTCCGGATCTCGCCGCAGCAGGCCCGCATGTCGGCGCAGAGCGAAGCGCCCTCCGCCTGCCGCGTCCGGTCGAGGCCGTCGAGCGCCGCCAGGAGCGCCTCCGAGACGAGCGGCCAAGTCTGCTCGACAGCCTCCGGGGCAGGGGGAGCGTCGACGAGGATGCCCGGCAGGGCGAGGATGCCATCGATCGAACGCGGGGCCGGGATGCGGTGGCCGGCGCAGAAATCTTCCAGGTCGTCGAGAAACGCGGCGAGTTGCTCCCGGTCGAAGCGGCGGGCCGCCGGAGCGGCGGGGCCGCCGACGTCGAGCGTCATCTGCACCGCGCCGCGGCGCACGCGGCCGCGGATCGCCGCCTCGATGCGCGGCTCCAGGATCGAGAAAGCGTCCCGGCAGCGGATGGCGAATTTGAAGAAGCGGTTGTTGACCACCCGCAGTTCCACGCGGCAGGTGCTCGCTCCGGCGGTGGCGGTACCGTCGCCGCAGCCGGTCATGCTGATGGCCATGCGTCCTCGCAGCACCGCTCGGAGAAGACTAACGGAGGCGACTATTGGGCGGCCGCGGGGGACGGAGGCACCGCCGGGGCATCGGCTGCGGGAGTGACCGTTGCCGCCGCGGGCGGAGTCTGGGGAGCGGCCTCCGCGCCGGTTGCCGGCGGCGTCGCGGCCGCCGGCCCGGTCGTCGGCGTTGCATCAGGCTGGGCTGCGGGTGGGGCCGCCGGCGGCGCGGCGGGCGCCGTTTGCGGGGCCGTCTGGGGCGCGGTCTGCGCGGCGGCGGGCGTCATCGGCGCCGCAGTCTGGGCGGCACCGCCGCCCAAGTCGCTCGAGATCAGCGACTGCTGCCGGCCGAGGAGGTTCGTGGCCACGAGGCACAGCACGATCCAAAAAGCCGCCACGCCCACGGTGATCCGCGTGAACAGGTCGCCGGCCTTGGTCCCGAAGGCACTCTGGCCGCCCATGCCGCCGAGCGCTCCCGCCAGGCCGCCGCCGCGTCCCCGCTGCACGAGCACGAGCAGGATCATGAACAACGACGTGAGGACGAGCAGGGATCCGATCAGGAAACGGACGAGCGTGGTCATGGGAACGGCGGGCTCCAGGAAGTCCGGCGACAAGAGATCAGGACGGATAACCTATATCGGCGCGGGCCGTCGGCCTACCCCAGCTTGTCGCGGTCCCGGGTTCGGGCGCGGCGGTGGGCGATCAGGCGAACGCCTTGGCGATCCCCAGGAAGTCGTCGGCCTTGAGGCTCGCACCGCCGACGAGGGCCCCGTCGATGTCGGGCTGGGCCGCGAGGACGGCGGCGTTGTCGGGCTTCACGCTCCCGCCGTACTGGATCCGCACCGAGTCCGCCACGGCCGGCGAGGCGAGCTTGGCGAGGAGGCCGCGGATGAGGGCATGCACCTCCTGGGCCTGCTCGGGCGTGGCCACCTTGCCGGTGCCGATCGCCCAGACCGGCTCGTAGGCGATGACGAGCCGCCCGATGTCGGCTGCCGACAGCCCGGCCAGCGAGCCGGTCACCTGTTCGCTCACGACCGCGGCGGTCCGGCCCGCCTCCCGCTCCGAGAGGGTCTCGCCGACGCAGACGATCGGGATCAGGCCCGCGGCCAGCGCCGCCTTGGTCTTGGCGTTCACGATTGCATCGGTCTCGCCGAAGAGCGTCCGTCGCTCGGAGTGGCCCAGGATCACGTAGCGACAAGCCAGGTCGACGAGCATCGGCGGGGCGACTTCGCCCGTGAAGGCACCGCTCGCCTTGTCGTGCATGTTTTGGGCGCCGAGGGCGACTCCCGACGGCGACGCGCCCTGCTCCAGGCCGAGGGCCGCACCGACGGTGCCGACATAGACCGCCGGCGGGCAGAGGACGAGTTCCACCCCGGCGGCCTCGCCGCTGCGAGCGGCGACCGCCCGTGCCAGGTCGGCCGCGGCCGCCCGATCGAGGTTCATCTTCCAGTTGCCGGCGACGATTTTCTGGCGGGCCATGCGGCGCTCCTCGGGCGGGACGGTGGAGAGAATCCCGCGTGTGCTCCGATGCCGCGGGCAGGAGCGAGAGCCTACCGACGCCGCCGGCCCGCCAAAAGCCCCGGCGGTGGGCGGCCGAAATCGGCCGGACCGCCGGCCGGCGCGGCGGGGTCGTCAGCCAACCGCGGCTGCAGATGCGTAGGAGCCGAGCACCACGACCCGTTTGCACCGCTTCTCGAGCGCGGCGATCGCCCGGCGGACCCGCAGATCCTCGCGGTGCCCTTCGAGCTCCACGAAGAAGATGTAGCCCCGCTCCTCGCCTGGCAGCGGGAAGGACTCGATCCAGGTGAGGTTCAGCCGCTGCTTCTTCGGGATGGAGAGGGCGTCGGCCAGACCACCGGGACGGTGCTCGATCTCGAACATCAGCGACGTCTTGTCGCGGCCAGTGCGGCTGGAATCGGCGTGGCCGATGACGGCGAAGCGGGTGGTGTTGCCCGCGACGTCCTCGATGTTTTCGGCGAGGGCGTTCAAGCCGTAATGCACGCCGGCCTGCCGGCTGGCGATCGCGGCGGCGTGCGGGGTCTTGGCCGCCATCTCCGCGGCGGCGCTGGTGCTGGTCACCTCCACGAGCCGGGCGTCGGGCAGATGCCGCGCGAGCCAGTTGCGGCACTGCGAGAGCGCCTGCGGCCGGCTGTAGACCTCCCGGATGGAGGAGCGGTCGCCGGCCGCCAGGAGCGTGTGGTGGATGCGAAGCGGCACCTCGGCGCAGATCTTCACCGGGAGCCTCGAGAAGTTGTCCAGGGTGTCGGCGATGCGGCCGTCGGTCGAGTTCTCGAGCGGGACCACGCCGTAGTGGGAATGGCCGGCGTTCACCTCCTCGAAGGCGGCCGAGATGCTCGCCACCGGGACGAACTCGACGGAGCTGCCGAAGCGGTGCAGGGCGGCGAGGTGGCTGTAGGTCCAGGCGGGGCCGAGGTGGGCGACCCGGAGGTGCTGCTCGATCGCCCGCGACCCGGAGATGAGCTCCCGCCAGATCGCCTTGAGGCTCTCCGGCGAGAGAGGGCCCTCACTCGACGCGACGACCCTCTCGAGCACCAGTTCCTCACGGGACGGGTCGTAGGTCTGCTGGCCGCTCGACTGCTTCAGGTGGCCGATCTGTCGGGCCAGTTCGGCCCGCTCGTTGACGAGTGTCACGAGTTCGCGATCGAGCTTGTCGATCTGGCCCCGCAGGGCCGCCAGGCCGGCGGGCCTGGCGGCGTTCGACGAGGGCTTTCGCGGTGTGCCCGACTGAGCCATGAAACGAGGGCCGTGTGGGTGTTCGAAGAGGACCGACGAAACAGTTGGGCGGGGCGATGCGGCCGGAGAGGCAGCCTTGCCACACGACCAGGGCGGCCAAAATGGCAGCCGTTACCCGTCGAGCGGCCTTCGGGGTGCCAAGCCCTCCCAACTGTACCTTGAACCGCCGGCAGGTAAATACGCCGCCGATCGCGGCTACAGGAGCGATTTTTCCCCGATGTTCGTGGTGGGCATGACCACGACCGGTGCTGGCACGGCCTTTGCATACATAGCTGGCAACGAACAATCGGCACGGCCTCCGGTCGGCGGAGTTTCCGGCTCGTACAGCTTCCCCCAGGCACCTCAAGGAACG
Source organism: Planctomycetota bacterium (assembly GCA_046046235.1). Lineage (GTDB taxonomy): Bacteria > Planctomycetota > Planctomycetia > Pirellulales > UBA1268 > CAMCQY01. The sequence continues at coordinate 10,307 of JBJOKF010000207.1, read as the reverse complement.
TTCCACCCATGGCAGTCAAGCAGGGCGAAAAGATCATCGGCATCGACCTCGGCACCACCAACTCGGTGGTGGCGGTGATGGAGGGCAAGGAGCCCAAGGTGATCGCGAACAAGGAGGGCAATCGCCTCACGCCCAGCGTGGTCGCGTTCAACGACAAGGGCGAGACGCTCGTCGGCGACATCGCCCGCCGGCAGGCCGTCACCAACCCCAAGCGGACCATCTACTCGATCAAGCGGTTCATGGGCCGCCGACACAACGAGGTCGCCGGCGAGGAGAAGATGGTGCCCTACGAGGTCGTGGGCGGGCCCGAGGACTACGTGAAGGTGAAGGCCGGTGACCAGTCCTACACGCCGCCTGAGATCTCCGCCAAGGTGCTCCGCAGCCTCAAGGAAAGCGCCGAGAGCTACCTGGGCCACAAGGTCAACAAGGCGGTGATCACGGTCCCCGCCTACTTCAACGACGCCCAGCGGCAGGCCACCAAGGACGCCGGTCAGATCGCCGGCCTCGAGGTGATGCGGATCATCAACGAGCCCACGGCCGCGGCGCTCGCCTACGGCCTCGAAAAGAAGGCCCAGGAAAAGATCGTGGTGTTCGACCTGGGCGGCGGCACCTTCGACGTGTCGGTGCTCGAGGTGGCCGACGGCGTGTTTCGCGTGATCAGCACCAACGGCGACACGCACCTGGGCGGCGACGACTTCGACCAGACGCTCATCAACCACGTGGCCGACCAGTTCAAGAAGGATCAGGGAATCGACCTCCGCAAGGACACGATGGCCCTGCAGCGGCTCCAGGAGGCCTGCGAGAAGGCCAAGAAGGAGCTCAGCTCCGCCCAGAGCACCGACATCAACCTCCCCTTCATCACCGCCGACGCCACCGGCCCGAAGCACCTGCAGATGACGATCACCAGGGCGCAGTTCGAGCAGATGTGCGACGGCCTGATCGAGCGGTGCCGCGGGCCGGTGATCCAGGCGCTCAAAGACGCGAAGCTCGAGGCCAAGGACATCGACGAGGTGGTGCTCGTCGGCGGCTCGACCCGCATCCCGAAGGTGCAGGAACTCGTCAAGAAGCTCTTCAACAAGGAGCCCCACAAGGGCGTCAATCCGGACGAGGTCGTGGCGCTCGGCGCCGCGATCCAGGGCGGCGTGCTCGGCGGCGACGTGCAGGACGTGCTCCTGCTCGACGTCACGCCGCTCTCGCTGGGCATCGAGACGGAGGGGGGCATCTTCACGAAGCTCGTTGAGCGCAACACCACCGTACCGACCGAGCGGAAGCAGGTGTTCAGCACGGCCGCCGACAACCAAACGGCCGTGACGGTGAGCGTCTACCAGGGCGAGCGGCCGATGGCCCGCGACAACAGGCTGCTCGGCCAGTTCAATCTCGAGGGCATTCCGCCCTCACCGCGGGGCACGCCGCAGATCGAGGTGAAGTTCGACATCGACGCCAACGGCATTCTGAACGTCAGCGCCAAGGACCTGGGCTCCAACAAAGAGCAAACGGTCAAGATCGAGCAGTCGAGCGGCCTGAACGAGGCCGAGATCGAGCGGATGCGGAAGGACGCCGAGAGCTACGCCGAGGACGACAAGCGAAAGTACCGGCTCGCCGAGGCCCGCAACAAGGCCGAGGCGCTCTGCTTCCAGACCGAGAAGCTCGTCAAAGAGAATGCCGAGAAGCTGTCGGCCTCCGACAAGGCGCCGCTCGAGGCGGCCATCACCAAGGCACGTGAGGCGGCGAAGGGCGAGGATGTCGACGCCATCACGTCGGCCCACGACGCCCTCGAGCAGGCGGCCCACGCGCTCTCGAAGGTGCTCTACGCCGCGACGAGCGGCGGCGGGGCCGCCGGGCCTGAGCCGGAGCAGGCGGCAGCGGCCGGCGGCAAGGGCCCCGACGATGCGATCGACGCGGAGTTCGAGGTCAAGAAGGATATTTGAATGCCCTCTCCCTCCGGGAGAGGGTGGCCGAAGGCCGGGTGAGGGTGCTGAGGCAAGCGGAGGCGGATCGGTGTCTTCTTCGCCGCTTTTGCCTCGGCGCCTGATTGACTTCGCTCGCACACTGCGGCGACGACAAACGGATCCTGAGCGGTTGATGTGGAGTCTTCTGCGGGATCGCCGCTTCCTCTCTCTGAAATTTCGACGCCAGCATCCGGTCGGCCGTTTTGTCATCGATTTCTTTTGCGCAGATTTGCTCTGGGCAGTTGAACTGGACGGCGGGCAACACAATACCGACGAAGCCAGGATGGCTGATGCGTCGCGCTCGAACGAGTTGGCTGCGCGGGGCATCACGGTGACGAGGTTCTGGAACAACGAGGTGCTGGAAGCTCTGGACGCCGTGCTCGGGAGTATGGCTCTCACCGCACAGACGCTTCAGAGTCGGGAACGCAGGGGCACCCTCACCCCAACCCTCTCCCAGAGGGAGAGGGCGAGTGCCGACATCGCGTCGCGGATACGAAAAGAGAAGGAGTAGGATCATGCCGTTTCGCTTCGACAAGTTCACGATCAAGGCGCAAGAGGCCGTGCAGTCGGCCGTCGAACTGGCGGGGAACCGGGGCAATCCTCAGGTGACCCCCGTGCACCTGCTCCACGCCCTCGTCGGCGAGCGCGAAGGGATCGTGCGGCCGCTCCTCGAGAAGATCGGCGTCGACCGTGGCCACCTCGAGCGGATCGTCGAGGCGGAACTGTCGCACCTGCCGAAGGTCTCCGGCGGCGCGCAGCCGCAGCCGGACCAGGAGCTCATCAAGGTCTTCGAGGCGGCGACGGCCGAGTCGCTCGCGATGAAGGACGAGTTCGTCTCCACCGATCACCTGCTCCTGGGCCTGGCGAAGACGCCATCGAAAGCCAAGAACGTCATGCAACTGGCGGCCGTGGGCGAGAAGGAACTGCTCGCCGGTCTGCAGGCGGTTCGCGGGCAGTCGCGGGTGACCGACCAGAGCCCGGAGGAGAAGTTTCAGGCGCTCGAGAAGTACGGCATCGACCTCGTCAAGCGGGCGAGCCAGGGCAAGCTCGACCCGGTGATCGGCCGCGATGCCGAAATCCGCCGCGTGATCCAGGTGCTCTCGCGGCGGACCAAGAACAACCCCGTCCTGATCGGCGAGCCCGGCGTCGGCAAGACGGCGATCGCCGAGGGGCTGGCTGTGCGGATCGTGCAGTCGGACGTGCCGGAGAACCTGCGCGGCCGGCGGGTCATCGCGCTCGACCTGGGGGCGCTCATCGCCGGCACGAAGTACCGTGGCGAGTTCGAGGATCGGCTCAAGGCGATCCTCCGCGAGGTGGAAGCCTCGGCCGGCAACGTGATCCTCTTCATCGACGAGCTGCACACGGTCATCGGCGCGGGCGCCGCCGAGGGGGGCTCCGACGCGGCGAACCTGCTCAAGCCGGCCCTCGCCCGTGGCGAGCTGCGGTGCATCGGCGCCACCACGCTCGACGAATACCGCAAGCATATCGAGAAGGATGCGGCGCTCGAGAGACGGTTCCAGCCGGTCTTCGTGGGCGAGCCGAGCGTCGAGGACACGATCGCCATCCTGCGCGGGCTCAAGCCCCGCTACGAGGCGCACCACAAGGGGGTGAAGATCAAGGACTCGGCGCTCGTGGCGGCCGCCGAGCTCTCCCACCGCTACATCGCCGACCGCTTCCTGCCCGACAAGGCGATCGACCTCATGGACGAGGCGACCAGCCGGATCGCGATGGAGCTGCAGAGCGTGCCGAGCGAGATCGACGAGGTGCAGCGGCGGCTCGTGCAGCTCGAGCTGGCGGCCCGGCAGCTCGCCGAGGAAACGGAGGAGCACGCCAAGGAGCGGCTTCGCGAGATCGAGGAGGAATCGACCGAGCTGCGGAAGAAGCTGGCCGACCTGCGGCAGCAGTGGGAAGCCGAGAAGATGGGCGTGGGTAGCACGCAGGAGCTGCGGCAGCAGCTGGACCAAGTGCGGCTCGAGTTCGACCGCGTGGGCGTGCAGGTCAAGGATCGTCAGGCGTCGGGGCAGCCGGTCAGCGAGGAGATGTATCAAAAGCTATACGAGCTCGACGTGAAGCGAAAGACGCTCGAGCAGAGGCTCGAACACGAGGGGGCCGAGAAGGAGCCCGCCAAGGGTGGCTCGTCCGCGAAGCGGCTCCTGCGGCGTGAGGTCGGACCGGAGGAGATCGCGGAGGTGGTGAGCGCCTGGACGGGCATCCCGGTGACGCGGCTCGTGGAGACCGAGCGGGCGAAGCTGCTCGTGCTCGAGGAACGGCTGCACCAGCGGGTAATCGGCCAGGACGAGGCGGTTGAGGCGGTGAGCAACGCGGTGCGTCGGAGCCGGTCAGGCCTCCAGGATCCCAACCGGCCGATCGGGTCGTTCATCTTCCTCGGGCCGACGGGCGTGGGGAAGACCGAGCTCTGCAAGGCGCTCGCGGAGGTGCTCTTCGACGATTCCAACGCCATGGTCCGCATCGACATGAGCGAGTTCATGGAGAAGCACACCGTCGCCCGGCTCATCGGCGCCCCCCCGGGATACGTCGGCTACGAGGAGGGCGGTCGGCTCACGGAAGCCGTCCGCCGACGCCCGTATTCCGTGGTTCTGCTCGACGAGATCGAGAAGGCACATCGGGACGTGTTCAACGTGCTCCTGCAGGTGCTCGATGACGGCCGGCTCTCCGACAGCCTCGGTCACACGGTGGATTTCACCAACACGATCGTGGTGATGACAAGCAACATCGGCAGCCAGGCGATCCAGGAGATCACCAAGGAGGGCGGCAGCGCGCAGGAGGTGCGGGATGCCGTCAAGGAGTCGCTGCAGGCCCGGTTCCTGCCGGAGTTCCTCAACCGCATCGACGAGACGATCGTGTTCCATCCGCTCGACAAGCGGCACATTCACAAGATCGTCGGTCTGCAGGTGCAGCGGCTCGTGGACCAGGCGGCGAAGGCGGGGATCACGCTCGAGTGCTCGGAAGGGGCGATCGACGAGATCGCTCGGCTGGGCTACGACCCGGTTTACGGCGCCCGGCCGCTCAAGCGAGTGATCCAGCAGCAACTGCAGAACCAGCTCGCGCGAGAGCTACTCGCGGGCCACTTTCCCGAGGGCAGCCACGTCCGCATCGACTTCGTGCAGGACGAGTTCACCTTCGGCCGAGTGAGCTGAAAGGGCCTGCGGATGGCCGTGACGAAAGCACGGGCTTCAGCCCCGCTTCCGCTCTTCGAGCCCCATGCGGGCGATGAGCGTCTCGCAGCCGGTGGTCATCTTCCGCAGCTTCTCGGCCATGACGAGCTTCTCGGAGGTGGTCGCCTTCTTGAGCTTCGTCTGGAACTTGGCGAGCTTCTGCCGCCGGTGCCGCCGCCGCTTGATCTCCTTCATCCGGTTGCTGATGCCGCCCATGACCGTATCTTGCCTCGAGGGATGCGTGTGTGTGCGAGTGAGTGGGAGGTGAACGGCGGCTCGCTCTTGGGTACCGTTCGCCAGCGAGAACTGTAGGAAATACAGGGGTTTCCGTCAAAGGCGGTCGCTGGGCGGGCCGTTGGTGGCCTTTCCGGGGCGGGATAGACTGCCGGCTGGCGATCATTTCGCCCGAGGATGGGTGGCAGAGCGGTTGAATGCACCGGTCTTGAAAACCGGCAGTCGCGAAAGCGGCTCGTGGGTTCGAATCCCACCCCATCCGTTCACAGCTTTTGCCATCGCCTCACGACGAACGGCGTGGACCGAGCTCCACCGCCTCGCTCGAGCGCAAGACCGCCTCCGCCGTCTCGGAGATGTTCGTGAGACGAGTGAGCACCACCCGCGCGGCGCGCGCCGCGAGCGGCTGCGCCGCTGCATCGGCAAGCGCCTCGACGCCAGTCAGTGAAAGCACGCCGCGGTAGGCCGCCAGCACCCCGGCGACGTCTGCGGCAAGGTCGGTCAGTCCACCGAGCGAGAGCAGCACCCCCTCGTGCATGGCCAACGAGCGGGCCACGCGCAGGTCGAGCCCGGTCAAGCCGTCGAGGAAGAGCATGCCTCCGTGCGGCGCGAGCGCATCCGCCGCCTCCGGGGAGATCTCCGTCAGTCCCTCGAAGCCCAGCCCCATGCCGTGGCTGGCGAGCCGCGCGGCGACGGCCGGATCGAGTGTCCGCAGCCCGGCGAACGAGAGATTCCCCTGGTAGCCTGCCAGGATCGTCGCGATGTCGGGCTCGATGGCCTGAAGGCCGTCGAGCGTCAGCGCGAATCCCTCATGCCTCGACAGCAGCGTCGCCGCGGCGGCTGTCAGATGCGTCAGCCCCCGAAGCGAGAGCGATTGCTTGTGCGGGACCAGTGCGGCGAGCACGTCGGGAGACGGATCGGCGAGGCCGTCGAGCGACAGCGGCCCCTCGTGCGTCGCCAGCGCCGCCGCGGCTTCCGGGGAGAGTTCCGTGACGTGGTCGAGCCGTCCGCCGTGCTTCCGCAAGGTCGCCCTCGCCCAAGCCCGGTCGTGAAGGGTCCGCAGATCGCCGATCACGAGGCCTCCCTTGTGTCCCAGGAGAGCCCTGGCCGCGGTCGGCGACAGCACGCAGAGCCCCTTGAGCGACAGGCGGCCGGAATGCCCCGCGAGCGCCTCCACGACGTCGTCCGCGGCGGTCTGCAGCCCGTTGAGCGAGAGGAGGCCTTCGTGTGCCGCAAGCTCCCGGGCGGCTTCCGCCGACAGGCTCTTCACGTGATCGAGCATGCCGCCATGCCGCCGGACCGCCTCCTGGGCCCACTCCGCCGACGGCAGGACGGACAGCGCTCCCACCTGCACCCGGCCGCGATGACGCGACAACCAGTGCGCCGCCTCCGGGGAGAGGTCGGTGAGCGAGGCCATCGAGAGCAACGGGCCGGCGTGCCGGGCGAGCGCTGCCGCCGCGGCTTCCGAGAGACTCTCCAAGCCGTCCAAGTACAAAAACGACTCGTGCGCGGCGAGCCGCTCCGCAACGGTGGGCGAGAGCATCGCCAGCCCGTCGAGCGACAGGGATCCCGGATGGCCGGCCAGCGCCTCGGCCACGTGTTCGTCGAGATGCTCGATGCCATCGAGGGCCAGGCCGCACTCCGCGGCCGACAGGATCCGGGCGACCTCCGGCGAGAGCGACACGAGCGATTGGAGATTCAGCGCGGGCAGGTCGAGGGCGACGAGCTCCCGCGCCTGCTCGATGGACAGCTGCGTGATCGTGCGCACGCCATCGTCATCCATTCGGCGACTCCCAGTTCAACACCGTCCGTTTCCCCTGCATCAAGACTAGAGTACCATCCGCCGTTCGGGGCGGCTCGACGGGCCAGGGCATCCCGCGCGGCCACAGGACTTCCAGCCCACGAACCACACGAGACGGCAGCACACGCGACGATCGTCGACGGCTCGAACCGACTGATGAAGCCAACCCGCCTCCTTGACCGAGCCGCCACGCCCGACGGCATCCCGATCACGCTCCACGAGCACGACGGCACGCTCTCGATTCGGGCGGGGGGCGTCGAGCTGATGTCGACACGGCAGCATCACTCGGAGGAGCGACTGGCGCAGGTGGCATGCGCCGGGCTCGGCGACCGCCGTCGGGCGGCGGTGCTCATCGGCGGGCTCGGACTCGGGTTCACGCTCCGCGAGACGCTGCGACACGTGGCCGCCGATGCGACGATCGTCGTGGCCGAACTGGTGCCGGCCGTGATCACCTGGAATCGTGATCCGGCCTACGCTCTGGCGGCCGACGTGATCGACGACCCACGGGTGGAAATCCTGACCGGCGACGTGGCCGACGTGCTGCGCCGCAGCCGGGGCCGGTTCGACTGCGTGATGCTGGACGTCGACAACGGCGCGAGCGGGCTGACGGCGGCCGGCAACGACGGGCTGTACGTCGCATCGGGCCTCGGAGCCGCCTTCGCGGCGCTCCGACCCCGAGGACGGCTCGCCGTCTGGTCGGCAGGGCCGGATCCGCGGTTCGTGGCCCGCATGGAACAGGCCGGCTTTACCGTCCAGGTGGTCAAGGCCCGCACCCATCCCACCGGCGGCAGCTGGAACTCGATCTTCGTAGGCAGCCGTCCCTGACCGCCGGTCACGGGCCCGCCGCCTCGAGAGCCTCCCAGCGGGCGAAGGCTGCCGCGAGCCGGGCCTCGAGGTCGCGGAGGCGGCTTTGGTCGCGGGCGAGCAGGTCGCCCGGCTGGCGGTAGTAGTCGGGCGTCGCCATCGCGGCATGGAGCGCGGCCAACTCGGTCTCGAGCCCGTCGATGACCGCCGGCAGGGAGTCGAGTTCCCGCTGCTCCTTGAAGCTCCGTTTCTTCTTCGCCGGCGGCTCCGTGGACACCCGAGAAGGCGGCGCGGGCGACTCCCGCGACGCTGGCCCTGCCGCCGGCGTAACGCTCGCCCGCTGCCGCAGCCAGTCGGTGTAGCCGCCGACGTACTCCTTCACGGTGAAAGCCCTGTCGGCGTTCGTCGTCGCCTCGCCCGCCGGCTCGAAGACGAGCGTGCTCGTCACCACGTTGTCGAGAAAGGAGCGGTCATGGCTCACCACGAGCACGGTGCCGGAAAACTCCACAAGCCGCTCCTCGAGCATCTCGAGCGTCTCGGCGTCGAGGTCGTTGGTGGGCTCGTCGAGCACGATCAGGTTGGCCGGCTTGGCGAACAACCGGGCCAAGAGCACGCGGTTGCGCTCGCCGCCCGAGAGAAACTTCACGGCCGTGCGGGTGCGGTCGGGCGTGAACAGGAAGTCCTGGAGATATCCGATCACGTGCCGCGGCTGGCCGCCGATCTGCACCGTCTCGTAGCCGTCGGCCACGTTGTCGGCCACGGTCTTCTCGTCGTCAAGCTGGTCGCGAAGCTGGTCGAAGAAGGCGATTCGCAGGTTCGTGCCCAAGCGGACCGAGCCGGTCGAGGGCGTCAACTCCCCGAGCAGAAGCCGGAGCAGCGTCGTCTTGCCCGAGCCGTTGGGGCCGATGATGCCGATGCGGTCGCCACGCATGACGGTCGTAGACAGATTGCGGATGATCGGCCGGGGCCCGCGCAGGAACGATACCCCCTCGAGGGCCGCCACGAGAGCACCGCTGCGGTCGGCCTCCTGGATCTCGAGCTTCACGCGGCCGACGGCATCGCGCCGCTGGCCGCGCTCGCGGCGCATCTGCTCGAGCGCCCGCACGCGCCCCTCGTTGCGGGTACGGCGGGCCTTGATGCCGGTGCGGATCCAGACCTCCTCCTGCGCGAGCTTCTTGTCGAAGAGGGCGTTTTGCTTCTCCTCCGCCGCGAGGGCTTCCTCCTTCCGCACCAGGAACGTGTCGTAGTCGCACGACCAGTCGAAGATCCGGCCCCGGTCGATCTCGAGAATCCGGTCGGCCATACGGCGCAGGAAGGTCCGGTCATGAGTCACGAACATGAGCGTGCCCCGCCAGCGCCGCAAAAAATCCTCCAGCCACTCCACCGCCTCGATGTCGAGATGGTTGGTGGGCTCGTCGAGCAGGAGCAGGTCGGGCTGCCCGACGACACCACGGGCGAGCAGCACCCGGCGCTTCATCCCCGCCGAGAGGGATTCGAATGCCGCGGCACCGTCGAGGCCCATCCGCGAGACGACCTGCGCCGCGGCCTGATCCCGCTGCCAGGCGGCATCAGCCTGCTCCGCCGGCGGCAGGCCGCCGGCCACGATATGGCCGACGGTGCCGGTCATGTCCTGGGGCACGTCCTGTTGGAGCAGGGCGACCGTGGAGCCCGGTGCAAACGTGATCGAGCCGGCATCGGGCTGATAGGCACCGGCGAGCAGTCGCATCAGGGAGGTCTTGCCGGCGCCGTTGCGGCCGAGCAGGCCGATCCGCTGGCCGGCCTCGACGTGGCACGTCACGTCGTCGAGCAGCGGCGGCCCGCGGAACCGCAGCGACAGGTTGCGAATGGTGACGAGCGGCATCCGGTGCGTCCGAGACTTCCGTCGCGGAAGGATACCGCGAATGAACAAAAAAGGGCTGCCGCCCCGGGATGGGGCGGCAGCCCGAGGGACCATTTGGTGGGCTGCATCAACGGCAGGCCCGTCGACTCGCCGTTATCGGCGCAGCCCTCCGGTACAGTCTTCTGGCACAGACCACCTCCTTTCGCAAGAGAATCCCAGCCGTCGCGACCACTGCGAGGCCGCCGCCGGGCTTTTATCTCCCCGGCCGTCACCGGGGAACGATATGTCGATTGTAGGCAGCCGAGCGGGATTGTCGCGGCTTTGGCGAGCGCGGCAGAGATTTTTATACTGCGATCCGCAGCCGGCCGGAGACGTACGCGGCCCCTGGGACGGCAGGAACACCGAGCTTGGAGGGAGGTCATGTGGCGATAGGTCTGGCCGCCATGTTCTGCAGCTCACTCACCGGCGCCTGCGAGCGCGAAACGCTCTTCGTGCTCGCCTCCGGA
>JBJOKF010000192.1:0-35701 GCA_046046235.1 Planctomycetota bacterium | reverse complement strand
GCGAACGCGATCAAGCTCCCGCAGAGGGTGACGGCGCCGATCAGGCCGGTGAGGGCGGTCGCGATGGCGAACTGCGTCCAGGGCTCGAGCGGCGCCGCCGCGGCCTTTGCGGCGGCGGTGGCGTTCCAAAGCTCGGCGCCGGCGACGAGCGACGAGGCCGCGCCGCCGAAGCCGTTCAAAAGCGCCACCATCTGCGGCATGCCGGTCATCGGGTACTTGATCGCCATCACGGCGCCGATCGCGCCGCCGACGATCGCGCCAAAGCCCACGAGCACGAACGGCCAGGCCCCGTGGGTCGCGACGCGGGCCATCACGGGGCTCTCGCAGCAGGCGGCGACCAACGCGATCGCCATGCCGGCCGCGCCCAGATAGTTGCCCTTCACGGCCGTCCGCGGGCCGGTCATGAGCTTGAAGGCCACGATGAACAGCATCGAGGCCGTCAGGTAGGCGAGATTGATCCAGGCTTGGCTCGACATGCGGGCTACTTCTTTTTGGGTTGGAACATCTCGAGCATGCGGTGGGTGACGACGAAGCCACCTGCGACGTTGATCATCGCGAGCACCACCGCGAGAAAGCCGAGCAGGCTGCCGAACCTCGTGGCGAGCGACCCCGCGACCACGATCGCGCCGACGGCGGTGATGCCGGAGATCGCGTTGGAACCGCTCGTCAGCGGTGTGTGCAGCCGCTGCGGCACCTTGGTGATCACCTCGAAGCCCACCCACATCGCCAGGAGGAACACGGTCAGCAGCCGGATGAACCGCGACGCCGGGTCTTCGGCGGTGATCGCATCGGTCATGAGCACGAGAACGAGGAGCGGCATGGTGGAGTCTCCCGAAGCCAGGGAAGCCGGAAACGCAAGCAGGGGCGGAATTCTCAGCCGGCCTGGGGCGGAGCCTCGAGCGGCGGCATCCCCGCCCGCTCGCGGACCTTGGGATGGACGAGCTGACCGCCCGTGGCGACGAGCGTGTCGCGGCTGATCTCGTCGTCGAGCGACACGTCGGGCAGCCCGGCCTTCCGCAGGTGCACGAGGAAGGTGGCGATGTTGCGGGCGTAGAGCTGGCTGGTGTGGGCCGGCACCTCGGCGGGCAGGTTCGTGGGGCCCAGGATCGTCACGCCGTCGACGCTCGTCGTCTGCCCGCACGCGGTCGCCTCGCAGTTGCCGCCCCGCTCCGCGGCCATGTCCACGATCACGCTGCCGGGCCGCATGCCGGCCATCATCTGCCGGGTCACGAGCGTGGGGGCCTTCTGGCCCGGGATGAGCGCCGTGCAGATCACCACGTCACTGTCGGCGATCACCTTGCCGAGGAGTTCCCGCTGCCGCGCGTAAAATTCCTCGCCCATCGCCTTGGCGTAGCCGCCGGCGGCCTCGCTCGCGCGGGTGTCGATGTCGAGCTCCACGAACTTGGCGCCGAGGCTCTGCACCTGTTCCTTCACGGCGGGGCGGACGTCGTAGGCGCTCACCTGGGCGCCGAGACGCTTGGCGGTGGCGATCGCCTGGAGGCCGGCCACGCCGGCGCCGAGCACGAGCACCTTCGCCGGCGTGAGCGTGCCGGCGGCGGTGGTCATCATCGGGAAGATGCGGGGCAGGGCGGTGGCGGCGAGGAGGACGGCCCGGTAGCCGGCGATGTTGGCCTGGCTCGAGAGCACGTCCATGCTCTGGGCGCGGGTGATCCGCGGGACGAGTTCGAGGGAGAAGACGGTGGCGCCGCGTGCGGCGGCCTCCCGGCAGGCGTCCGCGGCGCCGAGCGGGTCGCACAGGCCGATGAGGATCACGCCCGGCCGCAGCCGTTCTTGGTCGGCCTGCCAACCCGCGCCCGCGGCGCCGCAGGTGCGGACCGCAAGCAGGCAGTCGGCGGCGAACGCCTCGTCTCGCTTGACGACCGTCGCGCCGGCCGCGCGGTAGTCACCATCGGCGAAGCCGGCGGCATCGCCCGCCCCAGACTCGACGGCCACCTCGAGGCCGGCCTTCACGAGCGGGCCGACCGCCGCGGGAACCAGCGCCACCCGCGTCTCTCCCGGGAAGGTCTCTTTGAGGACGGCAACCTTCATGACGGATCCGGGCGAGTGGGGGGCTGAACGGGGCCGGAGGCGGATCTGCGGTCGAACGAGGCAGCGATCTGCCGGGGTGCCGGCCGAAATAAGACGCTCTACGCGAGGGGGCTCGAGACCTCTCGGCTTGGCGACCGTCAGTGTGGAGCGAAAGCGAGCGCCTGACAACTGCGGCACCGGCCGCAGACGGGCCCCCTTGTCCCCCCTTGCTGGCCGCTCCAGCCGCTGATACCATCCGGGACTGCGAAAAGTGCGGCTTTTCTGTCGTATTTGAGCAGCCCCCTCCCACCCCGGGTCCGGAAGCGTGCGGTTGCACGTGGCCCGAGTCGGCTCCGGAGACCGTTGCGTTTCCGGGCACCGCGGTCGGCGCGACGTGGCGGGCGTGGCGATGAATTGCATTATTGCCGGATACATTCGGAACGAATCAGATGAAGACGTTCATGGCGAAAGTCGGTGAGGTCGAGCAGCGCTGGTGGCTCGTGGATGCCAGCGACAAGGTCGTCGGCCGGCTGGCCAGCGACATCGCGATGGTGCTCATGGGCAAGCACCGGCCGACCTACACGCCCCACGTCGACACCGGCGATTACGTTGTCGTGATCAACGCCGAGAAGGTGCGATTCACCGGGAAAAAGTGGCAGCAGAAGCTCTACCGTTGGTACACGGGCTATCAGGGCCTGAAGACCGAGACGGCGGAACATCGGCGCGATCGGAAGCCCGAACTCATCATCGAGGAAGCCGTCCGTCGGATGCTGCCCAAGAGCCGTCTGGGCCGCGACATGCTCGACAAACTGAAGGTCTACGCCGGCCCGACGCACCCGCACCAGGCCCAGGAGCCGGAAGCGTTCAAGCTCGCCGGCCGGGAGATGGGCGTCGCCTGACGCCCGCGCACGTTCACACGCCCCCTTTCAAATCTGACCAACCAGCAGCGAGTCGAGGAACACGATGGCCGTCGAGACGAAGAAGAGCGGATCGGGGAATCAGGTCATCGCCACGGGCCGGCGGAAGACGGCCGTCGCCCGCGTGCGGCTGCGTGCCGGTGATGGCACGATCACGATCAACGGCCGCGCTCTCGACTCCTATTTTCCGGCGATCAAGGATCGGGTTCTCGTTGCCGGGGCGCTCGAGCAGATGGGCCGCCAGACGGCGGTCAACGTCGACATCACGGTCGACGGGGGCGGTCCGACCGGCCAGGCCGGCGCCTGCCGTCTGGGGATCGCCCGTGCTCTGAAGGCCTTCGACACCGAACTCGACGAGCCGTTGCGGCACAGCGGGATGCTCACCCGCGACGGCCGCATGAAGGAGCGGAAGAAGTACGGCCTGCGGGGTGCCCGTCGCGGCACGCAGTTCAGCAAGCGCTGATCAGGCCCGGGCCGGATCGCTTCTCGGGCAGATTTCGCCGGCCGCACGATCGTTGCGATCCGGACGACCGCACCGGCCGGTGCCCCGGTGTGCGTGGTGCGGGCGGTACCGATTTTCCCGGCCTCGAACCGGAGGGCATACTTGCCTGCGCGGGCAGTGGCCACGTCGGCCGCGCCGGCCCGCGGATTCGCGTTCCCCCGTTGCGATTGCAGAGGCCGTCATGTCGCGTTCCGCCTTTCTTGTTCGTCTCGGCTGCGTGGTCGGGGCGCTCGCCTGGGCTCCGTTTGCCGGCGCCCAGTCGGCCGGCACCAGTGCCGGCGGCACTCCCGAGACGGTCACGCCGGCCGGCGTCCCTGACCTCTTCGAGGCCGAGGCGCGGCAGCTCGTGGCAGTCAAGTACATCCCCAACGACGCCAAGTCGGCGCAGATCATCATCACCAACCGCACCCGTAAGCCGCTCACGCTGCGGCTGCCCGATGCTTTCGCCGGCGTGCCGGTGCTCGCGCAGCTAGGCGGCATGGGCATGGGGGGCGGCGGCGGCCAGGGTGGCTTCGCGGCCGGCGGCATCGGCGGCGGTGCCCAGGCCACCGGCGGCGGCATGGGCGGCCTCGGCGGTCAGGGGATGAACGGCATGGGCGGCGGCGGTTTCGGTGGCGCCGGGGGCGGCGCGTTCTCGATCCCGCCGGAGAAGACCAAGGTGTTCCGCGTGCCCACCGTCTGCCTGGAGTACGGCAAACGCGAGCCGACCGCCCGGATGCCCTACAAGCTCGGGCCCGCGGCGTCGTTCTCGAGCGATCCGAAGCTCGCCTGGGTTCTCGAGCAGCTTGGCCGCGGCCAACTGCCGCAGAAGGTGGCGCAGGCCGCCGCCTGGCACCTCTCGAGCGGCCTCTCCTGGGAGAAGCTCGCCGCGGAGAAGATCGACCACGCCGGTGGCGTGCCGGACGAGCCCTACTTCTCGCCCGCCGAACTGCTCGCCGCGCACCAGGTGGTGGCGATGGCGACACAGGAGGCCGACCGCAGGGGACAGGCAGGAACTTCGTCGTCCACACCGTCAGCCTCGGTCAACTGACCCCGGTCAGTCGCCGACCATTTCGCGGCCGGCCCGCGTGCCCCAGCCCTGCCACACGCCACGCTCGATCTCGGCACTGAAAGACCGCACCGAGCCGTCCATCAGGAGCGAGTTCACAACGCCTCCGGTGTGATGGCTCCGCGAAGGAATCACCGCGTAGGTCGGATCGGTCAGGCTATTGCCCTCACGGGTGCTGCAGATCGAGATGTCGAAGGTCGTGCCGTTTTGCACGTGCTCGATCTTGGTATTCGGCGGGAACGTGGTCGTGAAGCCCGCGTGGATCACGCGGCCGCAGACCCATTCCGTATGACCGCCACCGGCGGGGCTGTCTCGATCTCCGGCCGACCAGTTGCTGCCGCCGTTCGGGCTGCCGAAGGCACCCAGGACGTCCGCCGGGGTCGCCGGCGTCGTGGCTGCCTGCGTCGTGGAGTGGCCCGACGGGGTCGACGCATTGTGGTAACGCGGCGTGTACGCCTTGACCTCGCTGAGCGCCAGCGTCTTGCTCAGCCCGTCGCTGAAGTCCTTCGGCTGCAGCTTCTTGTTCGGTGCAAAGGCGTGTCCACCGTCGGCCTTCGTGGCGGGGTCGTACACCAGGAACGTCCCCATGCTCATGGCGTAGTTCAGCGGATAGTGCTCTGCCGTGCCGTCCGCCTTGCGACGTGCGCGGTTGTTCGGCTCGCTCGCGCACAGAAGCACGTCCACCTTGGTGGAGGCGAGCACGAACGGCATGGCAGGGGGCTGGTGGGCCGCGGAATGGTAGCCCGACTTGAAATCCATCAGCCGGTAGATGGTGTCGCCCTCCATGAAGGGCATCAGGAAAGCCTGGCCCGACCAGGGCTGCGAGGTCGTGCCGTTGGTCGTGCCCTTGAGAGTCGTGTCGGTCGACGGGGGGAAATGCCGGTTGGCGTTTTCGTGGTTGTGGAGCGCGATGCCTAGCTGCCGCAGGTTGTTCTGGCAGGCGGAACGGCGGGCGGCTTCGCGGGCCGACTGCACGGCCGGAAGCAGAAGCCCGACGAGCGTCCCGATGATCGCGATGACGACGAGCAGTTCGATCAACGTGAAAGCCGATTTCCGCGGCCGGCGGCTCGCAGGAGACAAGGCTGCAGACGCGTTTTTCAGCATGGAAACACAACTTTCCTGCGAAAATGAGACTCAGTATCACATCCGTCTGGCTTGGATTTTAGAGCCCCGGGCCGATGTGTCAACTGTCGAGTGCGACCAGCGTGCCGACGCCGCCAGGTGGCCCTTGTCCGTCCACAACCCGTGCATCGAGCGGGGGTTGCGCCAGCCACTACACTGATTCGCGAGAGTCGGTACAAAAGGGGTTCTGGCAGGAGCGGTCGTTGGGGAGGCCCAGGGAACCGCCTTCGCCGGTCACTGGCCGGATTGGGGCGGGAAACCCCAGCGGTCAAGGCGCAGCGCGAACAGGAAGCAGGAGCCGGACAGGTCATGCAAGCAGTCACACCCGTCGGCGGCGCGCCGACAGCCCGCGTGCCGGGCGAGGTCATCGTGGAGGCCCGAAACCTCTCGAAGACCTATCGCGACTTCTGGGGCCGCAGCAAGAAGGTGGCGCTCAAGCCGCTCGACCTCGAGATCCGCCGCGGCGAGATCTTCGGGCTCCTGGGGCCCAACGGCTCCGGCAAGACGACCACGATGAAACTCCTGCTGGGGCTCGTCTTCCCGACCTCGGGCGAGGCGCTCGTCTTCGGCCGAGATGCCACCGACGTCTCCAAGAACGAGCGAATCGGCTATCTGCCGGAGGAGTCGTACCTCTACAAGTTTCTCGACGCCGAGGAGACGCTCGATTTCTACGGCCGGCTCTTCGACATGCCGCCCGAGGAACGGAAGCGGCGGGCCGACGCGCTCATCGAGATGGTCGGCCTCTCCCGCGACAAGAAGCGGCAGCTCCGCGAATACTCGAAAGGCATGACCCGCCGCATCGGCGTGGCCCAGGCGCTGATCAACGATCCGGAACTCGTGCTCCTCGACGAGCCCACCAGCGGCCTCGACCCGATCGGCACCCGGGAAATGAAGGACCTGATCATCGACCTCAAAGAGCGCGGGAAGACGGTGATCCTCTGCTCCCACCTGCTCGCCGACGTCGAGGACGTCTGCGACCGCATCGCGGTGCTGCACCAGGGCGAACTCAAGGAACTCGGCCGTGTCGAGGACCTGCTGCGGGTCACCGACGTCACGCAGATTCGCGCCCAGGGGCTGTCGCCGGAGGCCCGCGAGGAGATCCGGGCCGTTCTCGCCCGCCACGGCCGGACGGACGTGGAGATCGGCAATCCGCGGACGACGCTCGAGGACCTGTTCCTGGATGTCGTCCGCGACACCCAGGCCCGCCCCGGCCGCCGCGCCCGGCAGCCCGGTTCCGACTCCGCCGCCCCCCAGAGGTGAGCCCGAATCATGGTCTTGGAAGAGGAAATCCCGAAGTTCTCCGCGTGGATCGGCCCGGCGCTGCTCTGGTATCTCTTCGCCGGCAGCCTGGTGGCGGTCGTGGCGGCCGCCTGTGCGTGGCTCGCGCAGTCGATCGCGCACGGGCCGCTCGCCGCTGGTGACCGCGTCTATCGGGGGGTGCTCACGGGGCTGGCCGACCTGGCGGGCATGTCGCCGCGCCGGATCTGGGCCCTGGCGCGGCTGGCGATCCAGGAGTCGCTCCGGCGAAACGTGCTGGTGGCGCTGGCGCTCTTCCTGCTGATCGTGCTTTTTGCCGGCTGGTTCCTCGACCCCAAGAGCGTCAATCCCGGCAAGCTGTACCTGGGCTTCATCCTCGGCGCGACGAACCTGCTGGTCTGCCTGGTCACGCTCGTGCTGTCGGTCTTCAGCCTGCCGGCCGACATCAAGGCGAAGGCGATCCAGACCGTGACCACCAAGCCGGTCCGCACCGGCGAGATCGTCCTCGGCCGCATCCTCGGCTTCTCGATCGTCGGCGCCGGCCTCCTGGCCGTCATGGGCGTCATCGGTTGGGCGTTCGTGGTGCGGAGCGTCAGCCACGGCCACGCCGTCGCCGCGGAGGACGTGCTCGAGGTCAAGGACGTCGGTGACGCCGTCACGGGCTACGAGGGCCGGACGAGCCTCGACCGTGGGCACCGCCATCGGTTCGATCTCGACGGCGACGGGGCCGGCTGGACCGACAACGTCCAGGGCCACCGCCATCGCATCGTGAAGACGTCCGCCGGCTACACGGTGGGCGGCGCCGAAGGGATGCTCGAAGCCCGGCGGCCGCTCCGCGGCACCCTGCGGTTTCTCGACCGCGACGGGCGGCCGAGCACCAAGGGGATCAGCGTCGGCTCCGAGTGGGCCTACCGCCAATACATCGAGGGCGGCAGCCTGGCGGCCGCGATCTGGAAGTTCGAGGGGGTGACGGAGCGCGACTACGGCGAGGGCCTGCCGCTCGAGATGATCGTGCGGGTGTTCCGCACCTACAAGGGCGTGATCGAGAAGGGGATCAAGGGGAGCGTCCGGGTGCGCAACCCCGTCAGCGGCCTGCAGAGCGACCCGTTCTACTTCACCGCCCGCGAGTTCACGATCGACTCGCTGCTCATCCCGCGCAAGCTCTCGACCACGTCCACCGACGGAGGCACCCGCCAGGTCGACCTCTTCCAGGACATCGTGGCCGACGGACGCGTCGAGGTGATCCTGCAGTGCCTCGAGCCGGCGCAGTACTACGGCGTCGCCCAGGCCGACTTCTACCTGCGGGCCGGGAACGGCTCTTTCGCGCTCAACTACGCCAAGAGTTGCCTGGGAATCCTGTTTTCGATGCTCCTCGTGACCGCGATGGGGGTGATGTTCAGCACCTTCCTGGGCGGGCCGCTGGCCCTGTTCGCCACTCTGGCGGTCGTGCTCATCGGGCAGTTCAGGGAGTTCATCCTCCGGCTCTTCGAGAGCCAGGTGACGGGCGATTCGTCGATCGTCCCGGGGGGCGGGCCGATCGAGTCGCTCTACCGAATCGTGACGCAGACGAGCATCACGCTCGAACTCGATCCGTCGCCGGCCGTACAGTTGATGAAAACCGCCGACACCTTCCTGCTCGCGCCCATGCGGCTCCTGGCCGGGATTTTCCCGTCGCTGGGGGCGCTCGGCACGAGCGACTTCGTGGCCGGCGGGTTCGACATTCCCTTCGATCTCGTGGCGGAGCACGGCATGGAAACGCTCGGCTATCTGCTCGCGTTCTTCATCGCGGGCGCGTTGTGCCTGAAGGCTCGTGAGGTGGCATCATGAACCAGTCGTCTCCCCGGTCCCCGGAGTCCGCGGCCGGCCGCCGCCGCCAGTCCGGCTCGTGGCTGGGCCTGCGGCCCGGCACGCTGCTCGCGCTCGTGGGCATCGCGGTGCTCCTGGTGCCGCTCTCCGCGCTCTCCCAGCCCGCCGACTCGGCGAGCAAGGGGGGCAAGCTCGCCCGCCTGCGGCAGCAGTTCGGACTGTCGCAGGCCAATCTGGGCGAGGTCGACCCGACGAGCGAGACGATGCGGCTGGCCACGCTCGGCTTGAAGAACGTCGCCGTGACGCTGCTTTGGGACAGGGCCAACCACTACAAGAAGGTGGAGGACTGGACCAATCTCTCGGCCGTGCTCGAGCAGATGACGAAGCTCCAGCCCAACTTCTACTCGGTCTGGGACTTCCAGGCCCACAACCTCTCCTACAACCTCTCCGTCGAGTTCGACGACTACCACGATCGCTACGCCTGGGTGATGAAGGGCATCGAGTTCCTCCGGCAGGGCATCTCCTACAACCAGTTCGAGCCGCGGCTGCTCGGCCGGATGGGCTGGTTCATCGGCCAGAAGGTGGGCAAGGCCGACGAGAAGAAGCAGTATCGGCGGCTGTTCAAGGCCGACGACGACTTCCACGAGCGCGATCGCCCGGGGCGCACCCTGCCCGAGCGGGACAACTGGCTCGTCGCGCGGGAGAAGTATCTGGCGGGCCAGCAGGTCGCCGACGCGGGGGCGCCGCTCAAGACCACGGCGCTCATCTTCCACAGCGAGCCGATGATGACCGGCATCAACTATGCCCGGGCCCTCGAGGAGGACGGCGTGTTCGGTGCCGCCGCCCGCGACGCCTGGAAGCTGGCCGGCGACGAGATGCGCCGGTTTTCCGTGCGCGAGATTCCCACCACCTGGGAGGTCCCGATCCGGCTGGGCATGAAGGAGGCCGAACTGGCCCGGGCGGAGCGGCTCGCCGGCGAGCTCGAACAGCTCCTGCCCGGCCGCTACAAGGCGCTCGAGGAATCGAAGCGGGAGTCCCTCTCACCGCAGCAGAAGGCGGCGCTCGACGTGCCGCCGCTGGAGCGGACCGACGCCCAGCAGGCCGACGCCATGGCGGCGACCGAGGCGCTCAAGGTGGACTGGGCGATGGTCGTCCGCGAAGCGCCGGCGGACGCGCGGGTGAAGGCCCGGGAACTGCTCCGTCAGTACCAGGAGGCCCGCGAAACGGCCGAGATCATCGGCCGCTACCGGGACATCGTGAACTTCGACGTCTGGCGGGCGACCTGCGAGTCGGAGGTGACCGAGCCGGCCCTGCGGGCCCGCGAGGCGACCTGGCGGGCCGAGCGGGAGTTTGCCGCGGCCCGGCTGCAGCCTGCGAAGCAGGCCTTCGAGGAGGCCTTTGCCGCCTGGCGCGAGGTGCTCGACTCCTCGGACGTGCTGCGGGGCGATCAGATCTCGAAGGACGACCTGAACGAGGTGGTGGACCGTTACAAGAAGCTGCTCGAGCAGCTCGACGAGCCGTTCCCCAAGGACTTCCCGCTGCAGGACATCCTCAAGCCCGCGACGTGAGCCCGCTTCGCCCCGTTCACCCGCGGCGGACGAGCAGCTTGTCGATCCGGCGGCCGTCCATGTCGACCACCTCGATCGAGAGGCCGCGCCACGAGACCGTGTCGCCGGTCGACGGGATCCGCTCGAGCTCCGCGAGCACGATTCCGGAGACGGTCGAGTAGTCTCGCGGCACGCCGTCGAGCTTGATGCCGAGCTTCTCGGCGAGATCCTCGACGCCCGCGACGCCGTCGACCAGCCAGGAGCCGTCCTCGCGCTCCACGAAGTGCGATGCTTCGCGGCGATGCTCGTCGTGGATCTCGCCGACCAGTTCCTCGAGCACATCCTCGAGCGTGACGAGCCCCTCGGTGCCCCCATACTCGTCGAGCACGATCGCGAGCTGGTTGCGCTCCTTCTGGAAGAGCTCCAGGAGCCTGTCGAGGGGCATCGTCTCCGGGACGAACAGGGCACGGTGCATGATTTTGCGGAGCTCGATGGGCCAGCCCATCCAGTTGTGCCGGAGAACGTCCTTGAGCGAAACGTAGCCGAGAATGTGGTCGAGCGAGCCCTCGTAGACCGGCAGCCGGGAGTAGCCGGCCATGGCGATGGCCCCGAGCACCTCGGCGGGAGGCGTCTCGATGTCGAGGGCGTCGAGGTCGATGCGAGGCCTCATGATGTCGCGGACGGTCCGCTCGCCCAGCCGCAGAGCCTCGATGGCCACCGCCTGCTCCACCGGCTCGAGCACGCCCTCGGCCCGGCCGGCCTCCAGGAGGTGCTCGATGTCGTCCACCGACACGCTGGGCCCTTCCTGCCGGTGCGCGCCCAACAGGAAGAGCACCGCCTTCGTCGAGGCGCCCAGAAACCAGACCAGCGGCTTGGCGACCTGCGCGAAGAGCTTCATCGTCGGGGCGGCCAGGCGGGCGAAGTCCTCGGCCCGCCGCAGCGCCAGCCGCTTCGGGACGAGCTCCCCGAAGAGGAGCGTGACGAACGACAGGAGCGCCACGAACACGGTCAGGGCGATTGTGCGGGCCCAGGCGTCGACGGCCGGCGGTGCCCGCTCGGCGATCCATTCGGCCAGCCCGCTGACGAGCGTGTCGCCGCCGTAGGCCGCGGCGAGCGTGCCCACCAGCGTGATGCCCACTTGGACGGTCGGCAGGAAGCGGTCCGGGTTCGAGGCCAGCTCGAGGGCCGCCTTGGCGGCCGGGTCGCCCGCCTCGGCGAGCTGCCGCAGCCGCCCGCGCCGGCTCGCCACGATCGCCATCTCGGCTCCCGAGAAGAAGCCGTTGGCGAGGATCAGGGCGAACACGATGATCACTGCCGTCAGCATGCGTGGATCCGCGCGGGGATGACTCAGAGGGCCGTCTCGCCCGGCCGACGGTCGGTCGCGACGGCGGCGCCCGCGGCCCCGCTGCGGCTGATGATGGCGAGGTTGTCCCGGTGGACGACCTCCTCGTACGGACAGTAGCCGAGCGCCGAGGCGATCTTTTCGGTCTTCAGGCCGGCGATCTTTTCGAGCTCGTCGCTGGAGTAGTTCACGAGGCCCCGGGCGAACACCGCGTTGTCGGGCGTCGCGAGCGCCACGACGTCGCCGGTGGCGAACGATCCTTCGACGGCGGTGACCCCCGCCGCCAGCAGACTGCCACCGCGGGACACGACGGCGTCGCGGGCGCCCCCGTCGACGACGACCCGGCCCCGGGCGTCGGCCGACCAGCCGAGCCAACGCTTCCAGGCGGGCATCGTCGCCTCCCGGCCGGTGAACAGCGTGCCGACCGGCTCGCCCGCGCAGATCCGCTCGAGCACGTGGTCGTCGCGGCCCGAGGCGATGATGCAGTTGCCGCCCGCCTCGGTGACGATGCCGGCGGCGGCGATCTTGCTCGCCATGCCCCCCTTCGACAGGCCGCCGAGCCGGTCGCGGGCCAGGCCCGTGACCGCAGCGTCGATGCGGGGCACGTGGAGCAGGCGGGTGGCGGCTGGATCGGACGGATGGCGGTCGAAGAGACCATCCACGTCGGAGAGCAGCACCAGGAGCGGCGCGCCCAGAAGCGTGGTCACCTGCGCCGCCAGCCGGTCGTTGTCGCCGAAGGACGTGCGCAGCTCCTCCACGCTCACCGTGTCGTTTTCGTTGATGATCGGAATCGCGGCATAGTCGAGCAGCGCGCGGAGGGTGTTGCGGATGTTCAGGTAACGGGCCCGGTCCTTGAGGTCGTCGGCCACGAGCAGGACCTGAGCGGCGTGGCGGCCCCGGCCGCGCAGCACCCGTTCGTACGCCTCGATCAGGCAGCTCTGGCCGATCGCCGCGACCGCCTGCAGGCGGGCCAGTTCCTGGGGCCGCGCGGCCAGGCCCATCCTTCCCATGCCCGCGCCGACCGCACCCGAACTGACCAGCACCACCTGTTTGCCGGCCGCCAGGACGGCGTCGAACTGACGGCCGAGCGCCTGGATGCGGCACTCGTCCAGGAGGCCGTCCGGCCCGGTGAGCACCCGCGTGCCGACCTTGACGACGACGAGGCCGGACGCTGCGGCGATGGCGGTGCGGAGCGGGTCGGTCATGTCGCGGAAAGGGACTCTGGGCCGCGGAAACAACGGGGTGACGGGAGCAGCGGCCTGGGCGACGGCTGTGGCTCCGACCGGACCGCATCGTACCGTCGCCGGGGGAGGGGAAGCCACAGAGGCTCGAGCCCGTCGCTCGCGGCGGCAAAACCGCCGTGGTCGGCCCGCGCCCGCGTGGGCGGGCCGACGGTTGAGGCCGTGCGGCCTGGCCGCGTATAGTGCGTCGGAGTCGTCCCCGGATGGCTCGAAGACCGCCGGGTGCCGGCGGTGCCGCCGCCCGTAGCCTCCCTGGAAGCCCCCGCCGGGGCGTGCGTGTGAGCGACCTGAAACACGAGTGCGGGCTGGCGGCCATCTACCACCTGCCGTGCCGCGACGGTGCGGACCCCAGCCCGCTCTGCCCCGCCCAGGGGCCGGACGAGGTGTCGCGGCTCGTCCCCCGGATGCTGCTCGACATCCAGAACCGGGGGCAGCTGTCGGCCGGCATGACCGTCTGGAACCCCGAACGCAGCCAGCTGCTGGCGACGATCAAGGATGTCGGCAGCGTCAGCGAGGTCTTCCGGCTGAGCCACCGCGGCAAGTACGAAAATCTCATGGCGCAGCACACCGGCCGCGCCGCGATCGGGCACGTCCGCTACGCCACCTGCGGCGCCGAGGACCGTGGCTATGCCCAGCCGCTCGAGCGGCCGCACATCCAGAAGCGGAAATGGTTCGCCTTCGGGTTCAACGGGCAGCTGGCGAACTATCCCCAGCTGCGGGCCGAGATTCTCGCCAACGACGAGAACCACCTCGCCCGCGACAACGACACCGAAGTGATCATGCACGCCATCGGCAACGAGCTGTCGGGCTCCGCCGATCCGAATCCCGTGGACCTCCTGGCGACGATCTCGAAGCGATTCGACGGCGCCTGGAACATCGCGATGCTCGACGCCTGCGGCCGGATGATCGTGGCCCGCGATCCGCTCGGCATACGCCCGATGGAATACGCCCAGCTCGGCCCCCTCGTGGCCGCCGCCAGCGAGAGCGTGGCGCTGCTCAACCTCGGTTTTCCCGCCGAGTCGATCCGGTCGCTCGAGCCGGGCACGGCCCTCATCGTCGACGCGGGCGGGGCGCGGGTCGAGCGGTTCGCGGAGAGCCCCCGCCGGGCCCACTGCTTCTTCGAGTGGGTCTACTTCGCCAACGTCGCCAGCACGATGGACGATCGCAGCGTCTACCTGTCGCGCAAGCGATTGGGCGAGGAGCTCGCCAGGCTCGAGACGATCCCGATCGACGCCGACACGGTCGTCGTGCCCGTGCCCGACACGAGCAAGGCGGCGGCCGACGCCATGGCCTACCGGCTCTCGATCCCGTCGGTCGAGGGCTTGATCCGCAACCGCTACACGGGCCGCACGTTCATCGACGGCGCCTCGAGCCGCCGGCAGAAGGCCGAGTCGAAGTACACGCCGCTCCGCGAGGTGCTCGAGGGCAAACGGGTGATCCTGGTCGAGGATTCGGTCGTGCGGAGCACGACGATGAAGGTCCTGCTCGGCCGCATGCGGTCGCTGGGCCTGGCCCGCGAGATCCACGTGCGGATCGCCTGCCCGCCGATCATCGCCCCCTGCTTCTACGGCATCGACATGTCGACGATCGACGAACTCTTCGCGCCGCAGTTCCTGCAGGGGGGAGTTCTCACCGAGGAGGCGCAGGCCGCCATGGCGGCCCGACTGGGCGCCGACTCGCTGCGGTACCTCCCGGTGGACTCGGTGGCCCGGTCGATCGGCCTCGATGCCGACGCGCTCTGCCAGGCCTGCCTCACCGGCCGGTATCCGACGCCGGCCGGCGAGCGGCTCTACGAGATCGCCCTGCAGCAGACCAGCCGCGGCGAAGCCGGCCGGACCTACGAAGCGGTCCGGTAGCGCACCGGTGAGGGGCCGCCCACGCCCCGTCGCCGGACGTTCG
Source organism: Planctomycetota bacterium (assembly GCA_046046235.1). GTDB lineage: Bacteria > Planctomycetota > Planctomycetia > Pirellulales > UBA1268 > CAMCQY01. The sequence continues at coordinate 20,992 of JBJOKF010000192.1, read as the reverse complement.
CTCGGGGCATCCTGCCCCTCACTCACTCGGATGCCGACGGCGCTTCGGCCTCCAGCCTGCGCTTGTCGGCATACGCCGGCTCCCGGGGCATGGGCGGCCCCTCACCTGGCGTACGGCCAGGAGCGATCAGGAGGCAGTCAGCACCTCTGAAGCACTGCCGGAAGACTGCGTCGCATGGATGCGACGCTCGAGCACCAGCGAGCGGAGGCTCGCCAAGCAACGCGAGCAGGATGCGAGGCGTTGCGTGAAGCCAGCGCAGCCGATCCCGACCTAGGCTGGTCCCGCTTCGCCGCGGCCGAAGGGAGCCGGCGTTGCCGTGCGGTCGAGACGGGCCCGCCAGACGGGCTGGCCCGCCAGACGCGTCCGCCGCTCGAAGTGCGTGCGGTAGTCGAGGTCGTGCTCGGCCGGCCGGTCGGCCACCTCGTGCGGTGCGGAGAAGAGGCCCGTGGCGGCCGCGGCGGCAAGCGCCTCCTGAAAATACTCCTCCACGTCGGTCCAGACGTGCAGGGTACCGCCCGTCCGCAGCGTGCGGCCGGCCTGGAGCAGGAAGGCGTCGGAGAGGACCCGCCGCTTGCGGTGACGGGCCTTCCACCAAGGATCGGGAAAATAGACGTGGATGGCGGCGAGGCAGCCGTCCGGCAGCATGTCGCGGACGAGCCGCGTGCCGTCGCCGTGGATGATCCGCCCGTTGGTGGCCTTCAAGGCCGCGAGCTTGCCGGCGCAGAGCCGGGCATAGCCGCCGCTGATCTCGACGCCGAGGAAGTTGACCGCGGGGACCGCGGCCGAAGCGGTCGACAGGAACAGGCCCTTGCCGCTGCCGACCTCCAGCTCGACCGGTCCCGCCGCGGGGAAGAGGCTACCGGGGTCGAGGGGCGACGGCAGGGCCGAAAGATCCAGCAGGTGGCCCGAGAGGTCGAGCGACGGATCGGGCTTGCGGGGAGGGCGACGCGGCATGGGAGGCGGTGACGGCCGTCGGTCACTCGGCGCCGGCGGCGGAAGCTCCCCCGTCGGACACGGTGGCCGAGTTCACCGCCGCGGTCCGGGAGGCGGCCCCTCCGGACAGCGCGTCGACCGGCAGGGGAACACCCTTGATGATGCCGTCGACGACGATGTTCTCGCGGACGAGCCCCTGGAACCTGCAGATGATCATCGCCTTCGGCCGCACCCGCACACGTTCCACGGCGATCACCAGCCGGTCGCCCGGCACCACCGGCTCACGGAACCGCACCTCCTCCATGCCGCCGAAGCCGACGAGTTCGGCGTCGAGGAGGTTGTAACGCTGCGTGTAGTAGCTCGAAAGCTGCGCCGCCGCCTCGCACATGAGCACGCCCGGCATCAGCGGCATGACCGGGAAATGCCCCCGCACCCAGAACTCGTCCCGGGTGACGTCCTTGTAGCCGACGCACGCGCCCCGCTCCGGATCCTCGTAGACGATCGCGGTGAGCTGTTCCATCTCGAACCGCTGCATGTTCCAGCGGCGGATCTCGTGGATGTCGGCCACGACCCGGTCGAGGTCGTAGGCGCTTGGGTGCACGATGTAGTCGCGGGGGGCCACGGCTGTATTCCGGTACGCGATCAGTTTCAGGTGCGGATGTGCTTGCGCTTCATCTTGCGGGCCTTGCTGTTCGCAGGCCGGGCGCCGTGGTTGGCCTTCTTGAGGGTGCGGTGCGGCTTCGCCATGGGCGGGCTCCTGTGTCGGGGATGGGCAGGCTGCCGCCGCCGGGGGAACGGGGCGCCGGAGCGGAGTTGTACCACGACCTGCCGCGCGGTTCCATCCTGGCCGTACGCTGTTGCGGAGCAGGCTAACGACGCTTGGCGCACTCGGCGGCCGCGTTCCGCACCCCGGGACCGGCCGGCCGTTCGGCGGCGAGCGCCTCCCGCAGGCTCGTGCGGACGATCTCCACGAAACTGGCGCCGAGAAAACCGAGCAGCCCGCCGATCACGGCCGACGACAGGCCGCCGAGCACCGCACCCGCCGGCGAACTGGCGGTCATGGTGATCAGGCAGAAAACGCCCGCCCCGCCGCCGCAGACGCCACCGATCGCCGCCGACACCGGCACCAGTCGGCCGAGGCGCGAGCGGCGTTCCAAGTGGCTCGGACGGGCCGGGGGCAGCGCCGCCGCGGGTTCGCGCCGCCCGCCCCGCCGCCTGGCGAGATCATCGTCGGTCGCATCGCGAAGCCGGGTGCCGATCGCGTTCCCGGCGACGTGCATGGCCACGCTCGCGGCGACGACCGCGACCGCCATCCAGCCGGCGAGCCCCAGCCAACTGATCGCCGCGCAGGCGAGGGCCAAAACGACCGCGAACCAGGAATAGGTGGCCAACCGCATGCGATCCGCTCCCGGCCCCAGTATAGGCACCCGCCGTGGCCCGACGACGACGGTCGGGAAACGTGATCGCACCACCGCTCAAAAACCCGATTCAACCGCGCCTTGCTGGTAGATCGGCAGCAGCCGGTAGTAGACCTCGAGCGTGAGGATCGCCAGGCTCGTGTAGGCCAGGCGGCCGCCCGGGGCGGTGTCGCGGTCGGCGAAGGTCCAGCTGCCGGCCTCGTGGCCGACCCGGGCCTGTCGGGCCACGAGCTGGTCACGGTTCCGCGCGTTCCACCGCGGCCAGACCGGATGGTCGAACTGGAGGAGCGCCTGCGCGAGGTAGAAGTTCTGGTAGATCGCTTCGGGATCCGGCCCGGGCTTGGCAAGCGTGGTCAACCCGCGGGAGAGTGGCTCCTGTTCGGGGCCCCAGCCGGTGTACATGCGGCAGAGGAGGCCGATCGCGGACGTGCAGGGCTTCGCTCCCGGAGACAGGTAGCCGTAGGCGGCCCCCGACTGTGTCTGCACGCGGTCGAGAAACCGGCGGACGCCGTCGAGCGTCGGCGACGGCGCCTCGAGTCCGGCGAGCTGTGCGCTCTTGAGGGCGGCCAGCTGCCAGGCGGTGACGGTGGTGTCTCCGGGCTGGCCGGGCAGATACCGCCAGCCGCCGCCGTGGAGGTCCTGCGCGTTCTCGATGAACCGGATCGCGTCGCGGATCGGCCGCTCGAGCGAATCGTCTCTCGTCATGCCGAACGACTCCGCCAGCGCGAGCGTGCTCACGCCGTGGCCGTACAGATTGCCGTCGGAGAAGTCGGTTCCCCGGGCCGTGCGCTGGCCCCGGCTCAGCAGGTAGTACAGCCCGCGTGAGACGGTCTCCTGATGGCGGCCGTCGACGTGCGTGTGGCCGGCGCCGAGAAACGGCAGCAGGGCGATCGCGGTGCTCGCCGTGGCGCTGGTGAGCGTGCCGGGATCACGGCAGGCGCCGTGGCACTGGCAGCCGCTCAGGTCGAACTGCCACGACCCGTCGGCCGCCTGGTGGAGCGCCAGCCACTCGAGCCCGCGCTCGACGGCGGCCTCGCTCGCGGCATTCCCGCCCCGGCCACGGACGGCGGCCGCGCGGGCGTCGCCGCGGCGCGACGCGAAAGGGAGACCCTGGGGCGAGCCGCCCGCGATGGCGCCGCGGGCGGCCGCACGGCCGCCGCCGGCCGCCGCGGGGGCGCCCGACCGGCGGGCCGATACCGGCTGTGCGAGCGGCCCGGCCGCCGGCAACTCGGGTGTGCCGCTCTCGTCGTCGCCCTCGGTGACGAGCCGCTCGGCGTCGGCCGGTGGTGTGGCGGGCGGCACGACGGCGGCCAGATCGGGCACTGGCACGAGCGGCACGTCGGCCATGGCGGCGCCGAGGGGGGGCTGGGCGTCCTCTGGTCGCGCGTCGCCGGCCGGGGCTCCGCCGACCTCCACGGCCTGCAGCAGGTCGCCGTCGGCCCCGCTTTCGGCGGTCGCGAAGGCCAAGGCGAGCGGCCGGGGCCGCGGCGGCCGCACCGGAGTCCAGGCGATCGCGGCGGCGAGAAGCGCCAAGAGCAGATGAGCGGCCAGGCTCAGATAGCCGGACCTGACCGCGGGGCTGCGGACGACCCGCTCGATCCATCCGCGCGGTGGAGTGTCGTCGGGCTGGGTGAAGGACTGCATCAAAGCGTCCAGCGCCGGAGGTTCCGGTCGAATGTGCGGGCTGGGCGGACCATGCCGATCAGCCGGGGCTTGCCTGCATCGCGGGGAACGGATCCCGCTCCCAGCAGCTTTCATCGACCCGGGCATGACGCCGGCTGAAGAAGACCGTCGCGCCGGGACGGGCCCCCTCAGGCGGCCGTCACTCGTCGAAGTCTTCCTCGACGTTGCCCGACTGATAGATCGGCAGATGCCGGTAGTAGACCTCGAGGATCATCGTCGCCAGGGAGGTGCAGTAGATGCGTCCGGCCTGCTCGGAGCCGTGCCCCTCGCCGTTGACCTTGTCGAACCAACTGCCCGCCTCATGGCCGGTCTTGGCCTGCGACTTGACCAGGAGGTCCCGCATCTTCTCGTTCCAAGCCGGCCAACCCTTGTGATCCAGGTGGTGCAGGACCTGCGCCGCGTAGTAGTCGTAATACAGATTGCTGTTCGGCCCTGCGGCGGCCAGGCGATCCGCTCCGCGTTTGAGCGCCGGATTGTCCTTCTTCCAGCCGAGGTACATCCGGCACAGCAGGCCCGCGGCGTTGAGCGAGAGTCTGTTGCCGGGAGTGTTGTAGCCGTAGGCCGAACCTTCGTCGGTCTGCACCGAGTCGAGGAACCGCGAGGCGCTCTTCACCGACAACGGGTCGATCTTGAGTTGCGCCAGGTAGCCGCTCTTGAGGGCCATGAGGTTCCAGCCGAGGATCGATGTGTCGCCGGGCTTGCGGAACCCGTATCCCCAGCCGCCGCCGGCGGGATCCTGCGAGGCCGAGACATAGGCCAGCGCCAGCTGCGCCGGCGCCGCCAACCGCGGGTCCTTCGTCATGGCGTACGACTCGGAGAGACAGATCCCGACGAGTCCCTGCACATAGCTCCCCTCGCCGGCGTTGCCCTTACCCAAGACGACCTTGGTGGCGATCGCGTTGAGCGCGAACTCCATCTGCTTCTTGTAGGGTCCGTCACGGTGGGTGTAGCCACGGCCGAGGAAGGGAAGCATCGCCAGCGCGGTCGGGCCGGCGACCGAGTACTGCTTCGCCGCCTTCCCGCTGTGGCTGCACTGCCCCTGACAGCTCGGGCAGCGTGCAAGATCGAAGTTCCAGCTGCCGTCCGGCAGCTGATGGTTGATGAACCACTTGAGCGCCGCCTCGACCGCCTTCTCGGTGTCGGGGGTGCCGCCGCCCTGCTGGATCAACTGCTGCCGCATCTTCGGGTCGGAACGGCCGCCGAGACCGCCGGCCACCTTGCCGCCGATCGCGCCGACCGAGGAGAGCAGGTCGCTCGAGGGCACACTTTCGGCGCCGAAATCGGTCAGTTCGACCGAGAGTGGCGCCGCGTCGAAGTCGTTGGCCGTGGAGACGACGTTGACCGCCTCCATCGTGGCCGATTCCGGAAGCGTGACCACATCGACGGCGACCTGCTCCTCAGTCGCTTCCTGCGGCAACTGTTCTTCGACGAACTCCTCGAGTGGCAATGCCTCCTGCGCGGCTGACGACTCGATCTGGCGGGGCGATTCCTGCTTGGGCACCTCGTTGACGACCAGCGCCATCGAAAGGAGCACGATCACGTGCACGAGCATGCTGATCGCCCAGGCCGGAGTCTGCCTGAACACGCCGCCGATGCTCGATCCGCGGCGGGGCGGAGCGGCCACGACGGCGGGGGGAGCCGGCGGCGCCGTGGCCGGCACCGCGGGCACGGCCACCTTGGCCGCCGGTGGCTTGGGAATCACCGGTCCCGGCTTGGAACCACCGGTCCCCGCAGGGGACGGCTTCAGCGCGTCGCCGGCCTGTGGCTTGCCCTGGTCAGGTGTTTCGGAGGACATGGTGCCTGCCGGTCCCGCGGGGGAATGCTCCCGCGACGAAGGTCGACGCTCTGCGGACAGCCGCCGCCGACTGTCTCCAGGCATGTTCTATCGGGCTGAATGTATCGTATCGTGGAGCGGCAAGGGGCCGCAAACGGCGGCCGCGTCCGGCAACTCAGGGGCCGCTGCCGGCCACGGGCTCTGGCGGCAGGGCCGCCCGACGGGTACCATCTGACGCTCTCCAGACCCCGGAAAGAAGCGGAAGGATCGTCCATGGCCAAGGGCAAGAAGAAACTTGAAGTGATCCACCTGGTCTGCTCCGAGACCGGCGACCAGAACTACACGCTGCGGCGGAAGTCCGGTGGCGAGAAGCTGAAGGTGAAGAAGTATTCGCCCCGGCTGCGGAAGCACACGCTCCACAACGAAAAGAAGAAATAGCCCCGCGCGGGCCGCTCTCAGCCGCACGCGGCGAGGATGCGGTGGAGCGCCGTGAGCGGTTCCTCGGGCGCCGTTCCCACGGTTTCGATCTGGTCGGCGCGGTGGGCCAGAGACGGCTCGAGGAGTGCGTTTTTTTCCGCGATCAGCAGCCGACATTCGGCGGGCCGGCGAAAGGCCGCCAGGCCCGGCCGCAGGACGATGTCGACCTCACAGGGCTCTCCGGGGCCGGCTTGCCGCGCGTGGGCGAGCAGTCGTGCGAGCCTGCGGCCCAGCGGCGTCGCTGCGGCATCGGCTGGCAGCCCCCACAGGATGTCGGCGCTGGCGCGTTCGACGAGCCCGTGCCGGCAGGCCGCGAGCCGCCCGCGGCGGAGAAAGTAGGGCACGTTCCCGCCATCCCGCCACCGCGGCGTGGCCGATGCATCGACCGGATGCCAGACGTGCAGCGACCAGGTGCGGTCCAGGATCGATTCGAGCCGCACGCCCACGGCCCGCAGCCGCAGGCCCAGGTCGTCGTCCTCCTGGCCCCAGCCGACGAACCGCTCGTCGCAGCCGTTCACGCTCGCGAAGTCGGACCGCCAGATGCCGCAGTTGCCGCCGGCCAACCGTGGCTTCGTGGGGTGGCGGAGAAGATTGTGCCACCGGGCCTTGCGGAATCGACGGGCGAGCAACCGGCGCTCCGCGAGCGGCGCGAGCGCCGCCAGGTCGGTCTCCGCGAGCCGCCCCGGCTCCAGGGCGGCGCTCGTGGCCTCCGGCAGCCGAGCGCAGTAGCCAAGCAGCGCCTGCCCCGGCCGTCGTCGCGCGAGATAGGCGGCGACATGGTCCCGTGGCAGCACGCAGTCACCGTCGAGAAAGAGCAAATAGTCGCTCGTGGCCAGGCGGGCGCCGGCGTTGCGGTTGCGGGCGAGGCGGAAGCCGTCATGCGGCTGCGAGGTGAACCGCACCGGGAAATCCACCCGCGAGGCGAAGTCTCGGACAAGCCGCGGGGTGTCGTCGGTCGAGCCGTCGTCGGTGACGATCACCTCGAAGCGGCCGGAGACGTCCGCCTGCGCCGCGATCGATTCGAGCACGAGGGCAAGATGCCGCGGCTTCTGGAACGTGTTGACGATGAGGGCGACATCACGGCCGCCGGGGGGCAGGGGCTGGCTCACGCTCACGCGACCCTCCCCGCGGCGGCGCGGCCCGCCACTGGCTCGAGGAGCGCGGCGAGGGCATCGCCGCCGGCCAGCACCTCGAGCGCGATCTCCAGGGCATAGAGCGGAACGTCGCCGAGCCGATCGACCGGGAGCTTGACCAGATCCTTGAGCGTCGTCACCACGAAATCCGCGCCGAGCGCCCGCGCCCAGCGGCCGAGCTCGACGGCGTCGGTCTCCGCATAGGCGTGATGGTCGGGCCAGGCCTGGAAGCCGACGACGCGGGCCCCCTGGTCCTCGACCGCCCGCCGGAACGCCGTGGGATTGCCGATGCCCGCGAAGGCGGCCATCCGCGCGCCCGCGAGCGCTGCGAGCGGACGCGTGCCGCCGGCGGCCGACCGCAGCCGCAGCGGCCGGTGTGTCGACTCCACCCACACGAGTGGCGGCCCGCGGCGCGGCAGCCGCTCGAGACGCCGGCGGATCGCCAGCCGCTCGTCGCGCCCCACGGCGTCGGCGCGGGTCAGCACCACCGCATGGGCGCGGGCCGCGCCGGAGAGCGGTTCGCGGAGCAGGCCGCGCGGGAAGAGCCGGCCGCAGCCCCAAGGGTCGGTGGCATCGACGGCGAGGATGTCGAGATCCCGGGCGAGCCTGCGGTGCTGGAAGCCGTCGTCGACGACGACGATCTCGGCACCGGCCGCCGCGGCACGGCGCACCGCCGCGACGCGATCGCGGTCGGCGACGTGCGGGACGTCGGGCAGCACGATGGCCAGCTCCGCCGCTTCGTCGCTCCGCGTTCCGCGGGCCGCACCGTAGCCACGGCTGACGATCGCCGGTCGTAGGCCCCGTTCGAGCCAGGTCCGGGCGAGCCAGGCCACGAGCGGTGTCTTGCCCGTGCCGCCGAGCGTGAGGTTGCCCACGCTCACCACCGGCACGCCGCCGGAGTGGGCCGCGAGCAGGCGGCGATCGTAGGCGGCGTTGCGGCAGGCGACGGCCGCCGCGTAGGGCGCGGACAGGCCGGCGAGGGCGGCGCGGGCCAGGGCGGGGCCGATCCCGCGCGCCGAGCCGTCGACGAGACGCTTGAAGGCGTCGGCGTCGGGCAACAGGCTCATGGGCGGATCCCCGGGAGGGCGACTTGCGAATGGCGGCGGACCGGCGCAGGGATAGGGATATGGATGAGCCGAGGACGACTCGTTCCGGTGCCGGCACGGCCGGGTAGCAGACTGTGGGACCGGTCCGGGGATCAAGGGCGATCCCCGACCGAGTGGCGGCGGCCGTCGGCCTCTGCCGATATAATGGATCGGCCAGCTCGGAGGATGCCGGTTTTCCAGCGGCGGACCTGCCGCACGATGGCCGCCGCCCCGGATGGCCCCCGGTTGGCCCCTGATGGCCTGAGACGCTCCCTTCTAGGGGAAAGCCCGAACATATGGCCACGGCGTCACAGACAACCTCCGAGCCGCTCGCCGTCGGCGCCTGGGCGGACGACGGGAACGACTCGAAGTCGGAGCGGTATCTGGCCCGGAGACTCGCGGCCGCCGGCGCCGACTACAAGGGAGTCGCGCTCACGACCTTCCTGCTCGGCACCGGTGTCGCGGCGCTCGTCTGGCTCGCCGTTGGCGTGCTTCTCGAGCACTGGCTGGTGCCGGGGGGATTGCCGCGGTGGGCGCGGTGGGCGTGGCTGGCGACGGGGCTGGTGACGCTCGTCGCGGCCGTGGTGCGGTTCGTCGTGCCGCTCCTGCTGTATCGGGTCAATCTCGTCTACGCCGCGCGGGTGATCGAGCGGGAACATCCCGAACTCCACAACGACCTCGTCAACACGGTGCTCGTGAAGGCCCATCCCGACGCCAGCCCCGCGCCCGTCGTGCGGTCGCTGGAGCGGCGGACCGCCAAGCGGCTCTCGGGCGTGTCTTCGGAAGCGGTGATCGACCGTTCGACGGCGGTGCGGCTGGCCTATGCCCTCGCGGCGTTCGTCGGCCTCGTGGCGATCTATGGACTCGTCGCGCCCAAGAGCGTCGTGGTGACGGCGTCGCGGCTTCTGGCGCCGTGGGCGCGGGTGGCGGCGCCGTCCCGGGTGCGGGTCGATCCGCCCCGGCTCCGCTGGCGGATGCCCGCCGACGAGTCGGAGCCGGATGCCGTGCGCGAGATCCCGGTGGCGGGCGGCGCGGCGACGCTCGTGCGGGGCCGACAACTCATGGTCACGAGCACGATCCGCGGGCTGCGTCAGGGGGAACGTCCTGTCGTCGAGGTTTCGCCCTTGCTGGACGACGGCACCGTCGATGGCGCCGAGGCGGCCTGGCGGGTGGAGATGGTGCGGGCCGGAGGCGATGGCGGCGAAGGGCCGCGGTATGACGCGGTGCTCCCTGCAGCGGCCCGGGGACTCGATCAGTCGGTGGCGTTTTCCATCCGCGCCGGCGACGCGCGGAGCGAGCCGGTCAGGGTGGCGGTGGTCGATTCGCCGTCGCTCGTCGTTCGGGAGGCGCGCTACGAGTTTCCCGCGTACATGCGCCGCGAGCCGGAGACCGTGGCCTGGCAGGGGGACCTGCGCGCCGTGGAGGGCACGCGGGTCGTGCTCCTCGCCGAGAGCAATCAGCCGCTCGATTCCGCCTGGGTCGACTTCGGCTGCGATGGCAAGCGCGACCTCAAGATGAAGGTCGGCACGAGCGACTTGGCCCGTGCCGGCGTGTCGTTTCCGCTGACCATGAATGCAGACCGCTCGGCCGCCGAGCATGCCTCCTACCGGCTGCTCTTCCAGCCCCGCGGCGGCGCGGGAACGGGGAAGGAGCCGGTCGAGGCCGATCAGCTCGTGCATCGGATCGAGGTGCTGCCCGACCTGGCGCCCGAGATCGCCATCGACGAACCCCGGGAATCGCCCCTGCGGGTACCGCCCGGCAGCCCGGTGCCGGTGCGGATCCGCGCGCTCGATCCTGACTTCGGTTTGGCGAGCGTGGCGGTCGAGGTGCGGGTCGAGGGTGGTCCGGCCCGGCCGCCGATCGTACTGCCCGGCAGCGGGCGCCAGGGGGCGTACACGGGAATCGTGCAACTCGTGCCGCAGGAGTTCGGGGCGGGCGCGGGGAGCACGCTCGAGTATCGCGGCGTGGCCACCGACACCCGTCCCGAGCAGCCGAACGTCACCCGCACTCCCTGGCAGTCGCTTCAGGTCGATGCTTCAGCGCCGCCGCGGCCGCCGGCGCAGGAGCCGCCGCGCCCGGAGCCCCGGGATCGCGCCGCCGATGATCAGGGCGAGGCAGAGAAGGGAGAAGGCGGTCCGCAAGAACCCGGCGGAGCCGGAGCCGCTGACGGCGAAAAAAAGATGGACCGCAGGAACGAGGGGGGCGCCGGGGAGCCGCAAGAGGATTCGCGCGGTGCCGACCGACCGGCTCGGGGCGAACGGCCGGAGATGCCTGATCGGGAGCCTGCCGCCGACGCAGGCGAGGACCGGCCCCGTGACGCAGTGAACGAACCGCCTCCCGAGAACGGTCGGCAGCAACAGAAAGACAGGGACGGCAAGGACCAGCCGCGCGGCGAGGAGCCGACGCAGGGCGAAAAACGCGACGGGGAGCAACAGGGCGAACCTCAGCCGGGGCAGCAGGACGGCACGGCTGCCGGCGGCCGCCGCGGTGAGTCCGAGCCGCGTCAGGGCGGCAACGAAGAGCGCGGCCAGGGTCAAGGTCAAGGCCAAGGCCGCGGCGAGAAGGCCGCGGGCAATGAGGGCCAGGGGGCGGGCCGCAGCGGTGAAGGGAAGCAAGGTGGCGGCCAGCGGTCCGGTCCGCAGCCACAGGGCGGTGCAGGTGGCGATCGTCCCGACTCGGGGCCTGCGGAGGGGCAGGGGGATCGACAAGGTGACAGTGGCGGCTCAGACGCCGGTCGGGCGGGTGGAGCGAAGCGGCCCGATGCCGGCGGGCAGCGAGGTGGCCAGCAGCAGAAGACCGGGCCGCGCGGGGAGGCGAAACCGCGGTCGAGCGTGGCAGCGGACGGCACCAACGACGGCGAGGCCATGGAGCGGATCCTCGAGCATCGTCGCCAGGCTGAAGACCAGGGGGCGTCGGATGGAGCCGGCAAGGAGAACGGCGGGAAGCCATCCGGCGGGCAGCAAGCGGGCGGAAAGCAAGCGGGCGGTGAGGGTGAACAGGGCCCGCCGCGCGAAGGTGCCGAAGGCCAGTCGGAGGGCGGTCGCCAGGGCGAGCGGCAGGGCGAGCGGCGGCAGGAAGGTGGCCAGAAGAACGCCGCTGGACAGCGGCCCGACTCCGAGTCGGCGCAGTGCCAAGCGGCCGACGGCAAGCCGTGCGGCAAGGAAGGATGTTCGTCGTGCAACGGCGGCGGCAAGACTGGTGCCGGGGGCGGCGTTACAGGTCAGGGTCAGCAGGGCCAGGGTCAGCAGGGACAGGGGCAGCAGGGTCAGCAGGGACAGGGTCAGCAGGGACAGGGTCAGCAGGGACAGGGTCAGCAGGGACAGGGTCAGCAGGGTCAGGGTCAGCAGGGTCAGGGTCAGCAGGGTCAGGGTCAGCAGGGTCAGCAGGGTCAGGGTCAGCAGGGTCAGGGTCAGCAGGGCCAGGGTCAGCAGGGCCAGGGTCAGCAGGGTCAGGGTCAGCAGGGGCAACAAGGACAGGGCACGACTCCGGAAGGAACGGCTCAGCCTGGTGCCGAAGGAGGAGGTGGCTGGTCGGGAGGAGCCGGTCCGCCGCCGGACCAGGCTGCCCGCGAGGGGCCATCACCGTCGGGCGAAACCGAATGGGCTGCCCAGGATGTCGATCATGCCCGCAACGCTGCCGACCTCGCGATCGAGCACCTGCGCGACTCGCTGGCTTCCGGCAGGGCCGATGTGCTCGACGAACTCGGGTGGACGCGGGAGGAGGCTCGGGCATTCCTGGCCCGCTGGGAGGCGATGCGTCGTCAGGCCGACACTGGCGATCCGGTGAAGCGGGCCGAGTTCGAACGGGAACTGCGCAGCCTCGGCCTGCGGCCCGCCGGGGTGCAGAGCGGCCGCGACGTGCCTGCCGACGTGCGGGGTGGCCAGGCCGAGGGCCGCCGCAGCCGGCCGCCGAGCGGCTATCGCGAACGGTTCAAGGCGTTCCTGCAGGGCACGAGCGGCGAACTGCCGCAGCCAGCCGCTCCTGGTGCCGCCGGCGAATGAGCGCACAGAGCCATGTGTTCGAGGGACCCCGCTACCTCGCGGCGTTCGGGCCGCAGCGGGTGCCGCACTGCTTCACCGACGTCCTCATTCTCGGCGGAGGCCTGGCCGGCCTGCGGGCGGCGCTCGAAGTCGATCCGCGACTGTCGGTCACCGTCGTCACGAAGGACGATCTCCGCAGCTCTTCGAGCCAGTGGGCGCAGGGCGGCATCGCCAGCGTCGTCGATCCCGAGGATCGGTTCGACAACCACGTGGCCGACACGCTCTCCGCGGGCGGCGGACTGTGCCACGAGGACGTGGTCGACTCCGTCGTCCGCGAGGCGCCCGCGCGGATCGCGGAGCTGATCGCCTGGGGTACCCGGTTCGATTCGCACAACGGCAGCCTCGAACTGGGGCGCGAAGGGGGCCATAGCCACCACCGCATCGTGCACGCGCTCGGCGATGCGACCGGCCGGGAGGTGATGCGGGCGGTGATCGAGCGGACGCGGGGCCTCGAGAATCTCGAGGTCTGGCCCGACACGTTCACGATCGACCTGGTCACGCACGAGGGCGTCTGCCGCGGGGCGCTCGTCTGGAATCCGTCCCACGGCAAGACGCTCATCTGGGCCCGCCGCACGATCCTCTGCACCGGCGGCGCGGGGCAACTCTATCGCGAGTCGACCAATCCCCCCGGAGCCAGCGGGGATGGCATGGCGCTGGCCTGGCGGGCCGGCGCCGAGCTGCGGGACATGGAGTTCATGCAGTTTCATCCGACGGTGCTCTACATCGCCGGCGGCGCCCGGAGCCTGATCACCGAAGCGGTCCGCGGGGCGGGGGCGTGGCTGGTCGACCGGGACGGCCGGCGGTTCATGCCCGAGTTCGACCCGCGGGGGGAGCTCGCGCCCCGCGACGTGGTCGCCCGCGCGATCACCGTCGTCATGCACCGCACCCATCATGCCAACGTCTACCTCGACCTCTCGCACCTCGACGCCGAGTCGGTGCGCCGGCGGTTTCCCGGCATGGCCGAGATCTGCGCGAAGTTCGGGCTCGACCTGGCCCGCGACCGCATTCCCGTCCGGCCCGGAGCGCACTACATGGTCGGCGGCGTGACCGTCGACGGCCGGGGCTGCACCACCCTCCCGGGCCTGCTCGCGGCCGGCGAAGTGACCTCGAGCGGCCTCCACGGCGCCAACCGGCTGGCGAGCAACAGCCTGCTCGAAGGGCTCGTCTACGGCGCCCGCGCCGGCGCCCAGGCGACGGCCGAGATCCTCGCGGAGCCGGGCGGCGCTCGTGAGGCGACCGAGTATCTGGTGCCGGCGCTCGCCAATCCGCGGACCAGCGCCGCCGGTGGCCCGGCCGCCGACGCCAACGGCAGCCTCGACCTCGCCGACATCCGCAACTCCCTGCGGGCGCTGATGTGGCGGCACGTTGGCGTGGAGCGGACGGGCGACTCCCTGGCCGAGGCGGCCGAGGCCGTGGAGGGCTGGTGCCGCTACGTGCTGCCGCGGCAGTTCGCCGAGCCCCAGGGCTGGCAGTTGCAGAACATGCTCGAGGTGGCCCGGCTGATGATCAGGGCTGCGCTCGAGCGGCGCGAGACCCGTGGCGTGCACTTTCGCGGCGATTTTCCGGAGGCCAGCGACGCCTGGCTGGCCCACATCGCCTGGCATCGCGGTCGGCCCGAGCCGCTCGTGGAGCCGCTGGCTGGGGCGGCGACGGTGGCCGCGGAGCAACGGTGAAGCGGCTGCGGAGGGCTGCCAAAGCCGACTGGGGATTGCCGGAACCCGCCCCGCCGTAAAAAATGAGGGGTCGTCGCCCCGGGGCCGTCGTCCCGAGCCGCGGCGGACGTATTTTGAGTTCCCAACATTCCCAGGGCAGCCGTTCCCACGATGACCAACGCCACCCGAGACGCGATGATCGAGGCCGACGGCCTCTGCAAGTACTACGGCTCCTTCATCGCCACAGAGGACATCACGTTCAGCGTGCCCCGCGGGCAGATCGTCGCCTTCCTCGGTCCCAACGGCGCCGGCAAGAGCACCACGATGAAGATGCTCACCGGCTACCTCGCCCCCTCGGCCGGAATCGCCCGGATCGCCGGGTACGACATGTCGAAGGACCGCCTGCTCGGGGCGGCCCGCCTGGGCTACCTGCCGGAGAACGGCCCGCTCTATCCCGACATGACGCCGCGGAGCCTGCTCGAGTTTTTTGCCGATGCCCGGGGGCTCAAGGGGCCCAGGCGCACTGAGCGGATCGACGCCGTGATCGACCAGTGCGAACTGGGCGCCGTCATCGGCAAGGCCATCGGCAAGCTGTCGAAGGGCTACCGGCAGCGTGTGGGGATGGCCCAGGTGCTGCTCCACGAACCCGACGTGCTCATCCTCGACGAGCCGACGAGCGGCCTCGACCCCAATCAGATCCGTGGCGTTCGCGACACGATCCGGCGGCTCGGCGAGCGCAAGACGATCCTGCTCTCCACCCACATCCTGCAGGAGGTCGAGGCGCTCGCCGACCGGGTGATCCTCATCTCCGAGGGGCGCATGCGGTTCGACGGCACGCCCCGGGATCTCCGGGCCGACGGCCGCGGCCTCGACGAGCGGTTCCACGAACTGACCCGCGGCGTCTCCGTCTGACTCTCGTCCCCGCGGCGCGGCCCGCCTCCGTCATCACGACCTGAACAGCGTTTGCAAGGATCGACAACCATGAAATGGCACGTGCTCGACGCGGTCTTCAAGCGAAACTTCGTCGCCTACTTCTCCAACCCGACCGGCTACGTCTTCATCTGCGTATTCGTGCTGCTCGGGTCGCTGGCGGCGTTCTGGCCGCCGGAGTTCTTCAACTCCAACCTCGCCAATCTCGACCAGCTCAACCGCTACCTGCCCTACATCCTGCTCGTGTTCATCCCGGCGATCACGATGAGCGTGTGGGCGGAGGAGCGGCGGCAGGGCACCGATGAGCTGCTGCTGACGATCCCCGCGAGCGACTGGGAGGTGGTGTTCGGCAAATACCTCGCGGCGGTCGGGATCTACACCGTGGCCCTGCTCTTTTCCTGCATCTGCAACCTGGCGATCCTCCTGCTCTGGGGCACGCCAGACGCCGGCCTCTTCTTCTCCAACTATCTCGGCTACTGGTTCGTCGGCGTCGCGATGATCGCGATCGGCCTGGTGGCGAGCTTCCTCACCAACAATCTCACGGTGGCCTTCATCCTCGGTCTGGCCTTCAACGCGCCGTTGGTGGTGGCCGACCAGGCGGGGGCCGTGATGTCGCCGAGCCTGGCCAAGTGGGTGCGGCCCTGCAGTCTGGCCGAGCAGTTCACCGACTTCGGCCGCGGCATCGTCAGCCTCTCCGGCATCGGCTACTTCCTCGGCATCGTGGCGGTCTGTCTGTATGTCGCGATGGTGCTCATCGGCCGCCGGCACTGGACGAGCCGCCGGGACGGCGGCCGCATGGGCGTGCACTTCATCGTCCGAACGCTCGGGCTCGCCGCGGCCGCGCTCGGCGCGGTGCTCTGCTTCCGGGCGCTGGACGTGCGGGCCGATCTCTCCGAGGAGCGCATCAGCTCGCTCTCCCCCGACACCCGCCGGCTGCTCGGCGACCTCGACGCGAGCCGGCCGATCGACATCAAGGCCTATGTCAGCCCGACCGTTCCCGAGGACTACACCCAGACCCGCCTGAACCTGCTCAACATGCTGCGGCAGTTTCAGCAACTCGGCCGCGGCAAGATCAACGTCGAGGTGATTCCCACCGATCCCAAGACCGAGGCGGCGGCGCTGGCGTCGCAGCAGTTCGGCATCGAGCCGGTGAGCGTGCTGTCGCGGGTGCGCGGCGCCTACCGTGACGAGAGCATCTTCCTCGGCTGCGCGTTCACGAGCGGCCTGGAGAAGGTGGTGGTGCCGTTCTTCGACAAGGGCACGCCGGTCGAGTATGAACTCATCCGCTCGATCTGCACCGCGGCCCAGCAGAAGCGGAAGCGGCTTGGTGTGCTGACGACCGACGCCGACCTCTTCGGCGGCTTCGACATGATGAGCGGGCAGCAGCGGCCGCGGCAGCCGGTGCTCGAGGAGCTCGAGAAGCAGTACGACGTGGTCCAGGTCGATCCGTCGGCGCCGATCGCCGACAGCTACGACGTGCTCCTCGCCGTGCAGCCCTCGTCGCTCGGCCCGGAGCAGATGGGGCATTTCGTGGCGGCCGTCCGGGCCGGACAGCCGGTGGCGATCTTCGAGGATCCGCTGCCGGTCCTCATGCAAGGCATCCCGGGCACGTCACAGCCCCGCCGCGGACCGGGCGGGCCGATGGCGATGTTCCAGCCGCAGGCGCAGCCCAAGGGAGATATCGGCCAGCTCTGGGACGCCCTGGGCATCAAGCTCATGGCCCGCGGCGGCCGCCCCGCGATGGGGCAGGTCGGGAACGATCCGCTCATCGTCTGCCAGGACTACAACCCGCATCCGAAGCTCGAACTGCCCGACGAGTTCGTCTTCATCGACGCCGACCTGACGGCCGACGCCGCCGGCAAGCTGTCGGCCTTCAATGCGAAGCAGCCGATCACCGCCGGCCTGCAGGAGGTGCTCTTCCCCTTCCCGGGAGGCCTCGTCAAGGACGAGAAGGCGGACGTCTCGTGGACGCCGCTGGCCCAGACCGGCCTCCGCACCGGCACGATCGAAGTGGAGCAGGTGATGGGCAACCGCGGCGACATGCGGCAACTGCAGCTCTTCGAGAAGCAGGCGAAGCAGTCGATGACGCTCGCGGTCGCCATCGAGAGGCAGGCGACCGGATCGCCCGCGGCGGAGGGGGGCGAGCCGAAGGCGGCCGGCAAGCCGATTCGGGCGGTCGTCGTGTCGGACATCGATCTCATGGACGGCCGGATCTTCGGCCTGCGCAACCGTCCCGACGAGGTGTTCGGGCTCAACTTCGACAACGTGACCTTCGTGCTCAACGTCCTCGATTGGCTCGCCGCCGACGAGCGTTTCCTCGAGATCCGCAAGCGGAAGCCGAAGCACCGCACGCTCGAGCGGATCGAGGACACCGTCGCCGCCGCCCGCGAGAAGGCGGAGGAGGAGCGGCAGAAGTTCATCGCCCAGTTCGACGAGGCGGAGCGGCAGGCCAACGACGCGATGCAGGCGGAGGTGGGCGAGTTCGAGAAGAAGATCAAGGAGATGGAGTCGGCCGGCGACGCCGATCCGCAGGCGGCGATGCAGGCCGTGCAGCAGCTCGCCAGCCGCCAGCGGCTCGCCCAGCGGCGGCTCGACACCAAGATCGAGCAGATGAAGCGGAAGCGGGACACCGAGGTGGAGGCCGTCGAGCGCCAGCTCGAGGCGAAGATCCGCAAGGAGCAGGACAGGCAGAAGTGGCTGGCCGTGCTCCTGCCGCCGATTCCGCCGCTCGTGGTGGCCTTCTTCGTCTACTTCCGGCGGCGGGCGCTGGAGCGCGAAGGCGTGGCGAAGTCCCGGCTGCGATGAACGGGTGGCCGCGGCTGACGGCGACCAGATGCTGGATTCCGAGAATCTGTTTCAGTGGTTTTGGCGCAGGGAAACACGATGCACACGACAGGCAGAATGGACGACAACGAGCGGCATGAAGAGCGGGCGGGCCGCTTTCGGCACGTCGAGGACCGCGAAGCCACGGGCGGTTTGTCGCCGGTGATGCTGCGGACGGGGGCGTTCCTGCTCGGCGGCCTCGGCATGCTGCTCCTCGGCTGGTCGCTGCAGCCGAGGATCAAGACCGCGAAGATCGAACCGGAGGAGCAGCGGGTGCTCTTTCCCGAGCTTTCCGACGCCGCGAAGGCCGCGAGCCTGGAGATCGTCTCGTACGACGACGAGCTGTCGACGCTGCATCCTTTCAAGGTGATGCAGGCGGGAGGCGTATGGGTGCTGCCGGCCCATCAAAACTATCCCGCCGACGCCAAGGAGCAGCTGGCCGCGGCCGCGACGTCGCTCGTCGACCTCAAGATGCTCGACGTCGTCAGCAAGTCGGCCGCCGACCACGAGACCTACGGCGTGATCGAGCCCGACCCCGAGAAGATCAAGCCGGGCATGACCGGCGTGGGGCAACTCGTGGAGATCCGCGACGCGTCGGGCAACAAGCTGGCACGGCTGGTGATCGGCAAGGAAGACAAGCGGCTGCCGGGCGGCGAGTCCTCCGGGCGATCGTTACGGTTCGTTCGTAAGGCCGGGCAGGATCCTGTCTATCGCGTGGAAATCGACACCTCGAAGCTCACGACCAAGTTCGACGACTGGATCGAGAAGGACCTGCTCAAGATTTCCCCGTGGGACGTGCGTCGGCTCGGGATCGAGGACTACGCCCTCGTGGCCGTGGAGTCGGGCGGGCGGATCGGCGTGCAGCTCGACAAAAAGTATCGCATCGATCTTTCCTACGACGACAAGGACGCCAAGTGGTCGCTCGTGAAGATGGAGGCCTTCGACAAGGAGGGCGCCGCCAAGGATGAGCAGCTGCCCGAGGGCGAGGAACTGGCGACGGCCAAGCTCAACGACCTGCGGAACGCCCTCGGCGACCTGAAGATCGTCGACGTCGCCCGTAAGCCGTCGGGCTTGAGCGCGGAACTCAAGGCGGAGGAGAGCTTCACGAACGACCGCGAAGCGGTGACCTCCATGCAGCAGAGGGGCTTCCTGCCGCTGAAGTCGGGCGAGATCCTCTCGACCGACGGCGAGACGATCGTCGGCATGCGGGACGGCGTTGAGTACGTGCTGCGGTTCGGCGCGCCGACCACGGTCGCGGCGGAGACGAAGGCCAGCGAGGGCGACGCGGCCGGTAAGGACGCCGCCGGCGAGACCGGCGGCCGGTACCTGCTCGTGATGGCGCGGTTCAACGAGAAGCTGCTCGAGAAGCCGACGCTCGACCCGCTGCCCGACGTGCCCGGCGAGGGCGAGAAGGCCGCCGACGACAAGGACAAGGATGCCGAGGGGAAGAAGGACGCCGCCGCGAAGGAGAAGGACGGCGACGCGGCCGCGGGGGAGAAGCCGGCGGACGCGGCGGAGAGTCTGAAGAAGGCCGACGAGACCGAAGCGGCCGCCCAGGCCGCGCTCGAGAACCGGCGCCGGGTGGAGCGCGAGAACCGTCGCAAGCAGGATGCCTACGATGACAAGGTGAAGGCGGCCCAAAAGCGGGTGCGCGAGCTCAACAACCGCTTCGCCGACTGGTACTACGTCGTGTCGGACAAGGAATACGCCAAGATCCATCTCGGTCGGCAGACCATGGTGCAGAAGAAGGAAGAGACGAAGGAGGCCGCTGCCGCTCCGGTGGAGCCTGCGCCGTAAGTTCATCGACGTCGGTGCTTGGTCGCGTGACCGAGGCCGCTATGCGCGGTCGTGGTCGAGGCCGTACCATACTCACGCGATCCGGTTCGCCCCCGACGGCTGGCCCTGAATGTCCGACATCCTCACTTCTCCCCGACCGTCGCGGTTCGGCCGGGCCGTGGGGTTTCGCCTCGCCGGCATCGGCAGCGGCGTGCCTGAGCGGGTGGTCACGAACGCCGCCCTCACGCGGCTGGGCTGCGATCCTGAGTGGATCGTGGCCCGCTCGGGCATCCATGAGCGGCGGCACGCGGAGCCGGACGTGGCGACGAGCGATCTGGCGGCGATGGCCTGCCGCGCGGCGCTCGCCCACGCCGCCGCGGATCCGGCCGCCGTCGACCTGCTCGTGCTCGGCACGTTCACGCCCGACATGTGCATCCCATCGACGGCGTGCATCGTCCAGGAGAAGCTCGGCCTCGGCGCGCCCGCGATGGACGTCACGGCCGCCTGCGCCGGCTTCGCCTACGCGCTCGTGACGGCCGCGCAGTTCATCGCGGCCGGCACGAGCCGGCTGCCGTTGGTGGTCGGCGCCGACACCAACTCCCGCGTGGTCGATCCGGAGGACATCAAGACCTGGCCGCTCTTCGGCGACGGGGCCGGCGCGGTCCTGCTCGAGGCCGCCGACCCGGAGTCCTCCGGCCGCGAGCACGGCCTGCTTTCCTTCTCGCTCGGCTCCGACGGCCGCGGTGCGGGGCTCTTGGCCTGTCCCATGAGTGGCTCGCGGCAGCCGGTCACGGCCGAGGGGCTGGCCCGCCGGGAGCAGTTCATGCGGATGGACGGCCGCGCCGTCTTCAAGTGGGCGATCCGGCTCGCCGAGGAGAACGTGCGGCAGGTGGTCGAGCGGTCGGGGGTCGCGCTCGAGGCGATCGACTTGTTCGTGCTCCACCAGGCGAATGCGCGGATCATCGAGGGCGTGCGGGAGTCGCTCGGCCTGCCCGAAACGAAGGTGATGATGAACCTCGACCGCTACGGCAACACCTCCAGCGGATCGATACCGCTGGCGCTCGACGAAGCCTGGCGGACGGGCCGCGTCGGCCCCGGCAGCACCGTCGTGATCTGCGGCTTCGGCGGCGGCCTCGCCTGGGGCAGTGCCGTCTGGCGGCTGTGAGCTGGCCCGCCCATCACCCGATCTGGAGCGATCATGAGCGACTCTGTCCACGCCACGAAGACCCTGCCGGCCCGACGCGACGTCGCCGTGGGCGACACCTGGG
>JBJOKF010000186.1:0-9015 GCA_046046235.1 Planctomycetota bacterium | reverse complement strand
TGAGGAGAGTATGCCAGCAACTTCACGCGAACGCGCGGCATCCTGCCGCCGTCCGCTTGGCGGGCCTCCGCCCGCTGGTGCTGTGCGTCGCATCCATGCGACGCCGTCTGCGGCCGTGCGTACCTCGCGCCGACCTTGCCTTGGCCCCTCCGGGCCTGGCGCTTTTGAAGAAGCTTCTTGCTGCTGCCCATACGGGAGGTGAGGGGCCGCCCCGCCCGGAGAGCCGGCGTATGATGACGAGCGCAGGCAGGATGCCGGAGCGAAGTCAGCATCCGAGTGAGCGGAGGCCCGGAAGGCCGACGCGAACGTCCGGCGACGGGGCGGGGGCGGCCCCTCACCGGCGCTCTGGCAACCCGGATTCGACACGTTGAAAACTTGTCGCCACGACGGGCCCAGAGCCAGAGCCAGAGCCAGAGCCAGAGCCAGAGCCAGTGACCGGCCCGGAGCCGCACGAGGCTACGCGCACTACAAGCCCGGGATGCCCTGCGCGGGGGCGTTCTGCAGCGGCGGCTGCAGGCCTTGGAAGGGCGACGGTGGCGGGAGCGTGAGGCCCGAGGGGGGCGGCAGCATCTGCGGACCGCCAGGCGCGCCCGGCGCCGGCGGCGGTTGAACCATGGGGAGCTGCTGCGGGGTCGGCGCGGGGATCGGCTGCGGCACGACCGGCTGCACCGCCACCGGCTGCGTCGGTGCGGCCACTGGCGGCAGGCTGCCGGCGGCAAGCCGGGCCTGCTCCGCCCGCGCGACAACCGACTCCGGCGGCGTCGCTGCCGCGGGTGTCATCGCCAGGTCGACCACCCGTTCGTCACGGATCTCCCAGGGCCAGAGATTTTCGGTGACGAAGTCGAGCGGGAAGATCTCGTACCAGGGGACCGGGAACGGCTGCCGGACGGTGAGCGTCTCGTAGCCGTCCTTGACGAGCCGGATCTTGCGGGTGCCGTAATAGATGAAGTCGGTGGAGACGGGCGTCGTGCCGATCTGATAGTCGTCGACGTACACGAGGGCCCCCGGTGGCTCACTACGGACGGTCATCCGCCGCTGCACGCAGCCCCCGACGGCCGCCGGCAGGCAACCGCAGACGACCACCAGCCACCACCGCGATCCTCGTCCGGCCTGCCTGCAGTTCATGACACCACCTCCGCTGGAGAGGCGGGACGATAGGGATCTGGACCGCACGGCCGCCAGCCCAAGCGGCGTTTTGCGTATCCTGCCCGGCCAATCCCGTCTCGCCCGGGCCGCGCCATCCGGCTAGAATCCGCTCTTTCCCGACCGGCCGACCCGACCGAGGAAGTTCGACGCGTGGGAAAAGCACCGAGCCTTCTTTACAGCGACCGCACCGACATCGGCCGGCGGCGGTCGAACAACCAAGACGCGAAGGCGGTCTTGCCGGCCACCCCGCAGGAACATCGGGGACGGGGCTGGCTCTTCGTGGTGGCCGACGGCATGGGCGCCCATGCCGCCGGCGAACTCGCCAGTGCCATGGCCGCCGACCGGCTGCCGAAGCTGTATGAACAGCGGGCCGAGTTCTCCCCGCCGCTGGCACTCAAGCAGAGCCTCGAACGGGTCAACGCCGAGATCCACGCCAAGGGGGAGAGCGGGTTCGAGTTTCGCGGCATGGGCACGACCTGCACCGCACTCGTGCTCCTGCCCCGCGGGGCGATCGTCGGCCACGTCGGCGACAGCCGCTGCTACCGGGTGCGTGGAAAGACCATCGAGCAGTTGTCCCGCGACCACTCGCTCGTCTGGGAGCTCGAGGCCGCCGGCGGCATGTCCCGCGAGCAGGCCGCCGATGCGGCGCCCAAGAACATCATCACCCGGTCGATGGGACCGCACGCCCAGGTCGACTGCGACCTCGAGGGGCCGTTCCCGGTATCGGCCGGCGACACCTACGTGCTCTGCAGCGACGGCCTGTCGGGGCAGGCCGCCGATGCCGAGATCGGCCTCCTCGCCGCGGCGCTCGAGCCGGCCGCCGCCACCGCGGCGCTCGTCGGGCTGGCGCTTGCCCGCGGCGCACCCGACAACGTGACGGTGATCGTCGTCCGCGCGGGAGAAGAAGAAGCGACGCGGCCGTCGCGGAAGGATGCGGACTGGCCGCTGAGCGAGCAGGCGATCTCGAGCCGGCAACGGTCTCGCCGCTCCTGGGCGGCGCTGGCGACCGCGGCCGGGTTCCTCCTCGCCGCGCTCATGTTCAACCCCTACAGCCTGCTCGCGAAGCCGCTCTGCGACGACTCGCCGGTGATGCACGCCGCCTGTCTCTTCGGCAGCCTCGGGGCGCTCTTGGCCGCCGCGGCGGCACTGCTGGTGGCGGTGCTCGGCTTCCTCGCGCCCGCCGGCAAGCGGGCGCGCTTGCTCCGCGCGGGCGACATGCTCGGCAAGGGCCCCTACCGCCGCTACGACTGCACCCCGAGCGAACGGCTGCTCGAGGGCATTCTCTCGAGCACTGAGTCCGCCCGCGGCGAGTTGTCGGCGGCCGAGGCGGAAGCCGTCGCGGCCCACGTGGCCCTGGCCCGGCAACTCGCCGGCAGCGGAGCCTTCACGGAGGCGGTGGCGGCCGCCGCCCAGGCGATCGCCGTCCACACGCAGGCGGTCGAGGCGGCCCGGCGGGACGACACGATCCGCGGCCCGGCAGCCCCGCCCTCCCCGGCTTGAACGGCGGCTGCACGCATGAAGATCATCACCCGCTACGTCCTCGTCGAACTGCTCCAGGTCTTCCTGGTGGCGCTCGCCGCGCTCACGATCTTCATGCTCGTGGTGGGCCTCGTGAAGGAGGCCCAGCAGCAGGGGCTGGGGATGATGCAGATTCTCGCGCTCATCCCCTACGTGCTCCCCGAGGCGATGCGGTTCGCCGTCCCGGGCACGATGCTCTTCGCCGTGGCGAGCGTCTTCGGGCGGATGTCGGCCTCCAACGAGATCACCGCCCTCAAGGCCGCCGGTATCACGCCGATGGCCACGATCTGGCCCGCGGCGCTGCTGGCGGTCGTGGTCAGCCTCGTGTCTGTCTGGCTCAACGACGTGGCGGTCTCGTGGGGCCGCGACGGCATCCGCCGGGTCGTCATCGGCAGCGTCGAGGAGATCATCTACGGCCGTCTCCGGCAGCAGCGGTCCTACAGCACCGCGCAGCTGTCGATCAACGTCAAGGGCGTCGACGGCCGGCGTCTCATCCGGCCCACGCTCTCGTTCCAGCCGGGCGGATCGAGCCCGCCGGTGACGGTCTCGGCCGCCGAGGCGGCGCTCAAGGCCGACGCGTCCGCCGGCACGCTCACGATCACCTGCCGCGACGGCACGGTCCACGTCGGCGACGTGAAGGCCGTGTTTCCCGACACGATCGAGCGGGTCGTGCCGCTCGACGCCGTGAGCCGCAAGGGCGGCACGTCGACGAGCCCGTCGGAGATCGCGATGGCCGAGTTTCCCAAGGCGCGGGCCGACCAGATCGCCAAGATCGACCAGTTCGAGCAGATCGCCGCCGGCAAGATCGCCATGGGCATCGTCACCGGGCAGATGGAGCTCACGCTTCCCGCGGCGATCGAGCCCGACCTGCAGCAGGCGACCTGGGCACGCTCGCGGCTGACGCGGATCATCATGGAGCCCTGGCGGCGGTGGGCCAACGGCTTCAGCTGCCTGTGCTTCGTGCTGGTGGGCGCACCGATGGCGATCCGCATGCGCAACGCCGACTTCCTCACGAGCTTCTTTCTCTGCTTTCTCCCGATCCTGCTCGTCTACTATCCCGTGTTCATGCTGGGCGTGTCGCGGGTGAAGGCCGGCACGCTGCCGCCGCCGGCGGTCTGGATGGGCAACGTGCTCGTGGCGCTCTGGGGGCTGTGGCTCCTGCGGAGCGTGATCCGTCGCTAGAGCCCTGCCCGCCGTCCTGCCGCCTCCGGTCGATTCCTGCGGCTCCCGTCCCTCCCGTTTCCCTTCTTCGAAAGCGCCGCCATGCCCCGCCCCGTCACGCTTTTCACCGGCCAATGGGCCGACATGCCGCTCGAGGATCTCGCCCGCAAGGCCCGCGAGTTCGGCTATGGCGGTCTCGAACTCGCCTGCTGGGGTGACCACTTCGATCCCACCCGGGCCCTGGAGGAGAGCGGCTACTGCGCCGCCAAACGCGACAGCCTCGAGCGGCACGACCTCTCGGTCTACGCGATCTCCAATCATCTCGTCGGCCAGGCCGTGTGCGACCGGATCGACGAGCGGCACAAGGCGATCCTGCCGCCGCACGTCTGGGGCGACGGCGATCCGGCCGGAGTCAACACCCGGGCCGCCGAGGAGATGAAGCGGACGGCTCGGGCGGCGCAGAAACTCGGCGTGTCGGTGGTCAACGGCTTCACCGGCTCGAGCATCTGGCACCTGCTCTACTCCTTCCCGCCGGTGACCGACGCGATGATCGACGCCGGCTTCGCCGAGTTCGCCGAGCGATGGCATCCGATCCTCGACGTCTTCGCCGAATGCGGCGTCAGGTTCGCGCTCGAGGTGCATCCGACGGAGATCGCCTTCGACACCGTCACGGCGCAACGGGCCCTCGACGCCCTCGGCCGCCGGGAGGAGTTCGGCTTCAACTTCGACCCGAGCCACCTGCACTGGCAGGGCGTGGATCCGGTCGAGTTCATCCGCAGCTTCCACGACCGCATCTATCACGTGCACGTGAAGGACGCGGTCACGCTCCTGAACGGCCGGGGCGGCATCCTCGGCAGCCACCTGCACTTCGGCGACCCGCGGCGGGGCTGGGATTTCCGCTCGCCCGGTCGCGGAGGCGTCGACTTCGAGGAGATCATCCGCGCCCTGAACCAGATCGGCTACGAGGGACCGCTCTCGGTGGAGTGGGAGGACTGCGGCATGGATCGCGAGCACGGTGCCGCGGAGGCCTGCGGCTTCGTGCGGCAGCTCGACTTCGCTCCGAGCCGGCGGCAGTTCGATGCCGCTTTCGCCGAGGAGAGCTGACGAGGGCGCCGGCCCCCTTCCCGCCGCCCGAACCACCACGCCATGCCCTTCCGCCTGCCACGTGCGTTTGTCTTCGTCATGGCCGTCACCGCGGCGTTTGCCGGGGCATCCGTGCACCGCGCTGCGGCCGCTCCCGCGCCGACGCCGGCGGAGATCGACCGTGACTGGTCGGCGACGATCGAGGACCTCGTCCGCCGCGCGGAGGCGGGCGGCCACGAGGCGGTCGTCACGGCGATTCGCGGCTGGGATCTGCCGGCCGAAGAGGGGCGACAGTTCGTGCTGGCGATTCCCGCCGACCCCCGCGATGAAAAGGTGCCGGACGGGGTCGAGACGCCGGCTGCCCGCGGCTTGTGGGAGGAGCTGCTCGCGGCCAGGAAACGGCGCGCGGCGGCCACCTTCGCCGTCGCCCGTGAGCTCGCGGATGACGGCGACGCGTCGCCGCCACGGACCGGCGAATCGATCCGACTGGTCTACCGGGCACTGCGGGACGATCCCGACAACGAGCGGGCGCGGGAGGCCGCCGGCTGGGTGCGACGCGACGGCCGCTGGGTCTGGCCGGAGATGGCGCGGCGGCTCGACAAAGGGGAGGAGTTCGCGGCCGAGTTCGGCTGGCTGCCACGCGGCCGGCTCGCCCGCTACCGCGCGGGCGAGCGGTACGACCAAGGCCGCTGGATCAAGCCGGGGGATACCGGCACCGCGCCGCGGCGGCCGCGCGATCTCAAGACTGCGGCGAAGCTCGCCTCGGATCACTGGCTCGTCAGCTATACGGGCGACATCGACGCGGCCGCCCGGCTCGCCACCGAACTCGAGCAGGCGCATACCGCGTGGGTGCAGGCCTTCGGCGGTTTCCAGCACGAGCCCGCGGAGTGGCGGCAGCGGATGCTGGGCCGCGGGCGGACGCGGCCGCTCGATCCGTTCGCGGTCACGCTCGCATCCGACCGCGACGCCTACGTCGCGGCACTCGAGCCACTCGAGCCCACGATCGCCCGCACGCTCGGCATCTATTGGACGCCGACCCGCACGGCCTGGTTCTTCGAGGGCGCGGGGCAGGAGACGACGACCGTGCGGCACGAGGCGACCCACCAGCTCTTCGCGGAGACCCGCAAGACCAGCCCGCTCGCCGGCGAGCGGTGCGGCTTCTGGGCGATCGAGGCGGCTGCCTGCTACCTCGAGAGCCTCGAGCCGACCACCTTCGGATGGACGCTCGGCGGCCGAGAGGCCGGGCGGGCGCCGGCGGCGCGGGAGCGGCTCCTCGACGACGGCTTCCACGTGCCACTCGAGGGGCTGTGCCGCCTCGGCCGCCGGGCCCTGCAGGCCGACCCACGGCTGCCGCAGATCTACAGCGAGATCTCGGGGCTCGCCGACTTCTTCATGAACGGCGAGCGGGGCCGCTACCGCGACGCCTTCGTGGAGTATCTCGTCCGCATCTACACCGGCACGGTCGATCCCGACACGCTCGCCAAGCTCTGCGGCACGAGCTACGCCTCGCTCGACGACGCCTATCGCCGCCACATGGCCAGGTGACGCGGCGTCGGACGCGGGGCAGACCCTGTGGCCCGGCAGTGGCATGAGGCGGCCGGGGTTGCCCGTGCCAAAAGAGCCGGCCTTGCTCGCCAAGCGCAGCCAGGATGGCGAAGTGCGGGTGAGCATGGAATGAGCGGAGGCCCGGAAGGCCGACGCGAACGTCCGGCGACATGGCACGGGCAATCCCGGCTTGCGACCACCCTGCATTCGAGAGGGGCGCTCCTGCCCGCGTTGACGGGGCTTCCGCCACGCTTCTACACTCCTCCGCCAATAGCTACGGAAATCGCAGATCTTGATCGCATCCCTTCGGAGCCGAACTCTCATGGCCGCCCCCACCGCCTCCGCCTCGCGGGCTTCCCACGCCACCGACATCGACCGCCGCGCCATCGACACGATCCGCACGCTGGCGATGGACGCCGTCGAGGCGGCCAAGAGCGGCCACCCCGGCACGCCGATGGCGCTGGCCCCGGTGGCGTACACGGTCTGGACGCAGTTCCTGCGGTACGACCCGGCCGACCCGTCGTGGCCCAATCGCGACCGGTTCGTCCTCTCCTGCGGCCATGCGTCGATGCTGCTTTATGCGCTCATCCACTTGTCCGGCATCCGCAAGGGGACGGCGGGCGAGCCGGCCGTCACGCTCGACGCGATCAAGCAGTTTCGTCAGCTCGACAGCGTCTGCGCCGGCCACCCCGAGCACCACATGACCGCGGGCATCGAGACGACGACGGGCCCGCTCGGCCAGGGCTGCGGCAA
This sequence comes from Planctomycetota bacterium, assembly GCA_046046235.1. Lineage (GTDB taxonomy): Bacteria > Planctomycetota > Planctomycetia > Pirellulales > UBA1268 > CAMCQY01. The sequence continues at coordinate 1,809 of JBJOKF010000186.1, read as the reverse complement.
CTCCGTCGGCATGGCACTGGCCTCGCGCTGGCTCGGCGCCCACTACAACACGCCCGGCCACGTCGTCTTCGACTACGACACCTACGTCCTCTGCAGCGACGGCGACCTGATGGAGGGCGTCGCCATGGAGGCGGCTTCGATCGCCGGCCACCTTGGCCTTGCCAACCTCTGCTGGATCTACGACGACAACGAGATCACGATCGAGGGCGAAACCCATCTCGCCTTCAGCGAGGACGTGCAGCGGAAGTTCGAGGGCATGGGCTGGCGGGTCGAACGGGTCGCCGACGCCAACGACACCGCCGCCCTCGCGCGGGCGCTCGAGAGCTTCAAGGCCGAGGCGAAGAAGCCCACGCTCGTAATCGTGAAGAGCGTGATCGGGTATGGCGCCCCCAAGAAGGCCGGCTCGCACGAGTCGCACGGCGCGCCCTTGGGCGCCGACGAGATCAAGGGCGCGAAGGCGGCCTACGGCTGGCCCACCGACGCCCAGTTCCTGGTGCCCGCCGAAGTGCCGGAGCGGTTCGCGAAGACGATGGGCAGCCGGGGCAAGCAGGCTCACGAGGGCTGGCGGGCGACGGTCGCCGATCAGGCGAAGACCCACCCGGCCGTGGCCGCGGAACTCTCGACGTTCCTCGCCGGCACGCTCCCGGCGGGCTGGGAGAAGGCGATCCCCTGTTTCCCGGCCGACGCCAAGGGGCTCGCCAGCCGGGTCTCGAGCGGCAAGGTGATCCAGGCCCTCTCCGGGGCGATTCCCTGGTTCCTCGGCGGCTCCGCCGACCTCGCGCCCTCGACAATGACGCTCGTGCCGGGCGCCGGTGACTTCGGCCACGGCTCCTACTCCGGCCGCAACCTCCACTTCGGCATCCGCGAGCACGGCATGGCGGCGGCCTGCAATGGGCTCGCGCTCTCCGGTCTGCGGCCCTACTGCGCGACGTTCTTCGTCTTCTTCGACTACCTCAAGCCGTCGCTGCGGCTCTCGGCACTCGGCAACCTGGGCGTGATCTACGTGCTCACCCACGATTCGATCGGCTTGGGCGAGGACGGCCCCACGCATCAGCCGATCGAACAGCTCGCCAGCGCCCGGGCGGTGCCCGGCCTCGGCGTCTTCCGGCCGGCCGACGCCAACGAGGTCGCCGAGACCTATCGCATCGTGATGGCGCGGGCCGACCGCCCGGCTGTGATCGTGCTCTCGCGGCAGAACCTCCCGACGCTCGACCGCACCGGCATGGGTTCAGCCGCGGGCGTGGCGAAGGGGGCCTACGTGCTGAAGGAAGCCGCCGGCGGCACGCCGCAGTGCATCCTGATCGGCACCGGCAGCGAGGTGCCACTCTGCCTCGAAGCTGCGGAAAAGCTGGCCGCCGAAGGCGTTCAGGCGCGGGTGGTGAGCATGCCGAGTTGGGATCTCTTCGAGGAGCAGGACGAGGCCTACCGCGAGAGCGTGCTGCCGCGGTCGGTGGCGGCACGTGTCGCCTGCGAGGCGGCCGGCGGCTTCGGCTGGGAGCGCTGGATCGGCCCACGTGGCCGGTTCGTCGGCATGACCGGCTTCGGCGCGTCGGGGCCCGCTCCCGCCCTCTACAAGCACTTCGGGATCACGTCCGACGCGATCGCCGCCGCGGCGAAGGCGAGCATGGCCGCCGGCAACGGCTGAGCCGGCACTCGTCCGCATCCGGTTTACGGTGGTGCACCGGCGAGGGCCGCCCGTGCGGCTAGCTTCACGCAACGCCTTGCATCCTGCTCGCATTGCTGGGCCGGCCTCCGCCGGCTGGTGCTTACTCGGCCCTCCGGGCCTGGCCCTCTGTTTGCCCTTATGGG
>JBJOKF010000183.1:0-26805 GCA_046046235.1 Planctomycetota bacterium | reverse complement strand
GGGCCGGGCGCTTCCGCGCCCGGCCCGCCTCTCGATCTCGATCCTCACCCCGGCTCGGGGCCGGAGCGTGGCCGACTAGCAGCCCTTCTTGCAGCCGAGGCCGTGGCCCAGCAGGCCGCCGCGGCCGGCACCGTTGCCGTTGCCAGCGGCGCCGTTCGAGCAGCCGCAGGCATCATCGGCCGGGACCTGCTCCTCGACGCACTTGCGGACCTTCGTGCACACGGTCTTCGTCACCTTCTGCGGCACGCGGACGACGTACTTCTCGGTCTTGGTCTCCGAGACGTTGTCGCTGACGCACACGCTGTAGGTGCTGGTCCGCTGCTGCGGCACCATCACCGTGTAGGAGACTTCCTTCGACCGCTGCTCGGCGACGCACTTGTTCACCGTGTACTCGCGGGTCCGGGTCTCGTACCGGCACTTGTTGACGCACACCGTGCGGGTCCGGGTCTCCGGAACCATCTTGGTGACGCAGTAGGTACCGGTCCGCTCCTCGAGGCGGCACTTGTTCACGCAGATCGTCCGGGTCCGGGTCTCCGGCACCATCTTCGTGACGCAGTAGTTGCGGGTCCGCTCCTCGCAGCGCGACAGCTTCACGCAGTAGGTCCGGGTCCGCTCCTCGCACCGCTCCTTCCGCACGCAGATCGTCCGGGTGCGGTCCTCGATGCGGCACTTGCGGACGCAGTAGGTGAAGGGCACCTGCTCCGTCTCGCACTTCCACATCGTCGTCTCGACCTCGCGGGTCTCGCAGGTCGGGACCCACTTCCGGCAGCAGACCGTCTTCGGGCAGCAGGGGTTGCCGGCGGCGTCATACTTGCCGTTGGCGGAGATCTCCTTGACCTCGGTCTCCCAGTGGCCGCCGCGGACCGTCACCGTCTTGGTGCTCTTGACGGGCACCCGCTTGACGACCGTGCGATAGCCGGTCATCTGCTCGGTGTAGGGCACGCTGACCTTGTAGGACTGCTCGATCTGCTCGGTGTAGGGCACCTTCACCATGTAGGTCGCGGTCCGCTCCTCGGTGTAGGGCACGCTCACCTTGTAGGTCGCGGTCCGCTCCTCCTTGACCGGCACCATCACCGTGTAGGTCTGCTCGACCTGCTCGGTGTAGGGCACCCGCACCTTCCAGCTGCGGGTCCGCTCCTCCTTCACCGGCACGCAGACCGTGTAGGACTGCTCGTGCTGCTCGGTGTAGGGGATGGCGACCTTGTACTCCTGCGTCCGCGTCTCGGGGACGTTGACGTTGACGGTGTAGTCCACCGTCTTCGACCGCGTCTCCGGCACCATCACGGTGTAGTTGCGGGTCCGCTCCTCGATCCGCGGCACCTTCTTGTTCACCGTGAAAGAGCGCTCGCGGACCTCGGTCGTCCACTCGGTGGCCTCCACCTCGCGGATCTCCGGCACCCACTGCCACCGCTTCACGGTCTTCATGCAGGCGCCGGCGTCACCGGCCACCTCGGCGGCGGGAGCCGCGTCGGCCTCGACGGCGGCCGGAGCCGCCGCTTGAGCCTCGGGCGCGCCGACCAAGACGGAGCCCTCGGCCGGCGCGGCCTTCGCGGCATCCTCACCACGAACGAACCCACCGGCGACACACACGCCAGCGGCGGCCACCCAGGGCAGGAAGCCGAACGTCAATCGCTTCTTCACAGGAACCTCCAGAGGATAAAACTGGCCAAACGTCTCGTGCACACGTGTGCCGGTGATCCCGGGAATCGCACCCCCAGTCGGTGCTCTTCCGCCGCGATCCATCCCGGCCGAGCCGGCGGCTCGCGAAGCCCCGTCGCGGGGAGCCGTACGTGAAGCTCCTTCGCGATCGCCAGGGTCTGCGCGACACGCAAACTCACAGCAGAAGATCGAGCTTCCGCGACCGAAAAACTCAGCCGGGCCGTGTTTCGTCGGTTGGCGCGGGTGGTGCCGGTGGTGCGGGCGGCCGGGTGCAGTCGGGGGACGTGCCCATGGGGCCGCCCTCGCAGCAGGTCTCGAGGATCTGGCCGCAGCGGCGGCAGACCAGCTTCGCCCGAATCTCGATCGTGTCGCCCAGGCAGAGAGGGCAGCGAGGAGATGTCATGGCCGGCATCGTAGCCGCCGGCGGGCGCGGGCGACCAGGATGCGTCGTCGGCTCGACCGGCCGTCTCAGCCGACGAGGATGACGAACAGCTCCTTCGGACCGTGGGCGCCGAGCACGAGGATCCGCTCGATGTCGCCGGTCCTGCTCGGCCCGGTAATGAACGAGAGCATGCTCGGCAGCCGGCCTTCGTGCCGGTCGCGGGCCGCGTGGAGCGCGTCTGCCAGGGTGCCGACGACCTGGTCGATCGTGGCCACGACGACGTGGACGTGAGGGAGGATCGAGAGGGCACGGCCGCCGCAGGTGGCGCTCGAGACCAGGATCGAACCGGTCTGGGCCACCAGGCACTCGCAGGCGGTGAGGCCCGCATCGCAGGCCTCGAGAGCCGACTTGTCGAAGGCCTCGGGGCCGACTTCGTGGGAGACGCAGGGGATGCCGGCCAGGAGCGGCTCCACGAGCGGGTGCCGATGCCAGGCGACCCGCTGCCAATCGCGCTCGCGGGCGAGCGCGAAGACGTACTCGGCCGCCGCGTCGAGGGTGGGCACCCGCTGCACCACCGCCCGCAGCTTGCCGAGGTTTTCGACGAGCAGTTGCAGCCGCTCTTCGAGCGTGTCGCCCCCGTCCGGCAGCCAGGGCCGCGCCGCCTCCTCCGGAAGGATCGCGAGCGCGGGCAGCGCGGCGGTGCCATGGGGGCCGCCAGTGGCGGCGGCACCGGGCCGATGGTCGGCGGCGGCGTGCAGCAGGGCGTGAGGCAGTGCCGCCGGTGCCCGCAGGGCTTCCCGAATCCGCGCCAGGATCACGTCGCGTGCCGAGGCATCGCTCATGGCCGCGGCTCCGCGGGGCTGGCGGCGACGATCGCGGGGCCGCGCTGCCGCCACTGGTCACGGAAGCTCCGCCCGGGCGCGGCCGGGAGATCGCGGGTGGCCAGCCACTCACGCACGAGCGGCGGCCGCAACGCCTTGACGAGCGGCAAGAGCCGGCGAAACACCGCGCCGCCGGCCGCAAAGAGCCAAGGACGGCGGGCCACCGCCACGAACAGGCGGTGCCCCAGCCGCTCCCAGCGGTTGGGGGCGGTCCGCGCGGCGTTGCGGCGGTTGTGCAGCAGGTGGTGGTGGATGTCAATGCGGACCGGGCAGGCGTCGGTGCAGGCGCCGCAGAGCGAACTGGCCGCCGAGAGGTGGTTCCAGTCGGCCAGCCCGCGGAGGTGCGGCGTGATCACCGAACCGATCGGCCCCTGGTAGGTGGTGCCGTAGGTGAAGCCGCCGACGTTCTTGAAGATCGGGCAGACGTTCAGGCAGGCGCCGCAGCGGATGCACTGCAGGCTGTCCCGCTGCTCCGGATCGGCGAGAATCGCCGTCCGGGAATTGTCGAGGAGCACCAGGTGCATCTCCTCGGGCCCGTCGGGCTCACCCGGCCGCCGCGGGCCGGCATAAAGCGTGTTGTAGCAGGTCATCGGCTGGCCGGCCCCGGCCGTGGCGAGCATCGGCAGGAGCACCGCCAGGTCGTCCAGCCGTTCGACCACCTTCTCGATCCCCGAGATGGCGATGTGCACCCGTGGCAATGCCGCGGTCAGCCGCGCGTTGCCCTCGTTTTCAGTGATCGAGATCTGGCCGGTCTCCGCGACGAGGAAGTTCGCGCCGGTGATGCCGACGTCGGCGTCGACGTAGAGCCGCCGCATGTGCCGGCGGGCGATCATCGTGAGCTCTTCGGGGCTGTCGGTCGGCGGCGTGCCCAGGTGCTTGCCGAACAGGTCGCTGATCTCGTCCCGGCGGACGTGCATGCAGGGAAAGACGAAGTGGTAGGGCGGCTCGCCCCGCAGTTGCTGGATGAACTCCCCGAGGTCGCTCTCCACCACGCCATAGCCCGACTGCTCGAGCGCGGCGTTCAAGTGGATCTCCTCACTCGTCATGCACTTGCTCTTGATGACCGCCTTGGCCTTGGCATCGCGCAACAGACCGAGCACGATGCCGCGGGCCTCCTCGGCGTCGCGGGCCCAGTGCACCTGGCCCCCGTTGGCTTCGAACCGCTCCACGAACCGCGGCAGCACCTCGTCGAGCCGGTTGACAGCCGCCCACTTCGCCAGGCTGGCGGCGTCGCGGGCATGCTCCCAGTCGCGGTAGCGGGCCTTTTGGGCATCGCGGCTGGCGTAATAGCCGCCGAGAGCCCTGCGGACGAAGGCCCGGTGGTCGATGTCCCGGACATGGGCCGCGGCATCCCTCAGGAACCGCTTCTTCGCCTGCGGTGGCGGGGTGGCGGATGTGACGGAGGAAGCGGTCATGCCGGTAATCATAGCGGGCCGGCGGAGCCGGTCGGTAACGGCATCCGCGCCGGCCGCATCGAGCCTCGGGACGCGTGGATTTCCGCCACGCGGAAGGGTACAACGGGAGGGAAGGCGGTCGTCGCCCGCCGCGATCTGCATGCCGGGCACGTGACCCGAGACAGGCCCGGGGGGACGAGCCGGAGGAAACCGAGGAACGCATGCTGTCGGCGGCCGCAATCGACCGCTTGCTCTGGGTGGGATCGCTCTGGATCCTGCTCGCCGGAGCCTGGACGGCGATGTGCCTCTGGGTCGACGAGGACTCACCGGAAATCCTCGGGGAGGATTTTCCCTGGACGCTGCCCTTCGTGGCCGCCGGGGCGGTCTTCTTCCTCGCGACCTACCAGTATGGCCTCGGGCTCCTGCCCCTCTTTCTGCTCACGTTTCTGGCGGGCAGCCTGGGGTATGTCGTCTATCGCGACAGCAAGGCGTCTTCCACCCGGCGGATTCTCAGTTGGCGGTTCCTGCGGAAGGCGCTGCTGGCGGCCGCCGAAAAGCTGGGCGTCGAGAAGGCCGTCGATGAGTGGCTGCCCCCGGCGGGCCCGCGGCACCACGCCGTCCCGACCGAGGCGGCGATCATCATCCTCAAAAAGGACGGCACTCCCGTGGACGGTCAGGGCAAAGATGGCCTCGACCGGGAGGCGTCGCGGGCCATCAAGAGCGTGCAGCAGATATTCGAGAAGGCGATCGACATGCGGGCCACCGACATCCACCTCGAGCCCAAGGCGGCCGAGGAGATGGTGGTCCGCTGCCGCATCGACGGCATCATGCAGAACGCCATGTCGCTCAAGGGTTCGGCAGGCAAGGCGGTGGTGTCGGCGCTCAAGGTCTGCGGCGACATGGACATCGCGGAGCGCAGACGGCCCCAGGACGGCGCCTTCGCCGTCCTCAAGGGCGGGCACAAGTTCGACATCCGCGCCGCCACCGGCCCCACGAACTTCGGCGAGAAGATGGCGCTGCGGCTGCTCGACGCGGACGCCAGCGTGATCAAGGGCGGTCTCGAGTCGCTGGGCATGCGGGAGTCGATGCTCAAGACCCTCAAGACCATCGTGCAGCAGCCGCACGGCATGCTCATCGTCTGCGGTCCGACCGGCTCGGGCAAGACGACCACCCTCTACGTGGCTCTCGGCGAGATCGACGTCCTCTCCAAGAACATCGTCACGATCGAGGATCCGATCGAATACCGGCTGGACAACATCTCCCAGACCGCGGTCAATCCCGCCGCCGACCTCACCTTCGCCAAGATCCTCCGGTCGGTGCTGCGGCAGGACCCGGACGTGATTCTCGTCGGCGAGATCCGCGACAAGGAGACGGCGGAGATCGCGATGCAGGCCGCGCTGACCGGCCACTTCGTCTTCACGACGCTCCACGCCAACGACACCGCGACGACCGTCACGCGACTGCTCGACATCGGCATCGACACGACGCTCCTGCAGTCGGCGGTGACGGCGGTGCTCGCGCAGCGGCTGGTGCGGGTGCTCTGCCCCAAGTGCAAGGAGCCCTATCCGGCGCCCGAGGAGTTTCGGCAGAAGATCGGAGCCCCGGCCGACAAGGAGGTGACGATCTACAAGGAGAAGGGTTGCCCGGCCTGCCACGGCACCGGCTACCGCGGCCGGACGGGCGTGCACGAACTGCTCGTCTTCGACAACGCGATCCGCGACCTGCTCGTGGGTCATCCCTCGATTCAGGCCATCCGGGCGGCGGCGAAGAAGTCGGGCACCCGCACGCTGCAGGAGGCGGGCATCGCCAAGGTGCTCGCCGGCGTGACGAGCATCAACGAGATTGTGAGGGTGACCAAATGAGCCCTTCCGTGGGGTTCACGATCGGCGCGGGGAGGCGGCCATGCTGAACGGGTTCGCCTGGGACGGACCGCTCCTCGCGGCCGGCGCGCTGCAGGGCCTGGGCAACGCCGTCGTCGCCGCGGCGGTGCTCGGCATGGTCGCCTACGGCGCCCAGCAGGGTCTCTTCCTGGCCGTCCTGGCGGGCATGCATGCGCTCGTGTCGCTCGTGGTCAGCCTGGCATTCGCGGACCGGCTCGCCGCCGTGCTCGTGTCGTTCGAGATACCGGCCGTGTATTCCTATGCCGCGGCCTTCGGCCTCCTGCTGGTCGGAACTGCGGTCGCGATCCGGTTGGCCGTGGGGGCCTACGTGCCGCGGGATACCGTCAAGCTGCAGCCGAACATCGACAAGTTCGGGGGCGGCCTCGTGGGGGGCGTGGCGGGCATCGTCGTCGCCGGGATCGTGCTGATCGCCTGCTCGATCGCTCCGGTGCCGGAGTCGCTGCGGATCGACGGCTCGAAGCTGTCCTACGACATGGGCACGCGGATGCTGCGGACGTTCGTCCGTTGCGTCGAGCCCGACGAGGCGAAGCGGGAGGTGCTGCTCGACGGCGAGCCGAGCAGCGAGGCGGCACCGCCCCCGCCCCCTCCGCCACCGGTGGAGGCATCTGGTTCTCCCGGTCTCGTCGACGGCGACACCGAACCTGGCGATGACCGTGACGACGAGGACGCGGCCGCGGCGCCGACTTCGAGACGCCGCCGCCGTGCCAAGAAGGCCGAAGCACCGCCCCCGCCGCCGCCGCCACCCGAACCCGCCTGGAGCGAGCCGTTCGTCGACTCGAACGACAACAAGAAGCGCGACGACGACGAGCCCTACCTCGACACGGACGGCGACGGCGCGTTCACGCTGCGGCTCAAGCCGCAGGACACGAACGGCAACGGCCGGCGGGACATCGGCCTGCTCGAGATGTATCGGCTCCACGCGTGGGGGCCGAAGGTCGTCTCGGCGATTGACCTCGGCGAGCCGGCCGCACCGGCCGATCCGGCTGCCGCCACCGTCCCCGCTCCGGCGCCTTGACGCTCGGCCGCCGTCAGCGGCCTGGCCGCCGGTCGGCCACGGCGCCTGCGAGCACCTCGGCCAGATGCACCGTGCGGGCCCGCTTCCCGGCGCGTGCCAGCCAGCCGTCGAGCTGGAGCTGGCAGCTCGGATCGCTCGAGACGATGTAGTCGCAGTCGGTGCGGCCGAGCGAACCGCCCTTCACCTCGGCCATGGCGGTTGAGATCATCGGGAACTTCACGCTAAAGAGCCCGCCAAAGCCGCAGCAGCTCTCCGGCTCGTCGCACTCGACGAGCTCCAGATCCCGCACCGCACGCAGGAGCGTCCGTGGCTCCTCCTTGATGCGCAGTTCCCGCAGGCCGTGGCAGCCGTCGTGATAGGTGACCCGATGGGGGAACCGCGCGCCCACGTCGGTGACGCCCAGTTTCCTGACGAGAAACTCGCCGAACTCGAAGGTCCGTGCCGCCAGGTCGAGCGCGTCCTGCTCGTGGGAAGTGCCGGCGAGCAGCTGCGGATAGAAGACCCGCATCATCGCGACGCAGGAGCCGCTCGGGCCCACCACCGCCTCCGCGCCCGCGAAGACCTCCACCGCCCGGATCGCCACTGCCCGCGCCTCGTCCCAGTAGCCGGCGTTGAAGCTCGGCTGACCGCAGCAGGTCTGGGCGGCCCGAAACTCGACCCGATGGCCCAGCCGCTCCAGGACCTGGACGACCGCCAGGCCCACCTGCGGGGTCATCTGGTCGACGAAACAGGGGATAAAGAGGCTGACATTCATGCCCGTGGCGTCTGCCTGTCCGCGCCGCGCCGGGCGATCGCCCGCACCATCGCGGCGCCCATGTCGGCGGGGCTCTCGGCGATTTCGATCCCCGCATCCCGCAACGCCGCGAGCTTGGCATCGGCCGTGCCCTTGCCGCCGGAGATGATCGCGCCGGCATGGCCCATCCGCTTGCCCGGCGGCGCCGTCCGGCCCGCGATGAAGGCGGCGACGGGCTTGCTGACATGCCGCTTGACGTAGTCCGCAGCCTCCTCCTCCGCCGAGCCGCCGATCTCGCCCATCATGAGAATGGCATGGGTGTCGGGGTCGGCCTCGAAGAGCGCGAGGATGTCGATGAAGCTCGAGCCGACCAACGGGTCGCCGCCCAAGCCGACGCAGGTACTTTGGCCATGGCCGAGCTGCGTGAGCTGCCAGACCGCCTCGTAGGTGAGGGTGCCCGAGCGGCTCATCACGCCCACATGGCCGGGTGTGTGGATGTAGCCCGGCATGATGCCGATCTTGCACTGTCCCGGCGTGATCACGCCGGGACAGTTGGGTCCGATCAGCCGGCTCTTGGACGCCTGCACCACCGGCAGCACGCGGGCCATATCGAGGACGGGGATGCCTTCGGTGATGGCGATCACCAGTTCGATGCCGGCACCGACCGCCTCCAGGATCGCGTCGGCGGCGAACGGGGGCGGCACGAAGATCATCGTCGCGTTCGCGCCCGTCGCGTCGCGGGCCTCGGCGACCGTGTTGAAGACAGGCAGGCCGGCGACGGTCTCGCCCGCCTTGCCCGGCGTGACGCCGCCGACCATACGGGTGCCGTACTCGAGGCAGCCGCGGGTGTGGAACTCGCCCACCTTGCCGGTGATGCCTTGGCAGATGACGCGGGTTGCGTTGTTGACGAGGATGCTCATGGGTGTGAAGCGGGCGGGACGCTGTGAGGAGGTCGGTTCGGACGTGCGGAGGAAGCGGATCGAGACAGGGGTCAGGCCTTGCTCGCGGCGGCCACGACCTTCTTCGCGGCGTCGGTCAAACCGTCGGCGGTGATGATGGACGTGCCGCTCGAGGCGAGGATTTTCTTGCCCTCCTCCACCTCGGTGCCTTCGAGCCGGACCACCAGCGGCACCGTGAAGCCCACCGTCTTCGAAGCCTCGACGATGGCGGTGGCGATCGTGGTGCACCGCATGATGCCGCCGAAGATGTTGACGAGGATCGCCTTGACGTGCGGATCGGAGAGGATGATGCGGAAGGCCTCGGTCACTTGATCCACGTTGGCCCCGCCGCCCACGTCGAGGAAGTTGGCCGGCTCGCCGCCGTGGTGCTTGACGAGGTCCATCGTGCTCATCGCCAGGCCGGCGCCGTTGACGAGGCAGCCGATCGTGCCGGAGAGCTTGACGTACGACAGGCCCGCGGCCGCGGCCCGCGTCTCCGCCGGCTCCTCCTCGGCCTCGTCCCGCAGTGCCGCCAGATCCTTGTGGCGGAAGAGGGCGTTGTCGTCGAAGGTCACCTTGGCGTCGAGGGCCACGAGGCTGCCGTCCTTCGTGAGCACGAGCGGGTTGATCTCGACGAGCGACGCGTCGAGCGTGACAAAGGCGGCGCAGAGCTTGCGGAAGAAGGTCTCGGCATGACGCCAGCTCGCCGTCGGCAGGCCGAGCTTGGCGGCCAGGAGGCGGGTCTGCCAGGCGGCCAGGCCGCGGTCGGGGTCGAAGGGCTCGCTCAGGATCAGCTCGGGCGTCTTGGCGGCGACTTCCTCGATATCCATGCCTCCAGCGGTGCTGGCGATCAGCACGGGCGATCCAGCCCTGCGGTCGACGAGCACGGCGCAGTAGAGCTCCCGCTCGATCGCGCAGCCGCTCTCCACAAACACCTGCCTGACGACCTGTCCCTCGGGGCCGGTCTGGATGGTCACGAGCGTGTTGCCGAGCAGCCCCTTCGCGATGCGGGCCGCATCGTCGGCCGACCGGGCCAGTTCCACGCCGCGCTGCGTCGAGCCCTTGACCTGCCCCTTGCCACGCCCGCCGGCGTGGATCTGCGCCTTGACGGCGCAGACCGGCGTGCCGAGCGCCGCGTAGGCGGCTGCCGCCTCCTCGGGCGTACGGGCGACGCGGCCGGCGAGCACGGGGACGCCGGCCGCCCGGAGCAGATCCTTTGCCTGATACTCGTGAATCTTCATCGGGGCGCCTTTCCTGGCTGGCCGGTGCGACCGGGCGGAGACGTGTCGGGGATCCGCGGCGACAATATGGCATGAACCAGGGCGGGTTCCAAGCGGCCGATCAGCCGCGGCCGACGCGGTGGAGATGCCGCAAAAGAGTGACGCCTGGCCCACGCCGACCGTGGCAACCGGCCGCCATGTGGGCCTCTTTCCCGGCATGCCGCTCGTCGATCTCGGCTGTGGCATCGGCCGCGCCCCGCGGTTCCGGCCCGAGGCCCTGGCGGCGGCGCGGACGGTCGGCACCGCCCCCTGGACAGCCAGTTTCGCACACCCCCTGGGGGAGGTAGTCTACGGCAACGATTCGATCTATCCCCGGGGAGCCGTGGCCTATTCCGACGCCGCCATGCGACGCATGATGGTCGGGGCCGGCCTCGTCCCGGACCGGCCCTACGTGAAGGGAAGCTGGTCGGGACTGTATGGTGATCGGGCCGAGGACGGCCAGCGTGCGGCCATCCTCCGTCCAGGCTGACCGCCCCCGCTGGCGTCCAGACATACACCATGCCGCTGCCGCGCGTCGTCATCGACCTGGAGAAACTCCGCCACATCAACTGTGGCCTGGGCCGCTTCTCGCTCCATCTTGGCGGTGAACTGCTGGCCATCGCTCCCGGACGGTTTCAGCCGGTCTTCCTCCTGCCGAGGGGCGCGGAGCGGTATTTTCCCGCGGGCGGGTTCGAGACGATCGCCGTCGCGCCTTGGAACAAGGAGGCGGTGCGTCGGCTCTATCGGCCGCTCGTGGCGTCCTGGCTCGCACCGCGGCGGGCGGACCTGTGGCACGTCACCAGCCAGATGTCGAAGTATCTGCCGGTCGACCCCCGGGTGCCGGTGGTGCTCACGATCCACGACTTGAACTTCCTGCACGAGTCGCCGGGAGACCCCCGGGCCGAGGAGATCGACCGCAAGCTGGCCGACATCCAGCGGAAGGTGGACCGTGCCGCGGTGATCGTCGCCGACTCGGCGTACGTCGCGGACGAGTTGGCCCGCCATCTCGACCTGGGCGGCCGCCCCGTCCGTGTGGTGCCGCTGGCAGTCTCGGACCCGCCGCAGGCGTCGGTCGACCGCCCGGCATTCCTGCCGCCCGGGCCGTTCCTGCTCTCGATCGGCAACTGTCTGCCGCACAAGAACTTCCACGTGCTCTTCGACCTGGCCGCGCGGCTGCCAGACATGCGGCTGGTGATCGCCGGAAAGAAGACCACGCCGTACGGAGAGTTTCTCGAGCGGGAGGTGGCGGCCCGCGGCTTGGGTGGGCGGGTGATTCTGCCGGGCGAGGTCAGCGACGGAAACAGGCAGTGGCTCTACGAGCGGTGCGAGGCATTTCTCTTTCCGTCACTGACTGAAGGCTTCGGGTTTCCGGTGCTCGAGGCGATGCAGTGCGGCAAGCCGGTGTTCGTCTCGCGGCGGACGAGCCTCCCGGAGGTCGCGGGCGAGTCCGGCTGCTACTTCGAGGGCTACGAGCCCGAGGCGCTGGAGCATGCCTATCGGGCGGGCATGGAGCGATATCGGTCCGATCCCGACATGCCGGCGCGGCTGCGGGCCCACGCCGCGAGCTTTTCCTGGGCCGCCACGGCCCGGGGCTACGCGGAAGTCTATGCCGCGGTCCTGGCCGGCTTCCGCGGCTGATTCCCGCGCCAAAACTGCCGTATCGCCGGTGGGGGTGCCCTGCTAGCCTCCCGCCCCGACGGCCCCGAGATCCACCCTTGTGCGGTGCGGCGGAGGTCGCTCGAACCAGCCAGCAATGCAGGGAGATCTTCGATGCAGCGGCGTGCCTTGGTCACGGGTGTCACTGGGCAGGACGGGTCGTACCTCGCCGAGCTGCTCATCGGCAAAGGCTACGAGGTGCACGGCCTGCGGCGGCGTTCGAGCACCTTCGGCACCCAGCGGATCGAGCACCTGATCTTCGGCGACAAGCCGCGGCTCCACCTGCACTACGGCGACCTGTCCGACGGCAACGGCCTGATGCGGCTTCTCCGCGAGGTGCGGCCGCACGAGGTCTACAACCTCGCGGCGCAGAGCCATGTCCGCGTGAGCTTCGACCAGCCGGCCTACACGGCCGACGTCACCGCCGTGGGCACGCTGCGGCTGCTCGAGGCGATCCGTGACGTGCAAGACGACACCGGCGAGCAGATCCGGTTCTATCAGGCGTCGAGCTCCGAGATGTACGGCAAGGTGGTCGAGACACCACAGAAGGAGACCACGCCCTTCTATCCGCGGAGCCCCTATGGCGTCGCGAAGGTCTACGGCCACTGGATCACGGTCAACTACCGTGAGAGCTACGGCCTCCATGCCTCCTGCGGCATCCTCTTCAACCACGAGAGCCCCCGCCGCGGCGAGACGTTCGTGACCCGCAAGATCACCCGTGCCGCCACGCGTATCAAGCTGGGACTGCAGGACAAGCTCTACCTCGGCAACCTCGACGCCCAGCGCGACTGGGGCTATGCCGGCGACTATGTCGAGGCGATGTGGCGGATGCTGCAGCAGGACAAGCCCGATGACTACGTCGTGGCGACCAACGAGCTCTATTCGGTTCGTGAGTTCTGCGAGAAGACCTTCTCACGTCTCGGCCTCGACTACCGCAACCATGTCGAGATCGATCCCCGCTACTACCGGCCGGCCGAGGTCGACCTGCTGCTCGGCGACGCCACCAAGGCCCGCACGCGGCTGGGCTGGAAGCCCCAGACCAGCTTCGACCAGCTCGTCGCGATGATGGTCGACGGCGACCTCGAACTCGCTGCGCAGGAGAAGTCGCTGGCGGAGCGGGAGGCGCATCGCGTCCGTCGCGCTGCGGCCTGATCCATGAGGCGGCCCCCGGGCCGCCCCCGTCGGCCCGGTTTCCGATCCCGTCCTGGAGCGGCTCCTGTCATGATCTCGTACGCACAGAACTTCGAGGACGTGATCCTGAATCGCGTCTTCCACAATGTCCGCGACGGACGCTACATCGACGTCGGGGCCTATGATCCCGTCGTCGATTCGGTCACCAAGCACTTTTACGACCGGGGATGGTCGGGAGTGAACGTCGAGCCCGTGGAGCGGTTCCACCTGAAGTTCGAGGAGCAGCGGCCCCGGGACTGGAACCTGAACGTCGTGCTCGGCCAGTCGCGGGGCGCCGTGGAGTTCGTCGAGTGGGGCGACTCCGGACTGTCGACCTGCCGCGACACGCTGGATGCGGCGACGATGTCGGGACTGGGCCTGGTGAGGACCACCCATACCGTCCGCATGATCACGCTGGCCGACGTGACCAGCCAGCTCGACGGCAAGGACGTGCAGTTCCTGAAGATCGACGTCGAAGGCGCGGAGCGGGATGTCCTGCTCGGCGGAGAGTGGCGGGCGTTCCGGCCGCGGGTGATCCTGCTCGAGGCGATCAAGCCGAAGCTGCCGGGCTGCGACATCCATTCCTACGAGCCGACCTGGCAGGAGTGGGAGGGGATCCTGTTCGAGCACGGCTACGAGTTCGGCCTGTTCGACGGTCTCAATCGCTACTACTACCGGCGCGAGGAGCCCGCGCTGCGGGCACCGCTCGCCTATCCGGCCAACGTCACCGACGGCTTCACGCTCGTGCCCGGTCACTTCCTCGCCTCCGGCGGGGCGGCGGCCGCGTGAGCGCAACAGGTCGGGGGGGCCGTCGACGGCCCCCGCCATCAGGCACGCAACAAGGGAAGGCTCGACCATGAAGATCTGGTACGACGTGTCCGACCTGGTGTCATGGTCCGCGCGGCACCTCACCGGCATTCAGAGAACGAGCGTCGGCATCCTCAACGGGCTGGTGTCGCTCGACGCCGACGTGCGGTTGGTGCGGTTCGACGCGTCCGCGGGGCGGTTCGTGCCCCTGGAGGCCTCGGCGCTGCCCGAAGCCATCCGCCGCCATCTGCGTTCCGTAGGGGCCGTCTCCATCCCGGCCGCGGCCGACGGCACGGCCGCGCCGGCAAGCGTGCCGCCGCCTCCGGTCGCACCGCCCCGCCAGCGCAAGCGGAAGCGACTGGCTGCGCGCGTGTTCGGTACGGATCGTCACGCGGAGGAGGTGCGGACGGCATTTCGGCAGTTCAAGCAGGCTGCGCGACAGCTGCGGGCGAGCTTCGGCGAGTGGGCGTCCAGCCGGCTGGCCCCCCGGCACGATACCGGTGATCTGGCGACCGCCCCGCTGACGATGCGGCGGCCGCTGCCGGTCGTCGACACCTCGCCGGAGGCGACCGGCTTCGCCGCGCCGGGCGATGTGCTCGTCTCCGTGGGCGCCACCTGGTGCCTGCCGGGGCACGCCGAGGCGGCGGCCGTCGCGAGGAGCCGCGGCGTGCTCGTGGCCCGCATGATCTACGACTTGATTCCCACGATCCGGCCTCAGTGGCTCGAGCCGGAGCATACCCAGGCCATCACCCTGTGGGTCCGCGAGGTGCTCGCCGGATCGGATCGCGTGCTGACGATCTCCGAATATTCCCGCCGCGAGATCGAGCACTACTGCGCCGAATGCCGGTTCGACCTGCCGCCGCTGTCCGTGGTGCGGCTGGGCGACGTCCTCGAGACGACCGCCTCCGGGCGGGGGCCGGCGGCGCTGCCGAAGTTCGTGCCATCGCGGCCGTTTTTCCTCTGCGTCTCGACGCTCGACGTCCGCAAGAACCATCGTCTCCTCTACGACGCCTGGACGCAGCTGGCGGCCCGCCGGGGCGACGGCTGCCCCGACCTGCTCTGCATCGGCATGGCCCATCTCCACGTCACCGACCTCCTGCGGGAGCTGCGGCAGGACCGGGCCGTCAACCGGCGGATCCACGTCCTCCACGGCGTGGAGGACTTCGAGCTCGACTGGTACTACAAGAACTGCGCGGCCACGATCTATCCCTCCAAGTACGAGGGCTGGGGCCTGCCCGTCGCGGAGAGCCTCGGCCACGGTCGGCTGTGCCTGGCATCCCACGCCACGAGCATTCCCGAGATCAGCGACCTGCCCGAGTTCTTCGATCCCTATGACGTGCATGGCGTCGCGGGACTCGTGGAGCGGGTGCTCGACGAGCCGGCCTGGGTGCAGGAGCGGGAGGAGCGGATCCGGGCGGAGTTTCAGCCGACGGAATGGCGGGAGACGGCGGCCCAGCTGCTCGCCTCCCTGGAAGTGCCGGCGCGCCAGCCGCGGCTGGCAGTCTGGCCCCAGCCGGCGGACGATGCCGACGCCGCTGCCGACCAGGCGGCGCGGCAGAAGACACTGAGGGCAGCATGACGATGGCCGACAGCAAGGGAACGAAAGACGCCGAGGCGGCGTGGCAGGGCGGCCGCCGGATTCTGCTCGACTGCACGCAGACGATCGCGACGCCACGGAGCGCCGGTATCCCGAGGGTCGTGCGAAACATCGCCCGGCACGCGGCGGCCGCCGCCCGGCACCAGGCGGTGCTCGTGCCCGTCTGGTTCGACCAGGATCGCTTCTTCTCGCTCGGCTTGACGAGCGCGGGCGACATCGTGGCACCGGTGCAGCCGCAGCCCGTGCAGCTGCATCCGCTCCTGGTGCGGCTGCGCAAGCTGCTCGTGCCGCGGACGATTCTGCGGGCGGTCCGGCGCGAGTGGCGCAAGCTGCGCTGGCGGATCGGCTGGCCGCCGCCGGGCGAGGTGATCGAGTTCGGGCCCGACGACACGCTGCTCTTGGCCGACTCCTCCTGGGGGATCGATTACTGGAGCGTGGTCGACGCCGCGCGGGCCACGGGCACGCGACTGGGCATCGTGCAGTACGACTTCATCCCGCACACGCATCCGGAACTCGTGCCGAAGAAGCTCCCCACGACGTTTCGCTTCTGGATGCGGAACGCCCTCGAACGTGCCGACTTCGTCGCGGCGATTTCCGAGTCGGTCGCCGTGGAAGCCCGCGACGAGCTGCGGCGGGCGAACCGCGACCCCGAGGGCAACCGGCCTCTCGTGCGGTCGTTCCGGCTGGGCGCCGATGTCAAGCCGCAGGCCAAGGCGGATCCGCCGCGGGCCGAACTGGCGGCCTTCGTGGAGGCTGCCGATGCGGGCCCCTATCTCACGGTGGGCACGATCGAACCCCGGAAGAACCAGACGATCCTGCTCGACGCGTTCGAGCGCATCTGGAAGGACGCTCCCGACGCCCGGCTGTTGGTCGCCGGGTTCGTCGGCTGGAGGGGAGATGAGGTGGTCGATCGGCTGCGGTCGCATCCGCGGTACGGCACCCACCTGCTCCACTTCGGAGACTTGAGCGACACCGAACTGCTCTACGCCTATGGGCATGCGCGGGCGCTCGTCTTTCCGTCACGGGCGGAGGGCTACGGACTGCCGATCGTCGAGGCGCTGGCCCACCGGATGCGGGTCTTCGCCTCCGACATCCCACCGCATCGGGAGGTGGGGCAGAGCCACTGCGTCTACTTTCCGCCCCAGGACCCGGCGGCGCTCGCCGAGCAGGTCGTCCGCTTCGAGCGGGACGGCGTCTTCGCGGCGGACAGGGCCGAGGGCGACTTCAGCCCGCCGACGTGGCGGCGGGCCATCGAGCAGTTGATGGAGATCGCCTTCTCGGCGGAGCCGAAGGCCGTCGGCCAGAGCCGGCCCGACAGGGTGGCCGCGTAGGAACACCGCCCAGGAATACCAGGATCCGTGGACCGCGGAGAGCGTCCGGGCGTCGCCGGCGCTCACGGCCCGCAGGTCTGAGAGCACACCCGTTCAAGAAGTGGAGGATGGCATGTCGGCCGTGAGCGAACTGTTCGGATCGATCACCGCGTGGTGGCCCTGGACCATGGGCCCCTGTCGGGAGCCGGCTTCGCCCGTGCCGCCGCGGATCGCGGTCGCGGGCTTCCACAAGGCCGACCCGTCGCTGCTGCTCGGACCGGAGCGCCCGGAGCGGCTCGTGTCGTCGCTGTGCACGTTCGGCGACCTCGACAGCCCGCGGTTTCGCCATTGGGCCGACGTCATCAAGGAGCCCTGGCGGCCCCATCGCAAGCTCTGGGAGCTGGCCTACATCTGCCAGGCGCTCGACGAGCGCGACATGCTGCGGCCGGGGCGGCGCGGCCTGGGCTTCGCCGTGGGTGCCGAGAAGCTGCCGGCGGTCTTCGCCGCTCGTGGCTGCCAGATCACCGCGACCGACCTGCCGGCCGAGGACGATCGCAACCAAGCCTGGGCGCAGACCGGGCAGTGGGTCGGCAACCTCGAATCGCTCAACGCCTTCGGCCTCTGCCCGGCACGAGAGTTTCGGGAGCGGGTCACCTACCGTCCCGTCGACATGAACCAGATCCCCGCCGACCTCACCGGCTTCGACTTCACCTGGTCGACCTGCTCCTTCGAACATTGTGGCAGCATCGATCTGGGCCTCCGGTTTCTCGAGGAGCAGATGCGGTGTCTCGCTCCGGGCGGCGTCGCGGTGCATACGACCGAGTTCAACCTGTCGTCGAACGACGCGACGGTCTCCGACGGCGGCTGCGTCATCTTCCGGCTCCAGGACGTCGAGCGGGTCGTGGGGCGTCTGAAGGCGCAGGGCCACGACGTCGAGCCGATCGACCTCTCGACCGGCTCGACCGAACTCGATCTCCACATCGATCCGCCCCCCTACAGCCAGGACCGCCACCTGCGGCTCTCGCTCTTCGGCTACGCCTCCACCTCGATCGCGCTCATCATCCGCAAGGCTCGCTGAGTCACCGGTGTGCTGCACGACACGTTGAAAAACGTGTCGCCACGACGGATCGGAGCCAGAGCCGGAGCCGGAGATAGAGCGGGAGGCTGGAGCGACAGGCCCCTGGCGCCGCTCAGGTCACCTTCGGGAACACGATCAGCCCGGTGGCGGTGTTGGCGAGCCTGCGGACGTTGCCCACCCACGACGTGTAGCAGACGCCCGTGCCGGTGCAGTTGCCCAGCGCCCGGACGCCGACCTGGTTGTACTGCACGACGTTGCCGAGCGTGGCGTCGTTGGCGACCCCGAAGAGGAAGTTGCGGGCGTTGATCAACAGCGCGCCGTTCTGGCTGGCCGTGAGGGTGTTGCGGTAGAAGCCGGTGCCGTTGAGCGTGCCGGCGGCCCAGAGGGCGTTGCCCTTGGAGGCGGTGAGCGTGTTGCCCACGCCCGCGGCCGAGCCACCCACGGTCAGTCCGGTCGCGTTCTCGAGCACCATCGCGTTGCCGCCGAAGGCGCTCGCCGAAAAGATGTTGCCGGCGATCGTCGTGTTGGTCATCGGGCCGGCCGCGTAGAGGCCGTGCACCGTGGAGGCGACGTAGTTGCCGACGCCCGTGCCGACCGTGGTCGCCGCCCCGCCCACGAAGAAGGGGGTCGCCGCCGCGGTCGAGATCGCGTTGATCAGCTGGATGCCGGTCGTCTGGCCGGTGATCGCATTGCCGGCGATCGTCGTGCCGGTGAGATTGCCCACCGCCCGCACGCCGGTCGTGCCGCCGGTGATCGTGTTGCCACTGCCATCGGCGCCGACGGTGAGGCCCTGGGCGTCGACGAGCGACACCCCCAGATGGTTCGACGCGAGCCCGTTGCCCCGGATGAAGCTGCCGGCCATGTTGCCTGTCGCGAGAATGCCCGCCTCGGTGTTCGAGTCGATCGTGTTCTTCATGACCGTCGCCGTGCCGCCGACGTTGAGATTTTGGGTGGCGGAGAGGGCGGCGCCGATCCGGTTCGAGCTGAGCGCGTTGCCGATCACGGCGGTCTCGGTGTAGTCGCCCGCCGATGCCGCGAGGCCGGCGGCCGTGTTGCTCGTGATCGAGTTGGCGACCCCCGTGGTCGCTCCGCCGACCTGCAGGCCCGTGATCTTCCCGCCGAAGGTCGCCAGCAGGTTCACGCCGTTGCGGCCGTTGGAGGAGATCGTGTTGCCGCGGATGGTCGAGCCGGTGTAGCTGCCGCCATTGACCAGCACGCCGTCGAGACTGTTGGCCGTGATGGTGTTGCCGGCCGTCGCGCCGCCCGTGTTGGCGCCGCCGAGAGCCAGCCCCGAGAGGGCACCGCCGCCGCTCCGCAGGTTGAGCGAGACGCCGTTCTGGTTGTAGCGGATCGTGTTGCCCTGGATGACCGTGTTGGTATAAGTGCCCCCGAAGACACCGACGCCGTCGGCCGCGTTCGACTCGATCGTGTTGCCCGTGCCCGCGGCAGTGCCTCCGATGGAGAGCCCCTGCAGCGTCTGCCCAGCCGCGAGCAGGGCCACGCCGAAGCCGCCGTTGGAGGCGATGCCGTTGCCGGCGATCGTCGTGCCGGTGAAGGTGCCCGGGCCGACCTCGATGCCGTTGTCCTGGTTGTAGGTGATCGTGTTGGCCGTGCCGGTGGCGGTGCCGCCGACGGTGAGGCCCGAGAGGGTGCCCCCGCCGCCGCCGAGCAGGATGCCGTCGCCGTAGTTGGCCGTGATCGTGTTGCCCGCGACGACGGTGCTCGCATAGGTGCCGGGCTGGAAGAAGATGCCGGTGTCGTTGTACTGGATGGTGTTGCCGGCACCCGCGCCGCCGATCGTGAGGTTCGACACGCCCCCGGCGACGACAATGCCATTGTCGTTGTTGAGTGAGATCGTGTTGCCCGTGATGGTGGTGCCGGTGTAGGTGCCGCCGACGAGTTCGATGCCGTCGTTGTTGCGGGTGAGCGTCAGCCCGTTGAACTTGCTGCCGGTGGACCCGCCGAGCAGCACCATGCCGCTGTCGAAGTTTTGGATCGTCAGCGCGATGCCGTTGATCGCGACGCTGTTGGCACCGCTGGCGATCGTGAGGCCGTCGGCGCCGGCCGCCTGCGAGCCGTCGAGCGTGACGGCGGTCGTCCCGGCGAAGGAGAACGTCGTGCCGGCCGGATTGGTGAGCGCCGGCAGCGCCGAGGCGACGCTGATCGTGGCCGCGCCGAGGTCCTGGAAGGTGATCGTCTCGGCGACTTTCGCCGCGTTGACGGTCTCGATCGCCTGCCGCAGCGACCCGGAGCCCGAGTCGTTGGTGTTGGTGACCGTGACGGCCAGGAGGGCCCGCGGTTCGAGCGACTCGGCGGCGAGCCGGTGGCCGGTGGCCCGATGAGGCCGACGGGGCGACCGCCGCGGGGCGGCCGGGAACAGGGTGCGGAAGATGGCGGGGGTGATCGAGGTCTTCACGGCGGGCTCCTGGGAAAGGCCCGGCGCTGGCCGCCGGGGACCCGGGAGTCTATACGCCCTCCGCGGGCCCTGTCAGGCGGCCCGGGCAAGACCGGGCTGTTCGCCCCGGAGCATGAGGTACACGCCTTCCTCGTAATACCAGCGGAAGTGCCGCCGGACCTCCGCCAGGAGCGGGCCGGCCTCGTCGCGGAAACCGTCGAGGTCACGATGGCCCGCGGGGGCGCGATTGAGTTGGGGCAGTGGTTTTGGGCGGGGAATGCCGAGGTCCGCCGACAGCGTCCGCAGGGCCGGCTCGATCGAGGCGAAGTCGAGCAGCACCGTCTCGGGCCAAGCCGGTCCGCCGACGTCGAAGAACCGCTCGTAGGGATCGACGCGACCGCCGATCACGGCCGCCGCCAGGAAGTCGCGAAACCGTCCGTGGCGGGCGCAGTTGATGAACGGATCGGTGGGTGGTGTCGCGAACGGCTCCCGCTGCCAGAACTCGAAGAGCGAGACGAGCATCTCAAAGGGCTCGCGGATGGCGCCGACGATCCGCAGGCCGCCTGGCGCGGCCATCGGTCGCGTCCCGACCGCGGGCGCCAGAAGCTTGATCGCCCGGCTGCGGAGCCGGTGGAGCCGGCGCTGCCAGCGGCGCGGCCGCAGCATTTGCAGGCTCTCCGCCACGGGGAGGTGCGGATTGTCCGCCACGAGCAACGCGGCGTCAGGAAAGGCGTCGAGGAACCAACGCTGCAGCGAACTCCCCGCGGTCTTCGGGTAGTGGGCGAACGCGACCCGCTGAGATTGGCTGACGAGCATGGGAAGAGCCTCCACCCGGACGCCGCGGCAGCACTCGTGGTGTGACGCAGTCCAAGTCTCATCGGCCCCCCCAGATGGATTTCTTGACAGATTCCCCCCAGCCGGCAAACCCGACTTGTCCTGCGGGTGGCTGCGGCCCCTGCTCTGTATCGTTTGCCCAGAGGTTGCCTCCGCCTCGAAGCCCCCAGTCTCCCTCAGGAGTGATGCTGGAGATCGTGGTCAAGTCGTGCCGATAGAGCCGATGTTGCGGCCTGCGTGGGGCAGTCCAAGGCAGCGGCCGCCCCCGAGCCACGTTGTCCTGAGTCACGTTGTGCCGAGCCAGGAGGCCGCGATGCCGACAGCCCCGAACTCCCTGCCGCGGGTGGTGCTGGATCTCGAGAAGGTCAGGCATGCCAACTGCGGCCTGGGCCGCTTCTGCAGCCACCTCGCCCAGAGCCTCCTTGCCATCGTCGAGCGGCCCTTGGAGCCGGTCTTCTTCCTGCCGCCACGGATGTCGGGCGAGACCGTGCGGCATTTGACGACGGGCGGCGTCGAGCACATCGAGGTCAGCCCGTGGCGGAAAGAGACGTTCGCCGGGCTGTATCGTCCGCTTCTGGCGCCCTTTCGCCGTCGGCAGCGGTACGACCTCTGGCACGTCACCAATCAGACGAGCAAGTACCTCCCGCTGGACCCCAAGGTGCCGGTCGTGCTGACGATTCACGACCTGAACTTCCTGCACGACGACCGGCACAAGGACCGGCCGCGGGCCGTCGCCCGGAAGCTCGCCGACGTGCAGCGGAAGGTCGATCGGGCGGCTGCGATCGTCACCGACTCGCGGTACGTGGCCGACGACGTCGCGGCGCATCTCAGGCTGGGAAACAGGCCCGTGCACGTCGTCCCGCCCGGGCTGCCCGAGCCGCCCGCCGCCTCCCTCGCCCCGCCGGCATGGGCCCCACGGAGCCCGTTCCTGCTCTCGATCGGCAACTGCCTGCCGCACAAGAACTTCCAGGCGCTCTTCGGCCTCATGGAGCGGCTCCCCGATCGCGTGCTGGTGATCGCCGGCAAGCGGGAGACGCCGTACGGCGAGACGCTCGTCCGCGAGGTGGCGGCACGGGGGCTCGGCGGCCGCGTGCTCCTCCCCGGGCAGGTGTCGGACGGCGACCGGCAGTGGCTCTATGAGCAGTGCGAAGCGTTCGTGTTTCCGTCGCTGACCGAGGGCTTCGGCTTTCCGGTGCTCGAGGCGATGCAGTGCGGCAAACCGGTGTTCATGTCCCGCCGGACGAGCCTTCCCGAACTGGGTGGCAGCCTCGGCTTCTACTGGGATTCCTTCGCGGCCGACCACATGGTGGCGGTCTTCGAGGCGGGCATGACGACCGTGCGGGCGATGCCCGACTTCGCCGCCCGTGCCCGCACCCGGGCGGCCGGGTTTTCCTGGGCGAACGCCGCCCGCGGCTATCTCGGCGTCTACCAGGCCGTGCTCCAGGCGTCGGCCGCCTGAGCGCCGCCGCTTTGGCCTTTCGATCACTCCCGGAGGTTGCTATCACCCCCACTGCCATGACCACTTCCTCCCGCCTGCCGGCTGCCGGCCGCACCGCCCTCATCTGCGGGATCGGCGGCCAGGACGGCAGCTACCTCGCGGCGCACCTCCTCGACCTCGGCTACACCGTGGTCGGCACCAGCCGCGACGCGCAGGCCAGCCGGTTCGACGGGCTCGCCCGGCTCGGCATTCGTGACCGCGTGACGGTGGAGTCGATGTCGCTGGTCGACTTCCGCTCGACGATGCAGGCGCTGGCGCGGACGCAGCCCGACGAAATCTACAATCTCGCCGGCCAGACATCGGTCGGCCTCTCTTTCAACCAGCCCGTGGAGACGTTCGAGAGCATCGTCATCGGCACCGTGAACCTGCTCGAGGCGATCCGGATGCTCGGCCGCCGCATCCGCCTCTACAACGCCGGCAGCTCGGAGATGTTCGGGAACACGGGCGACGAGCCGGCCGGGGAGGCGACGGTGCTGCGGCCGTGCAGCCCCTACGGTATCGCGAAGGCGACCTCCTTCTGGCAGATCGCGCAGTACCGGCAGGCTTACGGCATCGACGCCTGCACGGGGATCCTCTTCAACCACGAAAGCCCGCTGCGTCCCGAGCGGTTCGTGACGCAGAAGATCGTGGCGGGCGCCTGCCGCGTGGCGGCCGGCGAGCAGGACGTGCTCAAGCTCGGCGACCTGTCGGTTCGCCGCGACTGGGGCTGGGCTCCCGAGTACGTCGTCGCCATGCACCGGATGCTCCAGATCGACTCCCTCGAGGACTTCGTGATCGCCACGGGCGAGACGAACAGCCTGGAGGATTTCGTCCGCGAGGTGTTCGCGAGCCTCGGCCTCGACTGGCGGCAGCACGTCGCCCGTGACCCGGCGCTCACGCGCCCCAGCGAGATTCTCTGCGGCCGCGCCGACACTTCGCACGCCACGGCCGCCCTGGGCTGGACGGCCCGGTCGCGGATGGCCGACGTCGCGCGGATGATGGTCGAGGCGCGGCTCGAGTCGCAGCCGGCGACTCTTCGTCGCGCGGCCTGATCGATCCCAGAGCCGCTCGGAAGGCCGGCGGTCAGTCGCGTCGAAGGGGCCAGAGCCGCACGGCGGCGATCGCCAGCGCGAAAAGGCCGCAGGCCACGGGAAACGCCTGGCCGAGCGACCGGCCCGGCGGACGGTCGGAGAGCAGCGGCACCCGGGCGGTCAGCACGCCCGCCCCGTGGAGCGGCAGCCGCTCGGGGATCGTGCCCAGCGGGGAGACGACGCAGGTCTCGCCGGTCGCCGCGCACCGCAGGAGGCAGCGACGATTTTCGACCGCCCGCAGCTGCGCCAGCAGCCGGTGCTGCAGCAGCGTGAGCGTCGCCTTGAAGGAAGAGCCGTTGATCAGCGACACGAGCACGTCGGCCCCGTTGTCGACCAAGGACGCCGCCGCTGCGGGCACCATGTCTTCGTAGCAGAGCATGACCCCCAGCCGCGCCTTGCCCGGGAGGTCGAGCACGTTGGCGTCGGGACCGACGTCGAGATCCTCGTCCATCGGGAAATAATGGCGCAGCTCCGGCAGCCACTCCTGCCCGGGGATGTATTCGCCGAACGGCATGAGGTGCCGCTTGTGGTAGCGGCCCACGATTCGCTCCGCGCCGTCGACGAGGATCGCGGACTGGTACAGGTCGCGGGGCCGCTCCGGATAGCCCCGGTAAATCTTGCCGCCGAAGAGCAGCGGGCAGGCCGGATCCTCGAGTGGCCGGAGGCCACGCTGCGGTTCGCGCGAGCGGGCGAAGATCGTCTCGGGCTCGGTGAAGGATTCGAGCGCCTCCTCGTAGGAGCCGCCGCTGCATTCCGGCCAGCACACCAGGTCGAGGCCGCCAGCCGCCCGGCCGCATGCCTCCTGGCTCGCCCGCTGCAGCGCGGGCACCCCGTCCTCGAGGCCCGGATCGACCTGCACGAGCGCCACTTCCAACTGCGGAGCAGCGGCCATCTTCGCCGACCAGTGCCGCAGGGCCCAGCCGCCATAGGCGAGGTTGGCCAGCACGACCGCCACGGCCGCCAGGCCCACGGCCGTCCAACGGCGGCCTGGCTCACGGCGGCGAAGCCAGGTGTCCACCAGGAGCACGATGACCCCGGCGTGGGCATAGAGAATGAACGTCGCCGCCTCCGGGCCGAGCAGGTCGGCCGACTGCACGAGCACCGGCCAGGCGATCTGGCTGTAGCCGAGCTTCCAGGGGAAGACGCTCGTCACGAAGGCCTCGCTGGCCACGGCGACGAACGCCGCCGGGAGCCAGGCGTCGCGGCGGTCGCGGACCGTGCGGCTGACGAACCAGAAGGGCAGCGAGAGCCGCATCGCATCCCAGAGAACGATCGGCACGGTGAAGGCGAGGCCGACCGCGTAGCTCGTGTCGACGGAATCGGCCAGGACCGCGGGCGACCAGTGGAACGCGGTGCCCAGGGCCAGGCTCGCCGCCATGAGCACGAGAGTCTCGCCCCGCCAGCCGCGCAGCCGGGGCAGGAGCACGAGGCCCGCCGCCACCCCCAGCCACTCGCAGGGGACCAGGTTCTGCCAGATCCACGGGGCCGCCACCACCGCCGCAATGCCGACCGCCACCGCGACATCCCGCAGGATCGGCACTCTGCGGTCGGGAGCCGGGCTTGCGGCGGCCGATGGCGTCAGCGCGGCGGGAGCACCGCTGGAGGCGGGCGGCGGAGTGATCGGAAGCATTCCCCGGTTCTAATCACGACCGCCAGTCGGCACAAATCGCCGTGGTCCACGGTGCGCCCGCCTGTGGAGATGCCTCCGCGACCCGTCGGAAAACACGAGCGGGCCGGACGGAACGTCGGGGTCTGCAGCCCTCGAAACGTCCCGTCCAGCCCGAAGTCTCGCGCGGACGGACCAGGTGGCGGCATGCCGCCACCAGTCCGTTCGTGAACACTTAGAACAGCTTGCCCGGGGGGGCAAACGTCAGCGTCGTCACGGTGCCGTCGGCCGCCGCCTCCAGGTACACGACCTGGGACCGCGGGAAGCTGTAGTTCAGCGTCTTGGTGACGGTTTGAGCCGTGTCCGAGGCGAACGCCTGGCTGGCAACCTTCTTCAGACGAAACTGAGCCACACCGTTCTGAGCCACCGTCTTGGCGCCGGCGGCACCGGCCGAACCGTTCGCCGCATTCACGAGCGCCGGCTGGGTGCCGATGTTCTTGATGCGGACGCTCTGCTTGTTGGACTTGGAGTTGCCACCGCCCCCGCCGCCCGCCAACGCGGCATCGGCCGAGAACGCCAGGGCGGCAACCGCCAAGGCCAGAAGGGAACTACGAATCATGGAAACCTTTCTTCGAAGAAAAATCCATCGAATCACGACCACACGAACCTCGTGCAGCCGACCGCGGGTTGCCCCGCAATGCTGTCATGACGGGTCGCCCCGCCCCTATGTTGGAGTTGTCACGAGGCCGCTCATAAATCCGACGCCTCCCGCTCGCCGCCGCTCTTGGTGCTGATCGCGATCAGCACCGGCACGTCGACCGACTCACCGATGAAATGCACGTGGCCGTCGCCGAACAGGCCGTAGAGGCCGCCGAAGTGCATGCTCCTGAACCCGTCCACGTCCGGCACGTTGACGACACGGCAGTTCAGGGGGAAGCAGTTGAAGCCGCTGGCCCAGCCGGCATCGCCGGATCGGATGGTGTCGGCCGCGCCGACCTGCTCGCGGTCGACGCCCTCGGCCACCAGGAGCGTCTTCGAGAGCCCGTCGGAGACCGAGGCGGCCGTGGCGGGGCGGCGCGGCTGCTCCTTCGGGACCGTGCCGGGATCGTACTTGGGCGGCAAGTACCGCTCCTCGCCGGTGGCGTAGAGCACGCCTGAGGAGAGATGCCGCAGGTCCCGACTGTTCACCGTCGCGAGCGAGTTGCCGTCGCGGTCGATGTAGGCACCGAGTACGCCGCCGTAGTCTTGCTTGCCCGGGAACGACTTCATCCCGCCCGGGCAGATGTACGTGGGGATCAGTTTGTCGGCGAGCGCGGCGTTGCCTCCCGCATCGTCCCACCGCTTCGCATAGTCGATGCGGTCGGAGATCGCGGACTCCTCGAGAAACGGCAGGATGTACGACGACCAGGCGTGGAAACGCTGTCCCGTCTGCTCGTTGCCGGGAGGAAACCGGCGGTTCGCCTGCTCGTAGTTGGCCAGGCCCACGCCCATCTGGCGGAGGTTGTTCGAGCAGTGCGTCCGCCGCGCCGAGTCACGGACCCGCTGCACGGCCGGCAGCAGCAAGCCAACGAGGGTGCCGATGATGGCCAAAACGGCCAGCAGTTCGACGAGCGTGAATCCGA
>JBJOKF010000149.1:0-14620 GCA_046046235.1 Planctomycetota bacterium | reverse complement strand
CTGCGCCGCGGCCGCCTGAAGTGCGTCGTCGCCACGTCGAGCCTCGACCTGGGCGTCGACTTCGGCCCGGTGGAGCAGGTCTTCCAGGTCGGCAGCCCGAAGGGCATCGCCCGGCTCCTGCAGCGGGCCGGCCGCAGCGGCCACGCGCCAGGCGCGACCGGGCGGCTGGTCTGTGTGCCGACGCACGCGCTCGAACTGATCGAGTGCGCGGCGGCCCGCCGGGCGGCGACTGCCGGCGCGGTCGAGCCGCGGCGGCCGCTCGCGGGCGCGGTCGACTGCCTCGCGCAGCATCTGGTGACGGTGGCCTGCAGCGGCGGGTTTCGCGAGGCCGACCTGCGCGCGGAGGTCGCCGACACGCAGGCCTTCGCGGGGCTCGACGACGCATCCTGGCGGTGGGCCCTCGACTTCGCGGCCCGCGGCGGACCCGCCCTGGCCGCCTACCCGAACTTCGCCCGGATCAAGGAGCGGTTCGGCCGCTGGTACATCGCGAGTCCGGCGATCGCGCGGCGGCACCGGATGTCGATCGGCACGATCGCCGGCGACGCGACCGTGGAGGTGAAGTGGCTCCGTGGCGGCCGGCTCGGCACGGTCGAAGAATCGTTCATCTCCAGGCTCAGCCCCGGCGACCGATTTCTCTTCGCCGGCCGGCCGCTCGTGCTCTTCCGCTGCGACGGGCTCACAGCCTGGGTGAAGCGGTCGCGGGGGAAGGGAATGCTCCAGGTGCCGCGGTGGAACGGCGGCCGCATGCCGCTCTCGACGCTCTTGTCGGACGCCGTGCTCAAGCTGCTGCAATCGGCCCGTGCCGCCCGTCGCGGCCTGCCCGAAGTGGAGGCCGTGCTGCCGCTGCTCGAGACGCAGTCGCGGTGGAGCCGGCTGCCCGAGGAGGGGGTCTTGCTCGTCGAGCGGCTGGCGACGCGCGACGGCCACCATGCGTTCCTCTTTCCCTTCGCGGGCCGGCTCGTGCACGAGGGGCTCGCGGCGCTCGTGGCCTGGCGGCTCGCCCGGCGGACCCCGGCCTCCTTCACGATGGCCGCCACCGACTGGGGCTTCGAGTTGGCCGGCCGCGCGCCGCTGCCGGAGCGGGAACGCGAGTGGCGGCAGCTGCTCTCGCCGGCCAACCTGCTCGAGGACCTGCTCGCCTGTTTGAACGGCACCGAGATGGCGCGGCGGCACTTCCGCGAGATCGCCCGCGTGGCGGGCCTGGTGGCCGGCGGTCAGCGCACCGGCCGGCAGACGCAGGCTTCGGCGTCCCTGATCTTCGACGTGCTCGCCGAGCACGACGGCGACAATCTCCTCCTCTCACAGGCCAGGCGGGAGGTGCTCGAGCGGCAGTTCGAGTTCGCCCGGCTGCGGGAGGCGGTCGCGAAGATCGCGACCTGGGGGATTCGCGTCGTCGATGTCCCGCGGCTCTCGCCGCTGGCCTTCCCGCTCTGGGCGGAGCAGATCCAGTCGCGGCTCACCACGCAGGGCTGGCTCGAGCGGATCACCGACATGGCGCGGGATCTCGAGACCGCGGCCGGGACGACGACGGCCGGGGAGCCGTTGCCATGATGGCGGTAGAGGTCGGCACCGACTCGGCGGCCGACGTCGTCCTCCTGCCCGGGCGGGCGGCGCTCCTGCCGGCCACGCGGACGCTCCTCGTGTCCGACATTCATCTCGGCAAGGCGGCGACGTTCCGGCAGGCGGGCATCCCGGTGCCCGAGGGCTCCGCCCAGCGGGACCTCGCCCGGCTCGAGCGGCTCGTGGCGGAGCACGACGTCCGTCGGCTGCTCGTGCTCGGGGATCTGTTCCACGCCCGCAGCGGCTGCACGACAGCGGTATTCGACGAGTTCGCGGCGACGCGGGCGCGGCTCACCGACGCGCGGGTGGTGCTCGTGCAGGGCAACCACGACCGCGGCGTCGGCCGGCTGCCCGCGGCCCTCGGCATCGACGCCTGCGTGGCCGCGCTCGACGAGCCGCCCTTCCACTTCGTCCACGAGCCGGCCACGGGCGTCGCCGCGGACGACCGCCGACTGTTCACGGTGGCGGGCCACCTCCATCCGACGGTGTCGATCTCGAGCAAGAGCGGCGACCGCCTCACCGACCGTTGCTTCGTGCAGGAGGCCGATGCGCTCGTGCTGCCGGCCTTCGGCTCGTTCACCGGCGGCCACCGGGTCACGTACCGCGACGGCATGCGGCTCTGGATCGCCCGTGACGACGGTGTCGTCGAGGTGACGCGACTGGCCGAGGCCGCCGGCCGCCGCGGGCGCTAGTCGGCGATTTCGCGGAAGGCGACGTGCAGCCTGTCGAGCAGGTCGCGGGCCGTCATCGAGACCTGGCCGAGATCCGCCGCGGCCGCATCGCCGGCGCGGCCGTGCACCCAGGTCGCCAGCCGCGCCGCCTCGAAGGGAGCGAGCCCCTGCGCGAGGAGCGCGGCGACGACGCCCGTGAGCACGTCGCCAGTGCCCGCCGTCGCCATGCCGGGGTTGCCGGTCTCGTTGCGGCACTGCCGACCGCGATCGACCACGAGCGAGCCGGGCCCCTTGAGCACGATCACGACATCGGCGGCGGCGGCGAGCGTTGCCGCCTCGCGCTCGAGCAGGGGGCGGTCGGCGGCCAGCGGTCCGCCGGGATGCGCGCCCAGAAGCCTGAGCATCTCGCCGGCGTGTGGCGTAAGGATCCGGGGACCCGCATGCGCGGCAAGCACCGCGCGGTCGAGCGTGGCGAGTGCGAAGAGCGCGTCGGCGTCGAAGACGGCCGGCTGCGGCAGGCTCCGCCACAGCTCGGCGACGATGCCTGCGACGGCACCCGCGCGGCCGATGCCGGGACCGACCGCCACCGCGTCGGCCCGGGCCGCGCGGTCGACGATCTCGGCGAGCGCATCGCTGGCGAAGGTGCCGTCGTCCCGCGACGGCAGGCCACGGGTCATCACGCAGGGATCGAAACCCGCCGCGATCGTGACGACCGCCGCCGGCACGAGCAGTTCGACGAGGCCGGCGCCGCTCTTGAGCGCCGCCAGCGCCGTCAGGGCCGGGGCGCCGGCCATGCCGGCGGCACCGCCCACGACGGCGACCCGGCCGTAGTCGCGCTTGCTTGTATCGGGATGACGGCTCGCGAGCCGCGGCAGGTCGGTGGGGAGCATGGCGTCGCGGGGCCGGCGGCGGCGCGAACCGGCCCTCGGGGCCGCGGCAGCCGCGGCTCCCGTTCGCGGCCGGCGGCGCGGGGGATGAAAAACGGGGAAGCGGGCCGATTGGCTCAGGTGGGCCGATTACCTTGACTGAAACGTCCGCAAGGGGCTACCCTCGCCGCGTCGTTTCACATGAAAGAATAGCGACTAGCGAGAAATCCCAGGAGCCGGGTGTCGCCTCATGAGTGCCGCTGAAAATCCGGGCGATCTGTTCAACGTGAAGAAAGTCCGCCGCCTGATCGAGCTCATGAAGGAGCACGATCTGTCGGAAATCGACCTGAAGCAGGCGGATCATCGCGTGCGGATCAAGCGGGGTGGCGACGTGATCACCACCACCATGCTGCCCGCCGCCCCGGCCCCGGTGCGGGCCGCACCGGCGGAGGCCGCGGCCGCTCCCGCCGCCTCCGACGCCCGGATGCTCGTGATCAAGAGCCCGATGGTGGGCACCTTCTACAGG
The DNA here is from genome assembly GCA_046046235.1 of Planctomycetota bacterium. Lineage (GTDB taxonomy): Bacteria > Planctomycetota > Planctomycetia > Pirellulales > UBA1268 > CAMCQY01. The sequence continues at coordinate 10,997 of JBJOKF010000149.1, read as the reverse complement.
GCGTCCGGCCCCGATGCAGCCCCCTTCGTCAAGGTGGGCGACCGCATCGGACCTGAGAAGACGGTCTGCATCGTCGAGGCGATGAAGGTCTTCAACGAAATCCCGGCCGGCGTCTCGGGGCAGGTCGTGGCGATCCTGGTCGAGAACGGCGCGCCGATCGAGTTCGGCCAGCCGCTGATCAAGGTGGATCCGGAGGCGTGAGCCGTCCGCCCGCGGCGGGCACGCTCCGCCGCGCGATGTTTCTCGTTTCGACATCGCCTGGTTCGACATCGATGGCCCGAGCGTCTGGCGGAAGCCCATGTTCAAACGGATTCTGATTGCCAATCGCGGCGAGATCGCCCTGCGCGTCATCCGGGCCTGCCGCGAGCTTGGCGTGGAGACGGTGGCGATCTTCAGCGAGGCCGACCGCGGGGCCCCGTATCTCGAACTCGCGGACGAGGCGATCTGCGTCGGCCCCGCGCGGGCGGCCGACAGCTACCTGCGGATCGACCGCGTAATCAGCGCCGCCGAGATCGGCAACGTGCAGGCGATCCACCCGGGCTACGGCTTCCTGTCCGAGAACTCGCACTTCGCGGAGGTCTGCCGCTCCTGCGACATCGGCTTCATCGGGCCGACCCCGGAGGCGATGGAGCGGGTGGGCGACAAGAACTCCGCCCGGGCGCTCGCCCGCGAGGCCGGCGTGCCGACGGTGCCCGGCAGCGATGGCCTCGTGACGAGTGAGCAGGAGGCGGTGCGGGTCGCCAAGGACGTCGGCTATCCCGTCCTGCTCAAGGCGACGGCGGGTGGCGGCGGCAAGGGGATGCGGGTGGCGGCCAACGAGTTGGCGCTCGCCAGCGCCTGGCAGCAGGCCTCGGCCGAGGCCCAGGCGGCCTTCGGCAATCCCGGCATCTACATCGAGCGGTACGTCGAGCGGCCCCGGCACGTCGAGATCCAGATCCTGGGCGACCAGCACGGCACGATCGTGCACCTCTGGGAGCGCGACTGCTCCACGCAGCGGCGACACCAGAAGCTGATCGAGGAGGCGCCCTCGCCGCGGCTGCCGCTCGAGATCCGCAAGAAGATGTGCGAGGCCGCGGTGCGGCTGGCGAAGGCCGCGGGCTACTATTCCGCCGGCACGGTCGAGTTCATCGTCGACCAGCAGGACAACTTCTTTTTTATAGAGGTCAATGCCCGGATCCAGGTGGAGCACCCGGTGAGCGAGATGGTGTCGGGCATCGACCTCGTCAAGGCGCAGATCCGCGTCGCGGCCGGCGAGAAGCTCGGCTTCACACAGAAGGACATCGTGCCGCGGGGCCACGCCATCGAGTGCCGGATCAACGCCGAGGATCCGGCGCATAACTTCCGCCCCTGCCCCGGCCGGATCGAGCGGCTCATCGCCCCGGGCGGCTACGGTGTCCGTTTCGATTCGCATGCCACGACGGGCTACGTCGTCCCGCCGCACTACGATTCCCTCGTCGGCAAGCTGATCGTGCACCAGCCCACGCGGCACGAGGCGATCACGACGATGATCCGGGCGCTCAAGGAGCTGCGGATCGAGGGCATCAAGACGACGGTGCCGCTCCACCTCGAGGTGCTCGCCAACACCGCCTTCCACGAGGCGCAGGTCGACACTACGTTCGTGGAACGGATGCTGGCCGGATGAGCGGCGGCCGGCGGCCTCTCGGCCGCCTGGCGTTCCCGTGCGGGCGATCGAGCCCGCCCTGCGACCAGATATGCGTCCAACCTGACATGACCGTTTTCCGCCAGGCGCGAGCCGGCGAACCATCAGTGCCGGTGATGAACAGACCGGCGACCTAGAGGAGGCAGATCATGAGCGAGTCGTTGTCCCGCCCGCCGAAGGGCGCCCACCATTTCCGCCGCGTCGCCATCCTCTTCGCCGGCGGCCCCGCTCCGGGCGCCAACGCCGTGATCTCCACGGCCGCCACGTCATTCATGCGGAACGGCACCGAGGTGATCGGGATGAAGCACGGCTACTCGTCGCTGGCCGAGTTCTCGCCCGACAAGCCGCTCGTGGCCGGCCGCGACTACGTCGTGGTCAGCCCTGAATTCCTCAAGCGGACCCGTTCGGGCCAGGGCATCATGCTCGGCACCGCCCGTACCAATCCCGGCAAGCACATCTCCTCTCCCGCCCACTTCGACGATGCCGAGCGGGTGCGTCCGCTCGAGAACGCCTACCGCGGCCTCCTGTCGCTCGGCGTCGAGGCCCTGATCTCGATCGGTGGCGACGACACGCTCAAGACCGCCAACAAGTTCAAGATGTATCAGGACCGGCTGCCGGCCGGCAGCCCGCGGATCCCCGTCGTCCATCTCCCCAAGACGATCGACAACGACTACATGGGGATCGACTTCACGTTCGGCTACTTCACCGCGGTCGACACACTCGGCGGCGAGATCCGCAACCTCCTCTACGACGCCGACGCGGGCCGCTGCTACTACCTCTGCGAGACGATGGGCCGCAGCGCCGGCTGGCTCTCCTACGGCGCGGCGATCGCCGGCGAGGCCAGCCTCGTGATCAGTGTGGAGGACGTCCACGGCAAGTACCGCGGCGAGGAGACGGTCACCGACGCCTCCGGCAAGACGCGGATCAAGCCGGTCATGAACATCACGGAGGTCGTGGGCCGGATCGTGAAGACGATGCGGGTCCGCGAGGACGAGGAAGGGAAGCAGTACGGCGTGATCGTGCTGGCCGAGGGCCTGGCGGAATATCTCCCCAGCAGCCAGCTCGAGGGGATTCCCCGCGACGAGCACGGCCACATCTCGATCGCCCAGGTGCAGCTCGGCCGCATGTTCTCGAAGCTCGTGGCCGACGAGTTCAAGCGGCAGACGGGCCGCTCCCGCAAGGTGGTCGGCCTGCAGCTGGGCTACGAGGCCCGCTGCGCGAAGCCGCACGCTTTCGACGTCATGCTCGGCAGCCAGCTGGGCGTGGGCGCCTATCGGGCGTTGGCCGAGCGGGGCCTGAATGGCGTGATGGTGAGCGTGTCGGGCCAGCTCGACTTGAACTACGTCCCGTTCGAGGAGCTGGTCGATCCGGCGACGCTCGTGACGGTCGTCCGGTACGTCGAGCGGGGCAGCGACTTCCACAGCCTCGCCCGGTTCCTCGAGACCTACGTCAACGAGTAACGCTCTCGCCTCTGCCTCTGCCTCCGGCTCCGGACCGTCGTGGCGACAAGTTTTCAACTTGTCGAATCCGCGCAGACAAGCGCGCCGGTGAGGGGCCGCCCACGCCGCGAAAGCCGGACGTTCGCGTCGGCCTTCCGGGCCTCCGCTCACTCGGATGCCGACTTCGCTTCGCCATCCTGGCTGCGCTTGTCGGCATACGCCGGCTCTCGGGGCATGGGCGGCCCCTCACCTCCCGTACGAGCAGCCAGAGCGGCACGATCACCGAGTCGCTTCGTCGGGCGGCCGCTTCCGCAGCGTCGCGAGCGTGTCGCGGACCTGCTCGCGGGTGCCGACGGCCACCCATGCGAGATACCGGTAGGTCCCGGGCTCGAGCGGCGGCGCGTCGGCGGCAACCGCCTCCTCGCGGACCACGCAGTTCCATTTGGCGACCTGCTGCTGTTCGAACCAGAAGCGGCCGTACGTGGCCGGCCGGCCGCTCGATCGGGAAACCGCCGGCGACCAGACGCCCATCGCGTGGCTGCCGTCCGCGGTCGAGGCAATCACCGGCAGACCTTGCTCACCGGGGCCAGCCGAGAGTTCCTCGATCCCGCCGTCCTTCCGCAGCACGTGAAACGTCCGGAAGGCCGGAGGCATGTACCCGGTAAGCACTTCGAACGTCGCGCGGCGGTGCCGCTCGTCGGCCGGCAGCGTAAAGGTGACGGCATAGCGGATCGCGTGGTCGAGACCGCCGGCGCCGATGCGGACCTCCTTCTGGAGCAGGTGGTTCGAGAGGGCCTTCGTATTCAAGGCCTTGTGGCCGCCGCTCGACTGCCCCGGCCGCAGCCAGAAGGCCATGCGAGACACCGTGACCAAATCGCGGTCGCTCGCGGAGAGCCAGAGGAGCCGGCTCGTGCTCGTGGGGCCGGCCATGTCCCGCTCGCAGCCCGCCTCGGTGGGGTTGAAGGCCTCGTTGAAGAGCTGGCCGTCGACGTCGAGGTTCGACGCGCTTTGCAACTGGCGGCCGTGGTCGTGCGAGTCGATGAACTCGCGGCCGTTCCAGGAGAGCGAATGGATCGCCCCGGCGAGCCGCGAAGTCGTGGTGATGACGATCTCCGAGCCACCGGCCGGACCGCGGATGACGGCGTCGCCCGACACCCGCGGCGGCTCGGCGGCCGAGCCCCCGGTCGAAACGAACACGAGCATGGCGACGAGTCGGGCGGGCAGTTTGCAGCGCACATGTAACGAGTTTGGCGAGGCCGCGAGACCGTCTCCTGCCAGCGGCATGATCCTTCCCCTCGACCGCGTCACGACTGCGTGAGCGTGCCCTTGGTGCTCGGGATGCCCGGCTGCCGCGGGTCGGCCTCCGCCGCCATCCGGATCGCGCGGGCCGCCGCCTTGAAGACCGCTTCGGCGATGTGGTGGCCGTTGCGGCCGTGGTGCAGGACGGCGTGGAAGTTGGCCCCCGCGGTCGCCGCAAAGCTCTCCCAGAAGACCTCCACGAGCTGCGCGTCGAACGTGCCGATCGTGGGCACCGGAAACTCCACCGCGAAGACCGTCGCCGCACGGCCGCCCAGGTCGACGGCCACGGTGGCGAGCGCCTCGTCCATCGGGATCACGGCATGGCCGTAGCGGCGGATGCCCCGCCGATCGCCCAGGCAGTCCTTCACCGCGGTGCCGAGCGCCCGGCCGACGTCCTCCACCGTGTGATGCCCGTCGACGTGCAAGTCGCCCACGCACTCCACCGACAGGTCGCAGAGCGAATGGCCGGCGAAGAGCGTGAGCATGTGGTCGAAGAAGCCGAGGCCCGTGCGGATCGCGGCGTTGCCCGTGCCGTCGAGGTCGAGCGACAGACGGATGTCGGTTTCTTTGGTGGTGCGACTGATCGTGGCGGTGCGGGGCATGAGAGGTGCTCGCGGGCGGTCAGATCGTCTTCAGGCAGGCCAGGAAAGCGTCGATCTCATCGTCGGTGCCGACCGTGATCCGCAGCCCGTCGCCCCAACCCGCGTAGTTCATGAAGCGGATCAGGATGCCCTGGGCCTTGAGCGCCTCGTAGACCGGCTTGTGCGGCCGCTCGGGGTGCGTGCACCAGACGAAGTTGGCCTGGCTCTCGAGCGCGTCGTAGCCGAGCGACCGTAGCGAATCGGTAAGCCTGCGGCGGGTGGCGATGATCTTCGCCCGATTGTCGGCCAGCCACGCCTGATCGTCGATGGCGGCGGTCGCCGCGGCGATCGAGAGGGCGTCGCAGTTGTAGGAATCCTTCACCTTCTGCAACTGCTCGATCACCGACGGCTGGGCCACCGCGAAGCCGAACCGCAGCCCGGCCAGCGCGTACGACTTGCTGAGGCTCCGCGTGACGATCACCCGCGGGTTGCGGCGAACGAGATCGAGGCAGTTCGAGTCGGCGAAGTCGCCGTAGGCCTCGTCCACCACCAAGGCGCAAGGCAGCGAGTCGGCCAGGCGGGCGATCCGCTCGGGCTCGAGCAGCGTGCCGGACGGGCTGTTGGGATTGGCGATGATCGCCAGCCGGACGGGTCCGCCAGGCGCCTGCGGCACGGCGAAGCCGTCGGCGAGCGACCAATCCCGCTCGTAATGAAACTCGTCGCAACGGGCCCCCTGAATGCCGGCGAGCGTCCGGTAGAGGATGTAGCTCGGGTAGGGCATCCGCAGCCACTCCCCCGCCCCGACGAACGTGCGCACGAGGATCGTGAGCAGGTCGTCGCTGCCGTTGCCGCAGAGGATCCAGTCGGGATCGACGCCGAGCACCTCGGCCGCCCGCATGCGGAAGACGGTCGCCAACGGATCGGGATACTTGGCGAGCGTGCGGCCGGCCGCCGTCGCCGCGATCGCACGGGCCACCGCCGGCGACGGAGGATAAGGATTTTCGTTCGTGTTGAGCTTGATCCACTTGCCGCCCTGCGGCTGCTCGCCGGGCACGTAGCCGGCGAGCGCCTGGATGTCGTCGCGGACAGGGGGCTGGGTCAGTGCGGAGGTGGGACGTGTGTCGGGCATGACGGAAGTCTACCTCACGGCCGAAGCATCCCGCGGCGGCGCAATCGGCGGAATCGCGCCGACCGTCACGACCGGAACCGGGCCTCGACGCTCCTCCGGTGGGCGGTGAGGCCCTCCGTGTCGGCGAGCGTGGCGATGTCGTCGGCCATCTCGGCCAAGTCCTCCCGCGCCAGCCGGAGCACGCTCCCGCCGCGGAGAAACTCGTTGGCCGAAAGGCCGGCCGCAAACCTGGCGGTGCCGCCGGTGGGCAGAACGTGCGACGGACCGGCGGCGTAGTCGCCGGCCGCGACGGGGCTAAACCTCCCCAGGAAGGCGGCGCCGGCATGCCGGATCGACCGCAGCGTCGCCTCGGGATCGGCCGTGTCGATCGATAGGTGCTCGGGGGCGAGTTCGTCGGCCAGCCGCGCCGACTCCTCGTCGCTCGTCGTCACCACGATCCCGCCGAAGCGGGCCAGGCTGTCGCGGGTCAGGTCGCCCCGCTCGAGCATCGCGATGCGTGCCTCGAGCGCCTGCGCCACGGCGTCGGCGACCGTGGCGCTCGCGGTCAGCAGGATGGCCGAGCCCGGGGAATGCTCCGCCTGGGCGAGCATGTCGGCGGCGACACAGCCCGCATCGGCCGCCGAGTCGGCGACGATGACGATCTCACTGGGACCGGCGATCGAGTCGATCGAGACGTCGCCGTAGACGTGCTCCTTCGCCAGGGCGACGAACAGGTTGCCCGGCCCCACGATCTTGTCGACCCGCGGGAGCCCCTCCACACCGTAGGCCAGCGCCGCGACCGCCTGGGCGCCGCCCACCCGCAGCACCGTCCGCACTCCGAGCTCGTGGCAGGTCGCGAGCACATGACTGTTTTCCGCACCAAACTTCGTCGGCGGCGCCACCACCACGATCTCCGGCACGCCGGCCACGCGGGCCGGCACGACGGTCATGAGGAGCGTCGACGGATAGGCGGCGGCGCCGCCAGGCACGCAGACGCCGACCCGATCGAGCGGCAGGTAGCGCTGCCGAAGCTGGCCGCCGCCGGCCAGCGGCACGGACACGTCACGGGAGAGCACCGCCTCCTGAAACCGCTCGACCCGCTCCTTGATCCGCCGCACCGCGGCCAGGAACCCGGGTTCCACGGCCGCATGGGCCGCGGCGAGCGCCTCCGGCCGCACGAAGAGCGTCTCGGGAGAGAGCGCCGCCCCGTCGATCCGCCGCGTGTAGTCGAGCAGGGCGTCGAGGCCCCGCGACCGCACGTCGGAGCAGATCCGCTCCACCACTTGCCGCGGCGACAGCGGCTCTCCGAAGACGTCGATCGTCCGCTGCCTGCCGGCCGGACTGACCATGTCGCCCTGCGAGACGAGTTTCGCCCGCAGCGCGTCGAGACGCTGCCGGCCATCGGCCGAGGCGAGGTCGATACGTTCACAGAGTTGCGGCGACGCTGCCGCCGGGTTCGGGTGGGTCATGATGCCGACAGCATACCCACGATTCGACCCGCGGCGAGGCGGCGTGGTCGTTACCGCGCCGCGATGGCCTCGACCTGTCCAGCCGCCGGGCCACCCACGTCCCGGGTCCAACGGGCGGCGATCCAGTTGGCGTTGCCGGCCCCCGCGGGACGATCCCGATCGGTGAAAATCCTGGCGAGCAGGTCGCGGCTCCGGGAGGCGAGCGTCGTCGGACCGGCATCCGGTCGATCGCCGAACACCGGGTCGGGCGGCAACGTGCCGCGAGCCGCGACCGCCGCCGCCGGTTCCTGACCCAACCGCGCGTCGATCGCGACGGCCCGGTCGACGGCCCGCGCCGCGTCGTCGCCCCGATCGAGGGCCGAGAGCGCGATGGCCTGGCGGAGATGGGTGTCGGCCTGATCGGGGGCGATCGTGGCCGCCCGACGATAGGCGTCGAGCGCGGCCGTGAGCTTGGCGGGATTGTCGACGGCGGCCCGCAGGTGCCTGTCGCCGACGGCGACGAGTCGAGCGGCCCGCAGGCGGGCCTCGCCGTTGCTTGCGCGGACTGCGATCGTCGCGGGAGTCGCGCCGCGGAGGGCCGCCAACCGCGCGAGCACGGGTGCCGCCTGCGCCGCCGCCTGCGCCGCCGGAAAGCGCGGCGGGGGCGCCGCGGCGGCGATCGCCGTGGGCGCGGCCGTCAAGGCTTGCGCCGGCGACGATGCATTCGCGGCGAAACCCATGTAGGGCAGCACACCGGCGGGACCGTAAACCGGCGCGATCGAGCCGCCGTAGGGCGACACGACGATCGGCGAGTAGCCAACGCCATAGCCGCACCAGGCGGGATAGGCGACCGGATAGTACGTGCACGGCAGGCCGAAGCCGCCGCCCCAGAAGGGGCCGCACCACCGCGGCCCGATGGAGCCCGAGTAGAAGCCGCCCCATGGCCCACCCAGGTACACGCTGTTCGAATAGAAGACCCGAGTACCGCCGTACCAACCGCCCCAGCCACCGTAGAAGCGGGGGCCGCACCAGGGACGGAAGCCAGCACCGTAAAAGCCGCCGCCATAGAAGCCGCGATAGCACCGGCCGAACCAGGCCGACGCCTCGTCGGGCTGCCCCCAAGCCACCGCCGTGACGACCACGAGCACCATCACCCGCAACCACCGCGACATGCGCGACATCGGCAGACGCTCCTTCAATGGCGACGCAACCGCATCGAACCGGGAGTCAAGGATCAAGGGCGGACAGCTCGCCGGCCGACCGCGATCTTATTCTACGAAACTCGTCGCCTTTTGGGCGAACCTTCGGCACGTATTCGGCGCGTGGGCAACGCGCGGCCGGCCTCGCCTCGGATCGCCGCCGGTTGAGGCCTGCTGGCAGGATGGGTAGTCTCGCCCCGGAGGCTGGCATGCAAGCAGGCGTGAAACTCGGTGTCACCCTCGGACTGCCGCGGACGGTGGCCGCCCGGCTGGCAGCCCTCAAGACGCCGGAACGGATCCAGGACTTCGTCAACGCGATCCCCTGGAACCACGAGGCCGACGGCCCGACGGCCCGGTCTGCCATCGCCGTCCTCGAAGCCGGGCGGGCCCACTGCATCGAGGCGGCGTTCGTGGCGGCCTTGAGCCTGTGGCTCGGAGGTCGGCCGCCGCTCCTGGTCGATTTCGGCGCGGCCCGCGGCGACGTCGACCACGTGATGGCGGTCTTTCGCCACGGCCGCCACTGGGGGGCGATCTCCAAGAGCAACAGCCCCTTCCTACGGTATCGCGACCCGATCTACCGCAGCCTGCGTGAACTGGCGCTCTCATACTTTCCGCAATACGTGAAGCGGCGACGGAAGACGCTCCGCACCTACTCCGTCCCGGTCGACCTGCGGCGGCACGATCCCGCGCTCTGGGTGACGCGGCAGGGCACCTGCCACGAACTGGTCGACGCGCTCACCGGGGCCCGACACTTCGACCTCCTGCCTCGGGGCGGCGACTCGCTCTTGCGGCCGATCGACGAGATCGAGGCCCGCTCCAACCTGCTTCGCGATTATCCCGACTGACTGTCGGGCGCCGGTGAGACGCCGCTCATGCCCCGTCGCCGGACGTTCGCGTCGGCCTTCCGGGCCGCCGCTCACTCGGATGCCGACGGCGCTTCGCCATCCTGGCTGCACTTGTCGGCATACGTCGGCTCTCGGAGCATGAGCGGCGTCTCACCTCCCGTTTCTCGTGGCGACAAGTTTCCAACTTGTCGAATCCGGGGTGCTGCACGACACGTTGAAAACTTGTCGCCACGACGGCCCAGAGCCAGAGCCAGAGCCAGAGCCAGAGCCAGAGCCAGAGCCAGTTCGCGCCAAGTCAGCCGAGGGAAAACGTGGCCTCGACCGAGTGCTCCGTCCGGCCGTCGATCCGGCGGCTCCAGTAGAGATGAAACCGTTCGATCGGGACCGCGTCGATCGCCAGGCTGCGGGTCTGCTCGAGCACCTGTTCGAGCCAGCCGCGTGGTGCCCCGGGCATGAGCCGGGCCAGCGTGACGTGCGGCACATAGGGCCGCGACTCGACCGCGAGGCCGGAGGCCTCGATCTCCCCGCCGACGGCTGCGTGGAGGTCGAGGAGGGCCGCCGACGGCACGACGCCGGCCCAGAGCACGCTCGGCCGGCCCCGCGGCGGAAAGATTCCGGTGCCCCGGAGCGCGATCGCGAACGGCTCGCGGCGGACGCGCCCCAGACGCTCGCTGACCGTCCCGCGGGCAGTATCGTCGACATTGCCGAGAAAATGGAGCGTGAGGTGGAGCTGCGCGGCGGGCACCGGCCGCACGCCACGGGGCGGCGCGGCCACGAGCCGGGCGAGTTCGAAGCAGACGGGCTTCGGCAGGTCGATCGCGATGAAGAGCCGGCGCACGGCGGTCATGCACTCGGCGGCGTCGCCCCGCCCATCGCGGCCTGACCGAGCTGCTTCCGCAGGGCGGTCATCGCGATCTCGCCGAACTGCCGCGGCGGCACCCGCCAGAGCCGCGGATTGAGCAGCTCGACGCTCACGGCCCCCGTGTAACCGATCTCGACGAGCCGCCGCACGAGATCGTCGGGCGGCGAACAGCCCTCGCCGGGCAGGATACGATCGGCATCGGACGCCATCTCCCGCGGCACGTCGGCGACGTCGGAAAGCTGCACGTGGGCGAGCGTCTCGGGGCTCAGGAGGTAGAGATCGAGCGGCTTGCTCGGCCCGATGGAATATTGAAACCAGTCGAGGCAGATCCCGAGCGCCGGATGGCCCACGTCCTCGACGAGCGCCACGGCCGACTGCAGGTTGTTGGGAAAACTGGCCCGCGCGTCGAACTCGAGCGCCAGCCGGATCCCGAAATCGGCCGCCAGGCGGGCCGCCTGCGCGAGGCTCGTGGAGAGCCGCGAGAGATCCTGGACGTCGAGCGGGCCGAACGCGTCGCCGGCGACGACGAGCACCGGGATGCGCAGGTCGCGCAGCA
>JBJOKF010000145.1:0-11607 GCA_046046235.1 Planctomycetota bacterium | reverse complement strand
ATCGAGTCGCCGAGGAACACGATCCGCTCGCCCGCCCGCGGGGGACGACTCTCGGCGTCGTCGGCACGGGCCGCGGAGAGCGCGACCGCCGCGATTGCGGTGGCCAGCAAGCAGGCTGATGCGAGGCTCGGCATGGGGAAGGCTCCCGGACGGGGGTCGTGATCGCGGCGCCGGCGACACCGTCGCGACCTCACTCTATCTCGCCCCGCGAGCCGCCGGCAACGTGGCCGATGCGACGAGCCGGGCGATCCTGCGGCCCGGAGACGTCATCGCAAGCTTCACGAGCGCCGCCTCGGCGACCCAGCGCCGGCCCCGAGCGGTCACGCCCGGACGGCGGGCCGCGCAGGCCACGACGTCGAGCGCGATGCGGTGGTGCGTGACCGAGTGCACGAGGCCGCCGATCTTCACGGGCCTTCCACACCCGAGCCCCGTGAGCATGTCAGAGGCGGCGATGGCCGTCGCGGCTCCCCTCGCCCCGCCCGGCACCCGCGGAAAGTCCCAGAGGCCTTCCCACCATTCGCCGGGACCGCGGCGGACGACGAGCACGCGGCCCGCCCGCCGCACGACCAGGGCCGTCTCGCGCAGCTGCTTGGTCGCGCGGCGGGCCGATCGCGCGGGAATCGCGGCGGTGCGGTTCGTGCGCCGGGCGTCGCACAGGCCTTCCAGCGGGCAGTCGCCGCACCGCGGACGGTCGGGCGTGCAGATCATCGCGCCCAGGTCCATGAGCGCCTGGTTGAAAAGGCCCGCCTCCCGCGCCGGCACGAGCGTCTCCGCCAGCTCCCAGATAGGCTCGTCGCCGCCGGGGCCGTCGAGCGGCGCTGCATGCCCGGCGAGCCGGGCGATGACACGGCGGGAGTTGGCCTCGACGATCGGCTCGGGCTCGTCGAACGCGATCGAGAGAATCGCGGCGGCGGTGTAGCGGCCGATGCCGGGCAGGCCGCGGAGCTCCGCGAGCGTCCGCGGCACCGTGGCCCCATGCTCGGCGACGACCCTTTTCGCCGCGGCATGCAGCTGCCGGGCCCGCCGATAGTATCCGAGGCCTTCCCAGAGCCGCAGCACGTCGGGCTCCGCCGCCCGCGCGAGGTGCTTGACCGTGGGGAAGCGATCGATGAACCGGGGAAAGTAGTCGGCGACCCGGTCCACTTGGGTCTGCTGGAGCATCACCTCGCTGACCCAGACGGCATACGGATCCCGCGACCGCCGCCAGGGCAGATCCCGCCGGGCCCGGCGATACCAGGCGATGAGCCGCTCCGCCACGGCGGCGGCATCCGGCACGCTTCCGTCGCGAGACGGGCGCCGACGGCCTGTGATCTTCCCGGCGTCCTTCACGCGAGCCCCTTCACATGCGCCTCTTGCAAACGTCCCTGCGGTGGGTTCCAAAACGGGGGAGTGTAGCGGCTGCGGACGTCCCTCAGCCGCCCCCCAGGTCAGCCCTTCGCAGTTCGCATTCATGGCCGAGAAGCTCAAGCTCGAGTCCCGCGCGGCGGCCGCCGGACCGGCCTGGGAGTTCGTCCATCCGCGGTGCGCCCGGCGTCGGCGTGACGACCTGCAGGAGGTCGAGGCGATGCTCGAGGCCGGCGAGACGGACGTCGCCCGCGACGAGCTCGTCTGGCTGCTCTCGGAGTGCCCCGACTTCCTCGACGCGCACGTGCATCTGGGCCTGCTCGCCCTGGAGGAGGGCGATCCGAAGCTCGCCCGCGGCCACTTCGGCCGCGCCTACGAACTCTGCCTCCGGGCCCACGAGACGGCCGGCAGCCCGCGGCCGCTCCCTTATGCGCTCGACGGCAACAAGCCCTTTTACGAGGCGGCCAAGGGGCTCGTGCATTGCCTGCTCGACCTCGGCCGCCGCAAGGTGGCCCAGGACGTCTGCCAGCGGATCGGCCCGCTCGATCCCTCCGACCCGCTGGCGATCCAGCGGCTCGTCGCGGAGCCGCGCGCATGACATCCATACCTGCCGGAGGCTCCCTGCCCGGCCGCTTCCTCGTGCTCGAAGGAATCGACGGCGCCGGCAAGTCGTCGCAGCTCGAGCCGCTCGTCGCCTGGCTGCGGGCCGCGGGCCGGATCGTCACGACCTGCCGGGATCCGGGCTCCACCGCGGCGGGCGACGCGATCCGCGCGATCCTCCTCGATCGCCACGACCTCCACACGAGCCCCACCGCCGAGATGCTGCTCTACATGGCCGCCCGGGCGCAGCTCGTCGCCGAGGTCATTCGACCGGCGCTCGAGCGCGGCGAGTGGGTCGTGTCGGATCGATACCTGCCGGCCAACATCGTCTATCAAGGCCACGCCGGCGGCCTCGACCCCGACGTGATCCGGGACGTCGGCGCGGTCGCCACCGGCGGCCTCGAGCCCGACCTCGTGATCGTGCTCGACGTCGATCTCGAGACGGCCAGCCGCCGGCTCGCGCGGCCGCTCGACAAGCTGGAAAATCGCGGCGACGACTACCGCCGCCGGCTCCGTGCAGGCTATGCCGCAGAGGCGGCGAGGAGTCCCGGCCGTTTCGCGATCGTCGACGGCAGTGGCGACGTCGACACCGTGCAACGGGCCCTACAGGCGGCGGTCGGGTCGCGGTTTCCCGAGCTGCGCGCAGTCACCCGGAGCTGAAGAGCCATGCCCTGGCAGGCGACGAGGGGCCGCGCGGAGATCACCGGCCAGGATGCCGTCGTGGAGCGGTTCGTGCGGGCCGCCGCCCTCGGCCGGATCGCGGGCTCCTATCTCTTCATCGGGCCGCCGGGCGTCGGCAAAAGCACGGTAGCGCTGGCCCTGGCGAAGGCGCTCGTCTGCGAGCGGCCGCGGCCCGGGCTCGTGGCCTGCGGCAGCTGCGCGTCGTGCGTGCAGGCCGACGGCGGCAGCCACCCCGACATCGATGTCGTCGCCCGACCGGCCGATCGATCGACGATCCCGCTCGAGGCCTTGATCGGCGACCCCGAGCACCGCATGCGCGAGGGCCTTTGTTGGCGGCTCCTGCTGCGGCCCGCGCTCGGCGGCCGGAAGGTGGCGATCATCCTCGATGCCGACCACCTCTCGGAGGAGGCCGCCAACTGCCTCCTCAAGACGCTCGAGGAGCCGCCCGACCGCGCGGTGATCATCCTCGTCGGCACGACGCTCGAGCGGCAGCTCCCGACGATCCGCTCCCGCTGCCAGATCGTGCGGTTTCAGCCCCTCGACGAGGAGACGGTGCTCCGCATCATCACCGCCGAGGCCACGACCGGCGGCCAGCAGGCCGATCCGGCGGCGCTGCGGGCCTGCGCCGCCGCGGCCGGCGGCAGCCTCGCGCGGGCGCGTCAACTGCTCGATCCGCAGATGACGCTGTTCCGCGGGCGGCTGCTCGACCTGCTCGGCCGCCGCCCCTTGCACGGCGTCGAACTGGCCCGCGAGACGCTCGAACTCGTCGAGGCGGCCGGCAAGGAGGCACCACCGCGCCGGGCGCGGCTGCGGCTCGTCCTCGACGCCGCCGTCGATTGCTTTCGCGCGGCCTTGCGGCAGGCCGTCACTGGCGAGCGGCCGGCAGACCCGGCGGTCGCCCGCGCCGTCGCAGTCTGGGCGGCCGGCCCGGACGAAGCCGCGGCGGCGATCGAGGCGACTCTCGCGGCCGCCGAGGCGATCGATCGCAACGCGCATCTGACGGTACTCATCGACGCCTGGACCGCGGGCCTCGAGCAGCCGTCGCTCGCCCGCGGGCTGTAGTCTGACCGCGGCACACGCGATTTCGGAACAAGGCCTGCTCGGCCGAGGGCGCCTCGTGCCCGGCTCCGGCTCTGGCTCCGGGCCGTCGTGGCGACACGTTTTTCAACTTGTCGAATCCGGGTCGCTTCGAGCCACGCTGAAAACTCATCGCCACGGGGCTGGATCGGCCAGCCACTCCGGCCAGCGGCCCCGCATTCCGCCCAGCCTGCCAGGCCCGCCGGTGATTCCGTCGCTGGTTCCGGCTGGATCGATTTTTTGGGTCGTGACTGTCGATCCTCTGGAAGGGCCGGGTCGATTCCTGCGCGAACGCATCGCGCAGGTGGTGGAACGGCAGCCGGCCGGTGGCGGTGCGTATGCGAAGGGGGCGTCGGGGGATGGCCGACAAGCGGGCAGGCGGAATCTTCGCGTCGGCGCTCGTCGCCGGCGTGCTGCTGGCGGGCGCGGTGTTCGCCCCACGGGCCTGGGAGCCCGTACCCGGGCCCTTCTTCGGACTCGATGACCGCGCCGCCGCGCCCGCGAAGCAGCCCATCGACGTCGGCATCGAGGCGGCCCACGTCGAACTGTCAGCCCGGGCTCAACCCCGACTCCAACCCGCCACAGCCCCCCGGCGCCCCGTCGCGCCCGAGTCAGCCCCCGCGACATGGGCTCCGGCCACGGCGCCCCCGGTGCAACCGCCCGCAACACCCTCCGTCGAAGCTGCTCGCACGACGGCGTTCCCCCGTGGAGCGACCGACGTCGAGGGTCCACGCGGCCCCATGCCGCCTGAGCGTCTGGCCAGCAACGTGAACGCCGGCCCCGCGGACGCTGCCGCCACGGCCAGCGTCCTGTCGAGTACCGCCGGTGCCGCCAGCGGTGCGGCACCGATCGCGCCGGAGGCTGCTGCGGCGGCGCCGGAGCCGCCGCACGAGTCGCTCAAGGCCTTGGCGACACGCCGCCAGTCGGCGGCCAAGTCGCCGGCGGCACCGCCGACCCCTCCACCGCAGGCGCCGGCGGTGCCGGTGCCCCAGTCGTGGTCGCAGGCGGCTCCCTCCGCAACGCTGCCTTCAGCCGCGGCGCTCTCCGCCAGTGGCGGCCTGCCTGCACCACAGCCCCGCGGCCTACCGCTCGCCTCCGAGCCGCCTGCCGCGGCGCCGCTGCCAGGAGAGCCATGGACCGATCCCGACGGGATGAACTGGTCCGACGTCATCGCCAACCCACCGCTCGACGCGGAGCGGCGGCGCACCTGGATCGGTGACTGGCGGGCGGAGCACAGGTCTTCCACCGCGGCATCCCGCTCCCCCGATCCCCGCGGCTCACCGTCCACGGGCGGCGCTCGCCTGCTCGAGCGACTGCGCGGCTCGGAGCGGAAAGGTTCGTCCTCCCAAACCGGCGACGCCGCCGGCACTCTCCCGGCGGCGCCATCGCCGCCCGACATCGGCCAGTGGCCGCGGCTGACCCGCCTCGAGCAGCAGTTCGATCATCTGTCGACCCTGGCGACGGGAGCCGCCGGTGGCGGCGAGCCGATCATCGGCTGGATCGGCCAGACACGTCTGTCGCTGCGGGGCGTGCAGGAGACCCGCGGCCCCCGCGATGCGGCGGCCGACGCGAGCCTGATCGTGCTGGGCGAGTCGGTCATCGAGGGCATGACGCTGGCCGAGCGGTCGCCCGACGGCACGCTCGCGACCCACACGCGCCGGACGGCACTGGCCGTCTCGCGGCGGGTCGCGGTCTGGCGCGGGGCGACGGCGCTGTTCGCGGCCGTCACCGGGAGCGTCGCCGATCTCGATCCCACCGACGCCGCCGCCGCCATGGCCCGCCAGGCCGCGGGCCGGACGGTCGTGGAGGTCGCCCGCCTGCTCGACGGCCTCGAGCGGTTCGAACTGGCGCCGACCGCCGGCGATGCGGCGCACGTCCGCACGGCCCTGGCCTCGATCGTCGGTTTCTATCCCGCCGCCTCCCGCGGGCTGCTGCGGGCGGTCGAGGACCATTACCTGGCCCCGAACGTGCGGATCGCCGTCCACCAGCGGTTCCTCGATTCGCTGCTCCCGGCCGCCACGATCGACACCGGCCCGTTCCAGGATGTCGTGATGGGCCGCGAGGTCCGCGGCACCAGGACGGTGGAGCGGACCACGAACGTGCGGCTCGTGCCCGATGACGACGAGATCAGCCTGCATCTCGAGGTGCATGGCGACATCGCGTCGCGGGCGATCACCGACGCCGGCCCGGTCTCCGTCACTTCCCGCAGCGCCTCGGCCTTCAGCGTCCGCAAACCGATCAAGATCTCTTCGCAGGGCCTGCTCTTCGGCAACGCCGTCGGCACGGCCACGAACCGGTCGCACGTGGACAACATCCAGACGAGCTTCGACGCGGTGCCGGTGATGGGATCGGTCGTCCGCAACATCGCCCGCAGCCAGCAGGCCGATGCGATGCCCGAGGCCAATCGGGAGGTGATCGACAAGATCGTGTCGCGGGCCTGCCGCGAGGTCGACTCCCAGTCGGAGCCGCAGTTCGCCGAGATGGCCGACCGGGTGCGCGAGAAAATCTGGATGCCGCTGGTCAACCTTGGCCTCCAGCCGAAGGCGGTGGCGATGGAGACCACGTCGGCGGTGGCGACGATGCGGCTGCGGGTGGCGGGCGAGGAGCAGCTGGCCGCCCACACGCCGCGGCCCCGGGCCCCCGCCGACGCGCTCTTGAGCCTGCAGGTCCATGAGTCGTCGGCCAACAACGCCTTCGAGCGGCTCGGGCTCGCCGGCCGACGCCAGACGCTCGAGGAGCTGATCGTGCTCGTCTGCTCGCAGATCGGGGTGGAACCACGGATCCCGGACGAGCTGCCCGAGAACGTCGCGGTCACGTTCGCGAAGACGCATCCGCTGCGGGTCGAATGCCGCGACGGCCTGGTGCACGTGCAGGTCGCTCTCGACGCCATCGAGAGCGGCCGCCGCGACTGGTACGACGTCGTGGCCCACGTCGCCTACCGGCCGGTCTGCAGCGGGCCGCAGGTGTATCTCGAACGCGAGGGCCCGGTGCAGCTCCGCGGCCCCGCCCACGAGGGCCGCATCGAGCTCGCGCTCCGCACGATCTTCGGCAAGATCTTCCCGAAGGAGCGGCGGATCCCGCTCTTGCCCGCGAAGATCACGGAAAACCCACAACTCGAGGGCGTGGAGGCGGTGCAGTCGGTCTCGAGCGACGGCTGGCTGGCCATGACGCTCGAGCGGCACCAGGAGCCACCTCCCACGATCGCCGCGCCGAAGCGGCCGGCCGACCGGCGCCCCGCGGAAGCCCGCCGCAAGATGATCCGACGCTGATCCGCCGTCAGCGCTGGCACGTCTCTCGCCTGCCTCTAACTTCGCCTCCGCCTCCGCCTCTGGCTCCGGCTCCGGCTCCGGGTCGTCGTGGCGACACGTTTTTCAACTTGTCGAATCCGCGTTGCGGGGGTGTCGGGGTCGCCCGTGCCCTTTCGCCAACCACCGGGGCATCCGGCGGCTGGGCGGACACGCCATTGAAAACCCCGCCGCCGCCCCGACAATACCGGCCTCCAGCTCTCACTCGCCCTCTTCCCCCCGCAGGACTCCATGCACTCGCTTCCGCAGTCGTTCCGCACCGAATCCGACAGCATGGGCGAGGTCAAGGTGCCCGCCGACCGTTACTGGGGCGCCCAGACCGAGCGGTCGCGCGACAACTTCAGGATCGGCGTCGACCGCTTCCAGTGGGGCCGCGCCGTCAAGCGGGCCCTCGGCATCCTGAAGAAGGCGGCCGCGCAGGCGAATGGCGAGCTGGGCCAACTGCCGCCCGAGACCGTGAAGCTGATCGTGCAGGCCGCTGACGAGGTGATCGCCGGAAAGCTCGACGACCACTTCCCCCTGGTCGTCTTCCAGACAGGCAGCGGCACGCAGTCGAACATGAACGCCAACGAGGTGATCTCGAACCGGGCGATCGAGATCGCCGGGGGCGTGATGGGATCAAAGAAGCCGGTGCACCCCAACGACGACGTCAACCGCGGCCAGTCGAGCAACGACACGTTCCCCACCGCGATGCACATCGCCGCGGTGGAGGTGATCCATGGCCGCCTGCTGCCCGCCGTCAGGGAGCTGCGGGACGTGTTCCTGGCGCTCGAGAAGAAGCACGCCGACCTCGTCAAGATCGGCCGCACGCACCTCCAGGATGCGACCCCGATCACGCTCGGGCAGGAGATTTCGAGCTGGCGGGCCCAACTCGACGACCGCCTCGCCGGCATCGAGCGAGCCATGCCGGGACTCTACGACCTGGCCATCGGCGGCACGGCCGTGGGCACCGGCCTCAACGCCCATCCGCGGTTCGGCGACGTGGCCGCCGGCTACATCGCCCGTGAGACCGGGCATCCGTTCGTGTCGGCGGCCAACAAGTTCGCCGCCCTCTCGGCGCACGACGCGCTCGTCGAGGTGAGCGCGGCCGAGCGGGGCCTGGCGATGGCGCTCTTCAAGATCGCCAACGACATCCGCTGGCTGGCCAGCGGCCCCCGCTGCGGCATCGGCGAGATCTCGATCCCGGAGAACGAGCCGGGCAGTTCGATCATGCCGGGCAAGGTGAATCCCACGCAGTGCGAGGCGATGACCATGGTCTGCGCCCAGGTCTTCGGCAACGACGCCGCGGTCGCCTTCGCCGGTTCGCAGGGCAACTTCCAGCTCAACGTCTACAAGCCGGTGATGATCCACAACGTGCTCGAATCGGCCGACCTCTTGGCCGACGCGTGCGACTCGATGCGGGTGCACTGCGCGACCGGCATCGAGCCAAACCTCGCCCGGATCAAGCATCATCTCGACGACTCGCTCATGCTCGTGACCGCGCTCAACACGCACATCGGCTACGAGAAGGCGGCGAAGATCGCCAAGAAGGCCCACGTCGAGGGCACGAGCCTCAAAGACGCGGCGGCGGCCTTGGGATACGTCACGCCGGACCAATACGACCAATGGGTCGTGCCGGTCGAGATGACGCGACCGCTGGCGACGTAGGTGCTGAACCGGCGGCTCACTGCGGCTCGCCGCGGATCGACCAGGAGTCGCTGCGGAAGGGCGCCGTCGGGAGGCCGCTCGAATCGGTGAGATTCGGGTCGGCTGGGTCGTTGAACCAGGCATACCGGACCGCCTCGGGTTGCGGCACGCCGGCCGCCCGCACGACGACCGTGCCGTCGCCGTCGATCCGGGCCTCGGCGTCGACGAACGCCCGATCGGCGCCGGCCACCTGGAAGTGCCGCGGCGGCTGCCCGTCCCGCGTGACGAGCGGACCGGAGTGCGAGAGCGACACCCGGATCGCGCCGTCGACCGGCGCGGCTGACACGAACGTGGGGCCCGCGCAGACGACGTCGCGACTGTAGACGTTCTTGAGCGCCAGGAGCGCGAGCCGCCGGCCGATGTCCCGTTTGTTGGCAGGATGAACGTCGTCCGACTCGCCGATGTCGAGGCCGACGGAGAGAAAGACGCCAGGCACGTCGCGGGCCGTCCGCCACTGCGCCTCGCGGACTTCGGCCCAGGTGACGTCGCGGCCGTTGCCCGCTTTCCAGTTGGGCAGTTGCTGCACGAGGAAGGGCAGGTCGGGTCGGCCGAAGCGTCCCCGCCAGTCGGCGATCAGAAGCGGCAGCATCGTGCGGTATTCGTAGCCACGGCTGCCGTCCCCCTCGCCCTGATACCAGACCGCGCCCCGCAGGGCGAACGGCACGAGCGGGTGAATCATGCCGTTGTAGAGCGTCGTCGAACCGCCACGTGGCGGGATCTGCGGATAGGCCGCGGCGGCTTCCTTCGCGAGCGGTGGAAATGTGCTCTCGACCCGCACCCGAAAGTCTGGTCCCACTCCCGGCCAGCCCTTGAACGAGCCGATGCCGAACGATGGGACACGGTTTCCGAAGGGAGAGACGAACCGGATCGAGAGGACCGCTGGCCCGGCCTGCACCTGATCGGCGGGCACGTCGAACCGCGCATAGCCCTTGTTGAAGTCGGGCGGCTGGCGGCCCCAGTCACCGATCTTGCGGCCGTCCCAGTAGAGCGTCACGTACTGCGCGTCGATACCGCCCAGGTCGATCCGCAGCTTCGCACCGGCCTTGTCGGCGGGTACGTCGATCGTCTTGCGAACCCAGGCCGCGCCGCCGTCGGGCATGCCGAGTTCCGACCAGCGGGCGGGGCCGGTGACCTTCTGCCAGCCAGCGACGGCAGCGTCGGGCCGCATCCAGCCATCCGCCTCGCCGCGGTTGGCGGGCTCCTCGCGGCCGTTGTCCCGCTCCCAGGCCGCCAGCCGTGCCGGATACCCGGCCACTGCCTGCGGATGATCGCGTCGCTCGGCCGCATGCTTTGCGGCCCGCTCGCGGAAGGCCGGCACCGTGTCGAGCGCATCGCGGCTCGTCCACTGCTCCGCCTGCGTGCCGCCGACGGCCGAGAAGAGGATGCCGATCGGGACGTCGAGCGTGCGGTGCAGGTCGCGGGCCATGTAGAAGCCGGCCGCCGAGAAGGCATCCACCGTGGCGGGCGAGCAGCCGATCCACTTCACCTTGGCGTCGGCGACGGGCTCCTCGGCTGTGCTCCGCGGCACGGCGCCCTGCCGGATGAGCGGAAAGTCGGCCGTGGCGAGGTCGTCCGCGTAGAGCGGATTCTTCCGCAGGCTCGCCATGCCGAAGGCCATGTTCGACTGCCCGGAGCAGAGCCAGACGTCGCCGACGACGACGTCCTCGCATGCCATCTCTTTGCCGTCGCCGCCGCGAACGACGAGCCGGCGCGGCTCTTTCGCAGCCGGCATCGGGTCGAGGCAGACTCGCCAGCGGCCGCGCTCGTCGGCCGCTGCCTCGTGGGTCTGCTCGGCGAACCGCACGGTCACCCGCTCGCCGGGATCGGCGGTGCCCCAGACCGGCACCGGACGGTCGCGCTCGAGGACCATGTGGTCGCCGAACACGCCGCTCACCGTCATCGCCGCGGCATCTACGCCGGCCAGCCACCGGCCGAAGAAACATGCCACGATGATCACAAAACGGGCGGACGTGGCGGAGCGATGCATCATGGGGAGTTCCTCGGAGGGGATGTGGGGGAGGCCGTCACGGGACCGCCACGGCGGCTCCACGACAACTGCGTTCGTCTGTCGGGAGCGGTGCGATCGAAGGCGATGGCATGCTCGTCGCCGTCCGCCACGCGGATCGACAGCGTACCGCGGGCGGAGTCCCATGCGGTCTGCGGCAGCGGCTCGCCGGTACGAAAGGGAAAGAGCAGGACCACGTAATCGGGACGGGCCACGCCCCGCCGTTCGATCAGCACGCGATTGGTCGGCACCTGCGTCGCGACCTTGTCCTTGCGGTTGTTGTCGAAGCCGTAGGTGAGGTACGGCCCGGGGCCGCCGGGGGGCCGCGATTCGAGCACGATCGGCGGCTGTTCGGGCGTGGCTGTCGGGCCGAGATCGCGCACGAGCAGCCGCGGGAGCCCGGCCTGCCCCGGCTGCCGCTCGTCGTCGATCGGCGAGTGGAGCAGGACGGCGTCGGTCGGCGTCGCCCCGGGGGAGATCGCCAGCGACGAATACACGCCCTTTCCCCGGGCGTCCACGAACCGGGTGTCGAGCCCCGGCGCGAAGCCCTGGGCGCAGTTCATGCTCCACCGCCAGTCGTGCGGCTCGCCGTCCTTGTCGTAGTCGTCCACCACGAGCACGTAGGGCCGCGGGCCGCGCACTAAGAGCACCGAGCGGATCGCGTGCCGCATCGGGTTGTAGTCGGTCTGCGTAACCTTCAGCGTATCGGCGAAGAGCTGCTTGTAATCGGGCGAGCGATCGAGAAACACCTGCTCGAGCCCGGGATAGAGAAACGAGGAGAGCTTCAGCCCCGTGTCGAGATCCCGCTTTCCCGAGTAGCTGAACGAGTAGCAGCAGGTGGCGTCGCCGGCCGCGAGCGTCCAGGCCTGGTCCGGAGCTTCCGCCACCTCGAGCATCCGACCTGGGGGC
>JBJOKF010000131.1:0-3733 GCA_046046235.1 Planctomycetota bacterium | reverse complement strand
CGTCGATCGTGATCGAGCAGAACGCCAGCAGCCGTTCCGCGGCGTTCTCCACGAGCTTGACGCGAACCTCGGTGATTTCCATGGTTCCCCCTTCCGCCCCCTGCGGGCCGTCCCTCCCGCTTCCGAACCGACCGTTCAGCAACCACTGTCGCCAACCCACCGGCGCCGTCAGGCGGCGACAAGCGGCTGCGCCGACCTGCCGCGCGGCCGCAGCCGCACGGCGAACACCCCCGGCCATCCCGCCGCGTCCAGCCGCGCCGCGATGCCGCGGGCCTCGGCAGCCGACCGCACCAGCGCGAAGCAGGCGCTGCCGCTGCCGGTAAGGAGCGGCCGCACCGCCCCGGCTCGTTCAAACTGCTCGAGCAGCAGCCGAACCGCGTCGCACATCGCGCGGGCCGGGGCCTCGAGGCTGTTGTGCAGTAGCGGCATCGCGCCCCGGAAGCGGCCGGCGGTGAGCGCGGCAGCGAGCGTCGCCGCCTGGCCGACGCGGCCCGGTTCCGGCACGCACCGGCCGTAGACGGCGGCGGTCGACAGGCCCGCCGTCGGCCGGGCAATCACGGCGTGCAGCGCGGGAATGCCGGTCACTGGCTCGATGCCCTCGCCGCGGCCGGTGACCAGGGCGGCGCCGCCGGCGAAAAAGAGCGGCACGTCGCTGCCTATTTTGGCGCCGATGGCGGCCAGGCGTTCGCGCGGCAGGTCGGCATGCCAGACCTGCGCCGCCGCCATGAGCACCGCCGCGGCATCGCTCGAGCCCCCGCCGAGCCCCGATCCGGACGGAATCCGCTTGACGAGGTCGACGTCGAGACCCGGTCCGCGGTCCACGTCGATGCCGATCTCGTCGGCGAGCAGCCTCGCGGACCGCACGACGAGGTTCGTGTCGTCGGTCGGCACGTCCACGGCGAGCGACTTCCCCGCCCGCGTGGCGAGCCGACCGCCGAACCGCACCCGCAGCCGGATGCCCGGAGCCGCCGTCGCCCGCACGCGCAAGGTGTCCTGGAGCGACACGGGCACCACGAGCGACTCGATCTCGTGGAAGCCATCGGGCCGCCGCGCGAGCACGGCGAGAGAGAGGTTCAGCTTGGCGGCCGCCGACACGGTGATCGGCTGCGACACTCGTTGCACTCGCGACTCCATGAGACGCACCGACGCTCCGACAGCACGAGCCGCACGAACCGGCGAAGGCAGGCAGGAATCGCCACCCCCGCGTGGCGGGCAGCTACGGCCAAACACTCCACCGCCATCAGGGCAGGGACGTCCGCTCCACCCCGGGACCAACCGCAGGAATGTAGCCGCCCGCCCGAGCGGGGGTCAAACCGGCAGGGGCCGCGACCCCGCGGAGCGGCCAGACGCGGCAGCGACCGGCCTCGTTCAGCGCCAGTTCATCACGAAGGCGATCGTCCCGATCGCCAGCAGGAGCCCGACGGCGACGAGGATGGCCAGGAGCAACGAGATGCTGCGGCCGGCCCAGAGGTCGTCCCGAATCATCTCGGTGCGGTCGGCCTTCTCGAAGGAGGCGTTCCAGACCGGGAACGTGCGCTCGTTATAGACCCACTCGGTCCGCTGCTCGAAGTTTTTCTGGCTCATGGTCCCGCGGCCTGTTCCTGCAACTGCCACCGCGAGCCGGCTATAAATGGAGCGATGGCCGACCAAATCTACCCCACCGTTTCCGGCGCCGCCAGCGGCATGCCCGAGCCGCCCGCGGCCCCGGATGCGCTCCCGGCCGCCGCCCCGCAGCCCCACATCCTCGAGCGGGACGGGGAGGTCGAGGCTTGGCTGGCCCGGCGCGGCCAGCCCGCCTGGCGGGCCAAGGCGATCCGCGGCTGGATCTTCACCCGGCGGGCGGCCGCGTTTGCCGACATGACCGACCTGTCGAAGGAGGTGCGGCAGGGTCTCGAAGCCGACTTCCGGCTCTGGACGACGTCGATCGCCCGGCACTCCGTGGCCGACGACGGCACGGAGAAGCTGCTCCTCGAGCTCCATGACCGGCAGCGCATCGAATGCGTCCTCCTGCGGGACGGCGACCGCCGGACGGTCTGCATCAGTTCGCAGGTGGGCTGCGCCATGGGCTGCGTCTTCTGCGCCAGCGGCCTCGACGGCGTGATCCGCAACCTCTCCACGGGCGAGATCCTCGAGCAGCTGCTGCGGCTCCAGCTGCTCCTGCCGGCGACCGAGCGACTCAGCCACATCGTGGTGATGGGAATGGGCGAGCCGCTGGCGAACCTCGATCGCCTGCTGCCGGCCCTGGCCACGGCGCAGGATCCGGGTGGCTTCGGCATCTCGCAGCGCCGCATCACGATCTCGACGGTGGGCCTGCCGCAGGCGATCGACCGGCTCACCGCCGAGAATCCCGGCTACCACCTGGCCGTCTCGCTCCATGCCGCCGACGACGACCTGCGGACGCGGCTCGTGCCGGTGAACAAGGCGATCGGCCTGGCCGCGGTGATAACGGCCGCCGACCGCTACTGGGAGGCATCGGGCCGGCGGCTGACGTTCGAATACGTGCTGCTCGGCGGCGTCAACGACGCGCCCGAGGACGCCGACCGTCTGGTGCGGCTCCTGGGCCGTCGGGCGGCGCTCGTCAACGTGATCCCCTACAACTCCGTCGCGGGCCTGCCCTGGCGGGAGCCGACGCAGGGCTCCCGCGAGCGGTTTCTCGACGTGCTCCGCACGGCGGGTGTCAACGTCCAGGTCAGGCGGCGCAAGGGCGCCCGCATCGACGCCGCCTGCGGCCAGCTGCGGCGTCTGGCCCAGCAGACGGGATAGCGACTGCTTGGTGCTATTGCAGCCAGCCGAGCAGGAGCACGAGCGCGAGCACCATGCCGAGCATGCCGCCGAGCCAGACCGTCCAATGGACGGTGGCCAGCCGGATCGCCGCCGGGTCTTCATGATGCGTGGCCGCGAAGATCAGGCTCGCCAGCGCCACCAGCGGCAGGCCGAAAAAGATGCCCGGCACGCGGCCGGCCAAGGACGCGAGGAACAGCGGCCCCTCGGCCATAAGCGGGATGAGCGTCGTCTCGAACATGATGGGAAAGCCTTCCGTGCTGGATGTTCTGGGGCGGCCGCCGGCAACGTCAGGACGCGGGGGCTCGAGGATCGGCCGGGGGCGCGGGCGCACCGCCGCGACCCTTTCGCGACTCATCCCCCGCGCCGAGCGGACCGGCCCACGCGTCGTAGATGACGAGCAGGTTCAGCATGCCGGCGAGCATCGTATAGAGGGAGCCGATCTCGAAAAACTTCCCGAGCTGTCGATGCCACATGGCGAGCTGGTCACGGCGAAACTGTTTGAAAGGGGGCTTGTCGAAGAAGTCGTCCGGGCCGATGCCTGGATCGTGCTGCGCGAGTGATTCGGCGTAGCGGCGCGACACATACTGGCCGGGCGCCAGAGGCGGCGCCATGAAGCCGTTCAGGAGCCAGGGCTCGCGGGCCGGGCCGCCGAGCCGGGCCGCCTGCAGCACCGCCGGCAAGGCCACGACCCCCGCGCAGGCCTGGCAGAGGAAAGGAGCCCGTTTGAAGATCGCGCGGATCCCCCGCCCTTCGACGCCGTCGGCCGCCGAGGGCAACGCGGCGTAGACCACCCGGCCTCCGCCCAGCCACAGACCGAAGACGAACGTCGTCAGGATCGCCGCCATGAACAGGCCGCCCTTGAACGTGCGGCCCTGGTAGATCTGCCCCAGGCCGGGGACGGCCCAGGAGAGCGCCGCGGCGACCAGCGGATTCCGCAGGTCGATCGCCG
>JBJOKF010000078.1:0-7523 GCA_046046235.1 Planctomycetota bacterium | reverse complement strand
GGGCCGTCCGTCGGCAAGCTTGCTGCCCCGGCGGGAAGATGCCATTCTGGCGCGGGATACGGCGGCAGCCGTCCCCGCACGCCCGCGTCATGAAGCCCGCCCCATGAAGGAAGTGATCGCCATCGTGAAGCCGTTCCTCGCGGAGCGGGTGCTCGAGGCGCTCAAGTTCGCGCCCCTCGAAGCCTGCACCGTCCGCGAGGTGAAGGGCTACGGCCGGCAGAAGAGCTACCTCGATCAGTACGGCGACAGCGACTACGCGCTCGCCTTCCTGCCGAAGGTGGAGATCCAGCTCTGGGTCGACGATGCCCGCGTCGACGAGGTCGTCGAGCGGATCACGGAGGTGGCGCGGACCGGTCGCATGGGCGACGGCAAGATCTTCGTCCTGCCGGCGGTCGCGATGCCAGTGCCCTGATGGCGGCCTGGCGCGTCTTCCCGGCGGTGCCGAAAACCGCCGAAAATCGCCGGGAAATACTGCACGGAAGCCGCTGTGGAGGGGAAGCGCGTCGAGAGACTACACTCCCGGCTCGCGTTTTCGCTTCCCCACATGACAGGCACGCTCATGCGCTTTCGACTCCTCGACCTTTGCTCGCCGCTCCATTGCAGCCACCCGTCGCGGTCGCTGGCCGCCGTCTGTCTGGCCGCCCTGATCGCCTCCGCGTCGCTTTCCACGCCGCCGGCGCTCGGGCAGCTGCCGACGCAGCGGCTCGAACAGCTGGCCGAGGAGGCGATGCGGGCCAGCGCCACCTTCCAGACTCCGTCGGACTCCGCCCTCGAATCGGCAGCCTCAGGATTGCGGCAGGCGCTCGTGCCGCTCGACGCTCTCTTGAATCGCAGTAAGAGCGGCGCCGCCTGGCGGACCTACCTCGACTGGCCGAAGCTCCAGGAGCAGGCCTCGACGGGGCTGGCCGCCGACCCGACCGTGCTGCGAAAGCTCGAGGAGCAGCTCTCGGCCACGGAGACGGGCCTCGACATGCCCGAGTTCGTCCGGGTGCGGAAGGCCGTGACCCGCTACGCCGAGGTCGCCGACGCCGCCCGCGGCAACGGTGCCAATCGGGCCAGCCAGCGGCTCGGAGCGGTCGCCTCGGCCCTGCTCTCGGCCGCCGCCAGCGGCAGCTCTGAAAACCTCGCCCCGGTGCAGCCGCTGCTCGATCGGCTGACGGAGGCCGGCCAGGCCGGCAGCCTCGTGTCGGCCGTCCGCGGCGCCGCCGCCCGCCCGAACCTCGTCATCGACGTTCACGAGAGCCTCCTGGCGCGGGCGGTGAACCGCCCCATCGATCGGTCGGAGCCGGTCGACGAGGTCATGCTCGGCACGCGGGTGCGCGGCCAGGGCCATACCACCGGCAACGTGCGGCTCGACTTCGTGCCGTCGCCCGACAGGGCCGCCTTCGACCTCGTGCTCGACGCGACCAACGTCGCCAACACCGGCGGCACGCAGGGGCCCGTCAGCTTCCGCAGCCGCGGGGTGACGAACCTCGACGCGCGGCGCCGGTTCTTCCTCGACGAGTTCTCCGCCACCGCCTCGCCCGTGCAGGCCTCGGCCGACACCAACTCGACCGTCACCGGGCTCACGGTCAACCGTCGCTTCGGCCAGCGAATCATCCGCAAGGTCGCCAATCGCAAGATCGCGGAGACCGCGCCGCAGGCCGAGGCGATCGCGGAGGGCCGGGCCCGCGACCGGCTGCGGCGGCAGTTCGCCGAGCAGACCGAGCCGGCGCTGGCCCAGTTCCGCGAGCAGTTCCAGACGCGGGTCCGTCAGCCGCTCGAGGCGCAGGGCCTCTATCCTGAAATGCTCCACATGAACACGACCGACACCCATCTGGCGATCACGGCCCGCAAGGCGGCCGCTGGCCAGTTGGCCGCCGTGAGCTTCCCCCCCTCCGCGGCCGCGGGCAACCTGATCACCGCCCGCATCCATGAGTCGGCGATCAACAACGTTCTCGAGGAGAAGCTGGGCGGCCGCCGCATCACCCAGCAGGACGTCGACCGGATGGCCCGGGAGCGGAACGCCAAGATGCCGGAGTCGCTCGGCAGTGA
This sequence comes from Planctomycetota bacterium, assembly GCA_046046235.1. GTDB lineage: Bacteria > Planctomycetota > Planctomycetia > Pirellulales > UBA1268 > CAMCQY01. Next base: position 5,489 of record JBJOKF010000078.1, on the reverse strand, counting down.
CCCCGACCAGAAGCCCTGGGCGATCACCTTCGCGAAGCACCGGCCGGTATCGGTGGCGGTCGCCGACGGCCGGGTGAAGGTGCTCGTGCGGGGCGACAAGTTCGTGTCGGGCGACCGCAGCTTCCCGGGCATGGACATCTGGGCGACCTACGCGGTCGGCCGCACCTCGCAAGGGCTGTGCCTCGTCCGCGAGGGCGACGTGCAGATCTATCCGCCGGGCTTCAAGCCGGGCGGCCGCGAGAAGCTCTCGATGGCGGAGACCTCACTGCGGCGGATCCTCCAGAAGCGGTTCGACAAACTCTGCAAGGACGTGATCGACATCCCCGATCTGCCGCTCCAGGGCGAGCTGGCCGCGGCCGGACCGCTGCCGCTCGAGCAGCTCGACGCCCGCAAGGACGGCTGGGTCGTGGCCGGCTGGCGGTCCCACGGCGCCGGCCGAATCATCTCGGGCGGCTCCGTGCCGACGGCCGGCGAGACGATCATCCGCGAGGAGATCGTGCCGACGACGATCGTGCCGGCGGAGGTGCTCTCGGCGGTGCCGGCCGACATCATCGACGGCCTGGCGGTCATTCGTTAGGCGGAAGCTGCGGATGGCCGAGACACGAGACGACCTGCTGCGAGCCATCGAGCTGGCGCTCGCCGACCGCTGGGACGAGGCGCACGACCTCGCCCAGCGGCACGAGGACGACGCCACGGGCCAGTGGATCCACGCGGTGCTCCACAAGATCGAGGGCGATGCCTCGAACGCCCGCTATTGGTATCAGAGGGCCGGCCGCCTCGACCGGGTCGACGCCGAGCCGCGCGAGGAGCTCGCGGCGATCCGGGCGACGCTCGCGGAGTGAACTGCTTCACGCAAAGCCTCGCATCCTGCTCGCATTGCTTGGCCGGCCTCCGCCGGCTGGGGTGACCCGGCCCTCCGGGCCTGGTGCTCCGGCTCTGGCTCCGTGGCGACACTTTTTCAACTTGTCGAATCCGGGGTGCTGCACGACAAGTTGAAAACGCGTCGCCACGGGGGCAGGGAAAACCTGTCGCAGCGGAACCACGGCACCGATCGATTACTTGCCCGTGGGTGTCGGCACCAACGGCTCGAAGGGGCGGATCCAGATCGACCGGAACTGCACCGGATTGCCGTGATCCTGCAGCCGGATCGGCTGGGCATCCGGGTGGGCCGTGTAGGCGGGGGGCGCGTGGAAGAACGTGTCGCCCTTGATCGGGGTGTCGGAATGGATCGCGACGCCGTTGTGGAGCACGCTAATTCGGCCCGGCCGCGCGAGTGACTTATCGGCGTTGAATCGCGGCCGCATGAAGAAGATGTCGTAGGTCTGCCAGTCGCCCGGCTTGCGGCAGGCGTTCACGGCTGGCGGCTGCTGCTTGTAGAGCGCCCCGCACTGGCCGTCGTGGTAGGTGACCGGCTTGTCGGTGCCGTCCTGATAGGAATCGAGGATCTGGATCTCGTATCGGTCCATCAGGAACACGCCCGAATTGCTCCGCTGCTGGCCCTTGCCCTGCGTGTCGGCCGCCGTGCGGAACTCGATGTGCAGTTGGCAGTCGCCGAAGCCCTGCTTCGTCCGGATGTCACCCTTGCCGACCGTGGCGATGCCGTCGGCCACCTTCCAGTTCTCGCCATTGCTCCAAGCGTCGAGAGTCTTGCCATCGAAGAGCACGATGGCGTCGGCGGGCACCGGCGCCGGCCGTTCCGGGGCGGGGCCGGGATCGACCACCGCCGGGGCCGGCCAGGTGGCCGGCGTCTTCCACTCGGGCGAGTTGCCGTGCTGGCGGCCCATCAGGTGCAGCCGCCGCGAGCGGATCGATTCGGTCAGCGCGCGGGCCTTGGCCTCCGCCTCGCCGAGCGGCAGGCCCGGCGGCACGCCCGGCCGCAGGTGGCCCGCCGCGCCCAAGTAGGCGTCGCGGAGGATCTGCAGCCGGCTCGTCACCTCCGGCAGGAACGAGGCGAACTCGACCGGCGTGTCGGCGGCCGCCGCCTGCTCGTCGCCGAACCCCATGAGCACCGCCCGGGCGATCGCCCAGGAACCCTCGTCGTTGGGATGGACCGTGTCCGGGGCGAAGACGGCCGCGGGATCCTTGGCCCGCGCGGTGGCGAGCATCTCCTTCATCGGCCCGTGCACGTCGATCACGGCCCAGCCGTCCGCCCGCCGCGAGAGCAGCCACTTCGAGTAGGCGTCGAGCACCGCGTCGTAGTCAGTTTCTTTGGCGGGGCCGGGCTTGTCGGGCCGCTGATCGTAGACGGGCGGCGTGAGATGGATGATCTTCGCCCCGGCCTTCTCGGCGGCCTCGTGGAGCCGGTCGATGCCCGCCTTGAAGCGGGCGAAGCGGGCGTCGTCGAGCGGCTGGTAGATGCCGCAGTTCATGCCGTAGCAGGCGATCACGAGGTCGGGCCGCGTCACCCGGAGCACGCGGTCGAGCCGCTCTGCCAGGTCGGGCCGCGGAAACGCGCCCCCCGCATGCCCTTCTTCGGAGAGCCCCGATACGGTCTCGCTCGACAGCCCGACGTCGATCACGTCTGCCGTGAGCCCGTGCGCCTCCATCCACGACGCCAGGATCGCCACCCAGCGGCCGCCGTAGGTGATCGAGTCGCCAAGCACCACGACCCGCTTCGCCGGCTCGAGGAGCGCCCGCGGCGACGCGGCGGGCTCGGCGGCCGTCGCGGTCAGCCAGCCGCAAGAGCAGCAGACGGCGAGCAGCACGCCGTGGATGATTCCGGCACGCATGACAGGGACAGGGCTCGACCGATCGATCATGGCAGGGCCTTTGGCGTGGAAGAGGAAGAAGCGTCCGCGGGCGGGGGGACGGCCGGCGCGGCGGTCTCGAACGAGACGGCGTCATCATACTCGCGGCGTTCCCAGGTCACGACCTCCCCGGGGTGCGCCGGATCGAGCACCGGGAAGACGTGGACCGGTGTGACTGTCGCCACGAACCGCCGCCCACCGGGAATCGTCGCGTCCTCGACCTGACGGACGTCGACCTCCACGTGGCCGTAGTGCTTTCCGCCGGCTTCGAGCACGTCCCCCTTCCAGCGCTCCGGCGCGTGGTCATGGACGATGAAGACCTGTCGCTCGTTGACGACGCCCTGGTGAGGCGCCGGCAGCTCGTCACCGGCGATGCCCACGGCGAAGTAGTGCACGCCATCGACGATCGAATGCTCGTAGTGCGGGTCGTGGCCGGAGAACACCGCCCGCACGCCGTGCTCGCGAAAGAGCGGCGCCAGCCGCCGCAGGGGCTGACCGGAGTGGGCGTCGCGGCCCTCCCCCGTGCCGGCCGGCCGGCCATGCGGGCCGGAAGAGAAGGGAGGCTGGTGCACCTGCACGAAGCAGATCGCGCGGCGGTCGCGGGCATCCTCCAGTTCGCGCACGAGCCAGAGATACTGCTCCGAGCCCTCCGCCAGGTCGGGGATGTGCGGCGCCTTGGCCCGGTCGAGCGGGAGGTTCGTGTCGGCGTCGCTGCCGTCGACGCCGCTGTTGGTGGCGTCGAGCGAGAGGATCGTCACCGGGCCGAAGTCGACCCGATGGTAGCGGCCCATGTGCCGCCGATCGGCCGCGCCGTTGTCGGGATGCTCGAAGTAGGCGAGGAACTTCCGCGACGCGAGCAGCGACGCCGGGCCGGAGTGGCCGCCGAGGTCGGCCAGGAGATCGGCGGAGGTGGGGCCGCCGAAGATCTCGTCGTCGCCGATCACCGCCACGATCGGCACCCGCGAGGCGAGCGAGCCGAGGCCGCCGGCGGTGTGCCTCCAGAACTCGTCCCAGTCGCGCTGCTCGCCGCCGCTGGCCACCAGGCCGCCGGCCAGGCAGGCGAGCACGGGATTGCCCGCGCGCAGGCTCTCGGCGGCCCGCGCCGCCACGAGTGCGAGGTTCATGCGATAGCCCGTGGTCTGGTCGACGGGATAGGTGTCGCGGACCCAGCGGGGCCGCGGGCCGCCTGGCAGCGATGTCGATGGCAGCCATGCCACCCGGCTGCCCCGCGACTCGGGCTCCGCGCGGCTGTCGGCGAGGAAGAAGAGCCGCACGCTCCCGCCCTTGCCGACCGCGCCCGGCTGCGGCGCCGTCGTGAGGATCGCCTTGATGGTTTCGCCGCTCTGCTCGACGGCGTAGGGATAGCTTGTCGATGCAGCCAGGCCCGTGACGCGGACCGAGTGGAGCCAGGGCGGCACGGGATGCCGTCGGTCGGCGGCTTCCGCACCCTGGTACTCGAGCGCGTCTGCGCGGACCGGCTCGGAAATCAGCGTCCGGCCATCCACCGTCACCCGGCCTGGATCGCCCGCCTCCGAGAGCCAGCGGATCGTCATGGCGTCGGCGGCGGGATTCTGCAGATACGGCCGGACACGAAAGGCCGTCGCCATGACGTCGTCGGCGTCCGTGGCGGCGGGCGCCCAGGACAAGGCCGCGAGGACCAGGGCCAGGCGAACGACCGTGGTCGGCGCACCCCGCGGCAAGCGGGCTTCGCGTGCGTGCGTGCGTCGCATCGATCTGGCTCCTCGCGTCGGTCGGCGGCCCGCCGCCGTTACTTCGCGGGCTGCGCGCCTTCCCGGATGGCGAACAGGTGGCTCTTGTTGGCGATGTAGAGCGTGTCGCCCGCCACGATCGGCGTGGAGTAGACGCTGTTGCCCATGTTGATCTCGCCGAGCAGTTCCTTCTCCTTGGAGAGCTTGAAAACCGAGATGTCGCCGTCCTCGTCGCCGATGTAGACCTTGCCGTCGGCGATCAGGGGCGAGCCCCAGCTGGCGGCGAGCATGTCGTGTGTCCAGTGGGGCTTGCCCGTCTGCAGGTCGAGGCAGTGGAACAGGCCGCTGAAGTCGGCGACGAAGAGCAGCCCGTCGTGGATCACGACCGTGCCGCAGGTGCGATGCATCGTCTCCTCGAAGTCGAGCTTGCCGTTGCCGTCGGCGTCGAAGCCGGGATAGTGCCAGACAGCGGCGGAGTCGGGATTGGGCCGGGCAACCTCGCCCTGCTCCTTGATCACGGCCTGTTCGCGGCGACGGGGCAGGGGCTTGTCCGGCGCCGCGAGCGAGACGGCCAGTTCGCTCGACACGTCGCCCCGCTTCGTGGGATCGATGCACCACAGATGGCCGACTCCCTCGCCGTGCTCCGGATCCTCACCGACGGCGATGTAGACGAGTCCGTCGTGGACGACCGGCGTGCCGATGATGTGATTGCGGTCGGCCCGGCCGCCGAGGGTGTACTTCGACTCCTTGGGATTGCAGTCGAACTCCCAGAGCAGCTTGGCCTTGCCGTTTTCGCCGCGGGCGTCGAAGGCGTAGAGCCAGCCGTCGCCGCCGCCGAAGAGCACCTGCGGCACGCCGCCGATCTCCGCGTAGGCCGGGCTCGACCACTGCCCGTGCAGCACGTTGGCGCCCGGCGTGCCGTCGGCCCAGAGCACCCGGCCGTCGCGCTTGTCGATGCAGAGGAAGCTCGGGGCGTCGGCGTTGGGCAGGTTGATGTGGCCCTCGTCGACCCCGTTGCTGGTATTCACGAAGA
>JBJOKF010000045.1:0-47481 GCA_046046235.1 Planctomycetota bacterium | reverse complement strand
GCCGGCAAAGCCGACGCCATGGAACATGGGCGCCGAAACACCCGTCGGTGTTCGGAAAGAAATCCGCGATACCAGCAGCCTCGAAGACGTGACGCAACCCGTGAAGGCTACGGCACCTGCGGAACACTGTCAAGAAGCCACGGCCCGAAACACGACCGATCCCGCCTGTCCCTGGGGTGTCACGGACGACGAAATGAACACCGTTCCCGCCGGGTCGCCGCGGCGGGCGGCCCGGATCCGGCAGTCAGGGTCGGGTTGCTCGTAGTTGAGCAGCGGAAAGAGCTCCCCGCGGGCGAGCGCCAGCAGACTGCTCACGCACTCGACCAGGCCGCTGCCTCCTCCCAGGTTACCAAAGTGGCTCTTCGCGGCCACCGTGGGCACCGTTTCGGCGGCCGCCCCGAGCGCGTCATGCAACGCCCCGGCCTCCTCGCGGTCGCCGACCGAGGTGCTCAGGCCGTGGGCGTGGACGTGGGAGAGCCCCGCCGGCTCGACGCCCGCCATGGCCAGGGCCCGCGTCATGGCCAGCCCCAGCGCCTTGCGGGCCCGCCCCGCACCGCCGGCATGGCCGGCGTTGCGGGCAGCGTGGCCGATGATCTCTCCGTGGATCGTCGCCCCGCGCCTCCGGGCGTGCTCGAGCTCCTCGAGCACCAGCACCGCCGCCCCCTCGCCGAGAACCATGCCGGAACGGGCCTTGTCGAAGGGCCGGCTCCAGCGGGTCGGCTCGGTTTCAGCCGCCCCGCCCGGCAGCGCCACCTGTTCGCTCTGCAGGGCATGCACGGTCTTCATCGGATGCACACGGGTGCCGGTCGCACCGGCCACCATGATATCGGCGGCACCCCGCTGGATCGTGATCGTGGCCTCGCCCAGGGCCAGGTGTCCGCTGGCCTCCCGGAGCGTAAGCGAGTTGCTCGGGCCGCGTAGGTCGTTGTAGATGGCGATGTGGCTGGCCGGCATGTTGGGCAGATACTTGAGCAGCCAGAGCGGCGTCAGTTGGGGCATGCCGTCGGAGGCCCAGCGGTCGAAGTCGAACTCGCCGTCCGCGCCCCGGCATTTCGCGACGCTGGCCGTGAAGTCCTCCGGCAGCGTCAACATATAGTCCGAGCCGAACACGCAGCCGAACCGCTCCGGCTGCGGCCCCGTCCCGCCGGCGAACAGGCCGCTGTGATGGAGCGCCCGCTGGGCGGCGGCGACCGCCATCTGGCTCTCGCGGCACATGACTTTCAGTCCCTTGCGGATCGCCTTCTTCTTCTCCCCTTCGAGCGGGCCGAAGTCATCGATGTCGCCCGTGAACCCGCGGGCCTCGGCGGCATGGTGCAGCGGCAGGCCGTCGGCGCAAAAGGAATCGAGCGTCCCGACGGCGCTGCGTCCCTCGACGAGCCCTGCCCACAGGTCGTCGAGGACGAGTCCAAGCGGGCAGACGACTCCCATCCCGGTGATGACGACGCGGCGGGCCGGGGTTGGCGGCATGGTGGGGTTCCTGTTTGGTCCTGGCGGTTCTACGGAAAGGGGGGACGGGGGCGATCACGGCCCGCGAGCCGTCCGCGTTGGGACCGCCTCTGGGGTGTCGGCGAGCCGGGGCTCGACGAGCACCAGCACGTCGGTCCGCTTGGCGTCGGAGAAGAGCGCCGGCGCACCGGCCTTATTCTGCCCGGGAACCGGCCAGGGCACCAAGCCGAGACCGACCAGGAGCGTGCTGCCGGCGGGCCAGCGAAACCGCTCGCCGATGCGGACGGCGGAAACCTGCGGCACCTCGATCGGCAGCCGGCGTCCGTCGGCGGCCGGCGGCGCGGTGCCGATGGACGCCATCCGCTCGATCTGGTCGATCCGGCAGCGGACCACCGCCTCGACCGTCGCGCCGTCCGCCGTCAGCAACGGATGAACGTCGATCGACATCCCCTCGTCGCAACTGGCGGCGATCGGCCCCGCGGGTCCGACGTCCTGCACGTAGGGCCGTTTGCGGCCCCCCGTGAGCACGGCCGGCACCCCGTTGGCCGCGAGGACCGCGCCGGTAGGCAGTTCCTCGCAATCGCCGCGGCCTCGCAGCCGCGCGACGAGGATCGCCGCCTCCTCGCGGGAGAGGATCCACGCCTGGACGCCGGGGGTGGCCGCCGGGATCGGCCGCAGCATCGGTCGCAGATCGTTCCGCCAAGCCGGGCTGCCGACGCCGAGCACGCGGACGGAAAACCGGTGGGGAGTGGCCGCGTCCGCCACGAATCGCTCCACGATCGCCTCCACCCGGGCCTGCATCTCGGGGGTGTGGTAGCACCCAACCGCATCGGCATCGGCCGAAAGCGTGGCGGCCACCTGGCCATGCCACTGCGGCGTACCCGTCTCCTGCAGCACCCAATCGACGACGTGCCGCTGGCTGCCCGGCCCAGCCTGGCGGACGAAGGACGCGATGTCGTACGTCTTCCAGACCTGGCCCGCGCCGGCGGGCGGCTGCGCCTCCGCTCGGCCGGCCGCTCCCCAGGCCGCGACAGCCGCGCCCAGGACGACGGTCCGGACAAGGAACCGGACGACGGCCAGACGGCGGAGCGGGGGCGTTGCCACGGGTCTTCAGGCCAGCCGGGCGAGCACCAGGCTGGCGTTGTGCCCGCCGAAGCCGAAGCTGTTCGACATGACGACGTCCAGCTTCCGGTCGCGGGCGACGTTCGGTGTGTAGTCGAGATCGCAGTCGGGATCGGGGTTCTCGAGGTTGATCGTGGGGGTGATCACACCCCGCTCGATCGAGAGCGCACAGACGACGAGTTCGATGCCGCCGCTGGCGCCCAGCGTGTGGCCGAGCTGGCTCTTGGTGCTGGAGATCGCCAGCCGCCCGGCATGCGGGCCGAAAACCCGCTTCACGGCGGCGGTCTCCGCCTTGTCCCCCAGAGGCGTGCTCGTGCCGTGGGCGTTGATGTACTGCACCGCCTCGGCGGCGATCGCGGCGTCCTCGAGCGCCATCGCCATCGCCCGGGCGGCCCCGCGGCCTTCTTCGTCCGGCTGGGTGATATGGCCGGCGTCGCCGCTGGCCCCGTAACCCTTGAGCTCGGCATAAATCCGCGCCCCGCGGCGGCGGGCATGCTCGAGTTCTTCCAAGACCACGACCCCGGCCCCTTCGGAGAGCACGAAGCCGTCCCGCTCGGCGTCGAAGGGCCGGCTGGCCCGCTGCGGAGCGTCGCTGCGGAAGGAGAGCGCCCGCATGTTCTGAAAACCGGCCAGGCCGATCGGCGTCAACGCCGCCTCGCTCGCCCCCGTGATCATCACGTCCGCGTCCCCGTACTGGATCGCCCGCAAGGCGCTGCCGATGGAGTTGGCGGCGCTCGCGCAGGCGGTGGCCACCGCGAAGTTCGGCCCCTTGGCACCATACAGGCTCGAGACGTGGCCGCTGGCGGAGTTGACCATCAGCTTCGGGATCGTGAACGGCGAGACCTTGTCGATCCCCTTGTGAAGCAGCCGCTCCTCCTGCACCTCGAACTCCCACAATCCGCCGATACCCGAGCCGATGACCACGCCGCAGCGGTAGGGGTCGGCGGCACCGAAGTCGATCCCGGCATCGGCGACGGCGTCCTTCGCCGCCGCGATCGCGAACTGCGTGAAGCGATCGAGCCGCTTGAGTTCCTTGGGATTCGCGATGTCCTCGCGCTCGGGCTCCCAGGGCACCTGGCCGCCGAACTGCACCCGGTAACCGGCGACGTCGAACAGCGTGATCGGCCCGACGCCGCTCTCGCCGCGCACGACGCGATCCCAGAATGTGCCGACGTTCCTGCCTAGCGAGGTGACGACCCCGAGGCCCGTCACCACGACGCGACGCTTCATGCAGCGCACCGCCCGAGGGGAGAAAGAGGAGGGGAGGGAATCAGGCCTGGGCCTTCTCGATGAACTCGACCGCCTGACCGACGGTCTGAATCTTTTCGGCGGCATCGTCGGGGATGTTGATCTCGAACTCTTCCTCGAGTTCCATGACCAGCTCCACGGTGTCGAGCGAATCGGCACCCAGGTCGTTGATGAACGACGTTTCGGGCGTGATCTGTTCCTTGCTGACGCCCAGTTGGGACGCGACGATGTCGATCACTCGTTCTTGAACTGAAGCCACCTTGTAAATCCTCCTGACAACCGGGCGCTGACAACCGTACGCTGACGACCGGAAGAGCCCGCGTGGGGGCCGCGACCGGCACTTGGGCCACCCGAGACGGCAACGGCCTCCTGGGGGGTTCGGGGAAGATATACCCGTTGCCGACCTGGGCTGTCCATACCGACAAAACCAGCATGACGGCCCGCGTCGAGGCGGGACCGACGCGCGGTCGCCCCCCATTCGCAGGCCACCGCCCCCCGTCAGCCGGTCAGGCCACCATCGACGACCAGGACCTGCCCGGTGATGTACGCCGACGACGGCGCAGCCAGGAACAGCACCGCCTCGGCGATTTCCCACGCCTCGCCGAGCCGTTTGGCTGGCACCCGCTTCTTCACCTCGTCGAGCAGGGCGGGCCCAAGCGCCGCTGTCATGTCGCTGGCGATAAAGCCGGGAGCCACCGCGTTGACCGTCACCTTCCGACCGGCGAGTTCCTTGGAAACCGTCCGCGTCAGGCCGACGAGCCCCGCCTTCGAGGCGGAGTAGTTGGCCTGTCCCGGGTTGCCGATGAGGCCCGAGACGCTCGCCACGTTGATGATCCGCCCGTACCGCTGCTGCATCATCGGCCGGCTCGCGGCACGCATGAAGAGGAAGGGCCCGCGCAGGTTCGTTGTCAACACCTCGTCCCACTCCTCGTCGCTCATTCGCGGCAGGAGCGTGTCGCGGGTCACGCCCGCGTTGTTGACCAGAATGTCGAGCCGCCCGAGCTTCTCGACCACCTGTTCCACGACGGCGGCGATCTCCTCGGCACGGGTCACGTCGCAGGGAAATTCCTCCGCGCGGCCGCCGGCCGCGCGGATCCCCGCGGCGACGTCGGCGAGCTTGCCGGCGCTGCGGGCGACGAGCGCCACGGCGGCCCCGGCCGCGGCCAAGCCCTCCGCGATGGCCCGGCCGAGCCCCTGCGAGGCTCCGGTGACGAGCGCCACCTGTCCCGTCAGATCGGCATGCAGCCGCTTCGGTCCGGCGGCGGGGGGAGTCGAGGCGGAGGAGGGAGGGGTCTCTGCGGTCATGATGGGCTCCCGTGCAGGAGGATGTTCGGGCTGGAGTGGCCGCCTCGGGTCGCGGGATTGCGCCGTCGGTTTGGGCCGGGGAGAGTCGGGCTTTCAGTCGGGCACGCCGGTGCAGGTGACTCCGCGGTCGATCCGCTTGAGCAGGCCCCGGAGCACGCGGCCCGGCCCCACTTCACAGACCTGCCGAACACCGGTCGACAGCAGATGCGTCATCGACGCGTGCCATTCGACGACGCCGCAGACCTGCCGGGCCAGAAGCCGCCGGATCTCGGCGGGATCGTCATGCGGCCGGGCGTCGACGTTGCTCACGACCGGAATGCGTGGCGGCCGCACGGCGGTCTTCTCGAGAGCGGCAGCGAGTGCGTCAACCGCGTCCTGCATGAGCGGGGTATGGAAGGCGCCCGCCACTTCCAGTCGGACGCACTTCATCGCGCCCGCGGCGGCGGCGGCCTCCTCGAGCCTGCGGCAGGCGGCGACGGATCCGGACGCCACCACGTTGCCGGGGCAGAGCACGTTGGCGACGGAGAGCACGTCGCCTTCGCGACAGGCGTCGCAGAGTTCGGCGACCCGCTCCCGCTCGAGTCCGAGCACCGCCACCATCCCGCCAGCCGGCCCGCCGTCGGGCCCGGGACGGCTCGCACACTCCTGCATGGCACGGCCCCGGACGTCGACCAACCGGACGGCATCATCGAAGTCGATCGCACCGGCAAAGACCAGCGCCGTGTACTCCCCGAGCGACAGTCCGGCGGTGATCGGCACCGCCGCCACCAGAGCCGGATCCCGGGACTTGAGCACCTCGAGAGCCGCCAGGCTCGTCACGAGGATGGCCGGTTGGCTGACCGCCGTCGTGTTGAGCTTCTCGGCGGGACCGGAGCGGCAGATGGCGGCGAGATCGTAGCCGAGAATCGCCGCAGCCCGATCAAACAGAGCGATCGCCGCCGAGTGGCCCGCCACCCATTCACCCAGCATGCCGACCGTCTGGGCGCCTTGACCGGGAAACACGAGTGCCGTGGCGCAGGCCGCGGAAGGAGCCGCAGCCGCCGTGGTCGCAGGGCTTCCGGAGGTCGCGGCGGCCAACGGGGTCATTCCTCGGTCTTGAGCACCGCCCGCCCCATGTAGTGGCCGCAGGTGCCACAAATGCGATGGGTGGGGACGGCCTTCCCGCAGTTCGAGCAGAACGTCAACTGCCGCGGCGTGAGGAAATCGTGCGCCCGGCGTGAACGGGTCTTCTGGTTGGACTGACGGCGCTTGGGAACGGCCATGGCATCACCTGCGGAACGAAACGGGGGAGTCGCGTACTGTAGTCGCCCGGGCTCATCCCCGTCAATTGCCGACGAAAACCCGAGATGGGCCGGCAACGCCCGGCGGCGGGGCCGTGACGAACAATCAGCGGAACAGCCGGGGCTGCCCGCCCGACCGCGGCGGCGGGCCGAGATGTTCTTCCCCCTTCGCCGTCAGCCGCCGGCCGCGCGGCGTGCGGACGACGAGTTCGCACCGCAGGAGGAAGGGCTCGACATCGTCCTCGAGCGTGTCGGCCGCGGAGCTCATCGTGTGGGCAATGGCCTCGATGCCGACCGGACCACCGGCGAAGACCCGCTGGATCGTTTCGAGGTAGCGGCGATCGAACCCGTCGAGCCCGAGTTCGTCAACGCCCTGCATTTCGAGGGCCGTGCGGGCGATCTCGACGTCGATCCGGCCATCCGCCCGGCTGGTGGAATAGTCCCGGATCCACCGCAGCCGGTTGTTCGCCAGCCGCGGCGTGCCCCGGCTCCGGCGGGCGATCTCGTGCGCCGAGGCGTCGTCCATGGGCATCGCCAGCTTGGCGGCCGACCGCCGCACGATCTCCGCGAGCTCTTCCTTCGCGTAGAAGTCGAGGTGCTCCCGCATCACGAACCGGTCCCGCAGCGGCGCCGACAGGAGCCCCGGCCGCGTCGTCGCGCCGACGAGCGTGAAGGGCCGCAGCGGCATGTTGATCGTGCGGGCGGACACGCCGTCGCCCAGCGTGATGTCGATGCGAAAGTCCTCCATCGCCGGATAGAGAAACTCCTCGACGGCGATCGGCAGGCGATGGATCTCGTCGATGAACAGGACCGATCCCTCGGCGGCGTTCGTGAGGTAGGGGAGCAGGTCCTTGGGGGCCGCCAGCGCCGCGCCGCTGGCGATCTGGAGCGTGGTGCCGAGTTCCCGGGGAATGCAGGTCGCAAACGTGGTCTTGCCCAGGCCCGGCGGGCCGTCGAGCAGGATGTGGCCGAGCGTCTCGCTCCGCTTCCGCGCGGCGTCGACGGCGATGAGCAGCCGCTCGAACACAGCCCGTTGTCCCACCATCTCGCTGAACCGCTGCGGCCGCAGCGCGCGGTCCTCGGCCGGGGCGTCGTCGACGGCCTGGACGGTCGGTTGCCGGAAGCTCTCCATGCGGTGTCTCCGACCGTCAGCCTACCAGACGGAGGATCACGTCCGCCGTCGAGGATCCCCACGGGCTCACCGCGGCTTGTGCATCTGCCGGTAGATGGCCTCGAGGGCCTCCTGAACGTCCTTGTACTTCTTCTTGCCTTCCCGGAGGCCGTCGACGAGCCGACGGGCCTCGGATTCGGAGTGGCCGAGCGAGCGGAGCACGTCGTAGGTTTCCGCCAGCACGTCGGCGCCCGGCGCGGCCTGGTCCGGCGCGTCGCGGGCCACGAGCAGCGCGAACTTCGGCATGCGCCGCCTGAGCTTGGCGATCATCCGCTCGGCGGTCGCCGCGCCGATGCCGGGCAGGCCGGCCAAGGCGGCCGCATCCTGCTCCTCGATGGCGGTGGCGATCTCCCCCACCGGCCGCACGATGGCACGCAGCGCCTTCCGCACCCCCACGCCGTCCACCTCGCAGATCAGCTCGAAGAACTCCCGTTCCACCTCGGTCAGGAAGCCGACCAACCGGGGCACGAGATTGCCCCGCGTGGGATTGCCCTCGAGGAACTCGAGCGTGTGCAGCGTGACCGACTGTCCCACCTTCGCCTGCAGGCTGCGGCGGACGAGTTCAGGCACCAGCACCTCGTGCACGGCCGGTCCCATCGCGACCTCCACCGCGGTCGGCTCCACCCGCTCGAGCACTCCCGACACCCGCTTGATCATGGCTTCGCGCTCCCGAGACGATCGACCGCCATGCCGGCATGCAGCGGCCGGAGGCGGAGGTGGTAGTCGGCCAGCGCCACGGCCAGGGCGTCGGCGGCGTCGGCCGGCTCCGGCCGGGCGAGGAGCCCGAGTTCCCGCTGCACGGCGGCCTGCATCTGCTCCTTGCCCGCGTGGCCGTTGCCGGTCAACGTGCTCTTCACGCGATTGGGCAGGTAATGGTGCACGGCCAGCCCCGACTGGGCGGCCGCCAGACAGATCACACCGCGGGCGTGGCCCATGAGGATGGCCGTCTTGGGGAACCGGGCATGGACGAAGATCTGCTCGATCGCCATCGCGGATGGCCGAAAGGCCTCGAGCACCTCGCGGACGCCGGCGTGGATCGTCGAGAGCCGCTGCTCGAGCGACTCTCCACGGGAGCGGACCGTGCCCGCCTCGAGCAGCCGCATGACACGGCCCGTCCACTCGACCACGCCGTAGCCGGTGACGTTCAGGCCGGGGTCGAACCCGACGATCCGCTGTGCGACCGATTGATCAGCAAGGCCGTCGCCGTCCATGGCCGCCCGTTCTCCTACTACACCCCGCAGGGCTCGAACCTGCAACCTTCGGTTCCGTAGACCGATGCTCTATCCAATTGAGCTAGGGGTGCTCGTTACCCCGGAAGAATACACCGCCCCTGCGCCACCACCAAGGTTGATCACCGATCCGACGGCTCCGACAGGGCTTTTCCGCGGTCACAGGCACCGCCATTCAGGCCGTCAGGCCGAATCGGGCGGCGAATCGGGCAGCTGGTTCGCCGCGTTCGGCTCCGCCACTTGGAGAAACCCGTCCTCGTCGACGGCGAACGCCGTCTCGAGCAGCGCCGCGCGCGGCCCGCCCCCCGGTGCGGCCGGCAGCGTCGCGCCGATGACGAGCGACCGGTCCGGGGCGCCCGCAGCGACCTCGAGAGAATCGCGATCGAGCCGGGCACGGGCCGCCGCGGTCGGCCAGACGACGACCCCGTGCACGACCCGGCCCACCGACCCGGCCTTGCGGGTCACTTCGTGCGCCGCCGAAACTCGCGCGGGCGGCGAGTTCATCGCCACGAGACCGCCGGCCTCCGCGGGAGCGAAGGCCACCACCGGCTCGACGCCATAGGCGGCCGCGAACGCCGCTGCCGCAGCCTCGGCCCGCGGCAGCTCGGCGACCGTCGCGATCGGCATGACGACCGCAGCGAGAGTGCCCGCGAACCCGGCGTCGAGCGATCCGCCGGCCTCGGCGAGCGCCTGCACTTGGGAGACGCGGGCCAGCCAGATCGTGATGCCCTCGCGCCGGATCGAGGCCGCGAGTTCAGCCGGGGGCGTCGCGGTGTCGACCGCATGCGCACGGATGCAGAGCAGCCGGCCGGCATGGCGTCCGAGCGAGCCGAAGAGCGGGTCTCCGGCGCCGAGAGACACAAGCAGGCGATCGCCGCGGCGCACGAGGCAGCAGCCGTCGAACGCCTCGGCCTCGGCAGCGACGGCAGCCCAATCGAAGCCATCCGCGCCCGGGCTCCGCCCGGCCCACGTGGCGTTCATCCGCCGGCGGACCGCCTGCGCGGAGAGTTCCTGCAAGGCCAGGCGCGCCTCGCGGGTGTGGGTGCCGACGGGCAGGGGAGGGCCATAGGAAAGCGTGAGAGGCCGCCGCCACTTCCGGGGCCACTTCGTGAAGTAGCGGCCCTCCGAGAACGACAGCGGGCTGCCCCACATGCCGTCGATGTGCAGCGGCACGATCGGGGCTTCGACCCGCTCGAGAATCCATTCGAGCCCTCGCTTGAAACCGAGAATCTGGCCGGTCCGCGAGATGCCCCCCTCGGAGAAGATCCCGATCACGTCGCCGGCGGCCAGTCCCGATTGAATGGCCTTGAGCGCCTGGCCCATCGACTTGGGCTTCGGGTCGAAGAGGATGAACCGCCACTGGTCGGAGAGCATCCGCAGGAACCGGCCGCGGATGTTCGGTCCGTAGACGACCATGCGAATCGGCCGCAGGCACGAAAGCACGACGACGAACCCGTCGAGCCACGACAAATGGTTGGACACCACCACCGCCGGCCCGGTCGCGGGCAAGCGGTCGGCATCGACCACGCGGAAGCGGTGGGTGGCGTGGACGATCGACGACACGAAGATCCGCAGCGACGCCCGCGGTGCCGCGTAGATCGCCAGGCCCGCCGCCCCGGCGGCCAGCAGGCCGAACAGGCCGAAGATGGCGCGGGCAGAGAGCAGCGGCAGCGCGGCGGCGGCCCCGGCAGGTGCCCACGGGCTGGGGCTCCGCAGCGCGCCGTAGAGCATCGAGGCCCCGAACATGCCGGCGAACGTGAGCAGGTTTGCCGCGGCGAGCAGCGCCCCCCGTCGGGCCGGCGGACTCTTCTCCTGAAAGGTCGCCTCCAGCGGCACATCGAACATGCCGGCGCCGAACCCCAGGAGCCCGAGCCCGGCGGCCGCCCACCACCAGGCGGTCGCGGCCGCACCGAAGATGTCGCGCGGCCCCAGGGCCAAGCCCAACGACGCGACCGCCATGAGCACCGCCCCGAGCGGCACGAGCCCCATGTCGACACCGCGGGTCGACACGCGGCCGGCCACCAGGCTGCCCAGGCCGATGCCGCTCACCAGCACGATCAGCAGCGGCACGATCTGCCCCTGCGAAGTGGCTCCGGATTCGGTCGCATATTGATCGACGTTCAGTTGAGCGACGGCCCCGAGCGCCCAGAAAAAGACGATCCCGGCCGTCGCGGCGGCCAGTTCGCGGTGGGAAAACAGTTCGGCAAGGTCGCGCCAGGTGCGGGAGAGGGCGTTCCACGGCGGCGGAGCCTGGGCGTCTGCAGCCGGCCGGCGGACGAGCAAGACCGCGGCGACCCAGCCCGCCAGCGCCAGGCCGACGAGGACGATTCCCGCGGGCATCGCGTGCAGCCAAGCCGGCGCCGAGTGCAGCCGCCCGTCGCTGCCCAGGCCGGCCGCGTCGATCACGACGGTGCCGTCGGCGAGCCAGTTGCCCGCCGCCATGCCGACGAGCGTGGCGGCCAGGGTGACCAGCGCGAAGATGCCGTTGGCATGGGAGAGCCTGGTGGCGGGTACGGTCTCGGGAATCGTGCCGATCACAGCCGGCGCCAGCAGTGCCGCCTGACAACCGATCACGACCACCGTCGCCAAGAGCAGCCAAAGTCCGGCGGGCAGGCCGACGAACATGCCCCCGGACCGCACGCCCCAGGCGATGGCGGCGGCGGCGGCGGCGACGATCGCGATCTCGGCGGCCTTGCACCAGACGATGACCGATCGCTTCGGATACCGGTCGGCCAGCCAGCCTGCCAGCCAGGCCAGGAGCACGAACGGCAGCACGAATCCAGCGGTGCCGATCGTGAGGACGAGCGCCACCTGGCCTCCGCTCACCGCCTTCTTGCCCAGGCCGATCGCCAACCAGCGGAGCGCATTGTCGTTGACGACCGTCAGGGCCCGCAGGGCCAGGAGCGGCTGAAATCCGCGGCCCTCGGGTCGGCCCACCGGATCGTCACAGACCGGGGGCAGTCCCGCCGGGGGCGTACGGTTCGTGTCCTGCATCATGTCCATGGAGGGATCCAACAAGAGGGGGCATCCGACGAGAGAGGCATGCACGTCCGCCTTCGAGGGCCGTCTCGCCAGGTGTCGCCTCGGGCAAGACCGCTCGCCAGAGGCCGAAGACTCCCCCGGCCCCGGGCTGTCGTCCGCCGCAAAGGCCGGGAAAACAAGCCTCGGCGCCCCGGTCGTCGGCAAGGCCGCGACGTCGTCCACCTGGCAGACCTTGCCGGTGATTTGCAGGGCCCCGAGCAACGAACGTATTCTCGTAATCAGGGTCCGTTCGCCACAAGTCCGGATGGTCTCGATTCCCCTCCATCCCCCATCCACCGCCCTGTCACGGAAGACACGAAGGGATTTCGCCATGACCATGACGCAGCCTTCTTCCTGCCCCCTTGCCGCCGCGAACGTGGGCCTGAACCGGCGGTTCGGTCGCCGTCTGCCGGCGGCTCTCGGCGTGATCGCGGCTGCGCTCGCCACCGCCTTCCTGGCCGCGACGGCAGATGCCCAGGTCATGGTCGTGGAGCCGTTGCGGCCGGTGACCACCGGCTATGCTCCGATGGCGGCTCCCATGGCGGCCGGTTTTCCGGGCGGTTACGTCGCGAACTACTCGCCCGCCGGCAACTACGCCGCGGTGACGGCATTCTCGCCGCCCCTGGCCACGTCCTATGTCGCCGGATATCCGGTCACGCAGGTTGCCAACTACGCCGTGGAGGCCGCGCCGGCCCCCGTCGCCGTCACGGCAGGCTACGCACCGGTCGCCGTCACGGCCTACTCGCCCGTTGCCGTCTCGGCGTATTCGCCGGTGGTTTCCGCCCCCGTGGCCGTCACCTCCTATTCGCCGGTCATGGCGGCACCGGCCGTCGCCGCTCCGGTGACGACCTATTACGCCCCGGCCTATGCCCCGGCCGTCGCCGTGCCGCTCTATCGGCGTGGCCCCTTCGGTGGGCTCCGGCCCGTGCGTTCCGCGATGTACATCCCGTACTGAGCGACGGATCGGCCGCTCCCCGAGCAGCCCACCGACCGATGGGCTGCTATAGTGTGGGGCCTCGAGGAATCCACGGCAGGCTGATGCTGGGCGATGCGGGTCGACTTGCATCGCCAGCCGTCTTCCGCCGGCGCAGGCGTTATTGAGTGCGGATGACGCGATCGGTCAACATCATCGGTGCCGGCCCGGGTGGTCTCGCGTCGGCCATGCTGCTGGCCCGAGCCGGCCTGCGCGTGCGGGTCCTCGAGCGGCTCGACGTTCCCGGGGGCCGCACGAGCACCATCGCGACCCCGGACGGCTTCCGGTTCGACCTCGGTCCGACGTTCTTCCTTTACCCGCAGGTGCTCGAAGAGATCTTCTCGGCGTGCGGATACGACCTGCGCCGGGAGGTCGAGATGGTGCGGCTCGACCCGCAGTATCGGCTCATCTTCGGGGCCGGCGGCCAGATCGACGCCACACCCGACGTCCCCCGGATGGAGGCCGAAGTGTCGCGGCTCTCGCCGGCCGACCGGGGTGCCTTCACCCGATTCATGCAGGCCAACCGGGAAAAGTTCGCCCGGTTCGCCCCGTTCCTGCAGCAGCCGTTCGAAAGCTGGCTCGACCTGGCCACGCCCGATCTCCTCAAACTCATGCCGCTGCTGAAGCCCTGGAAGAGCCTCGACGCCGAGCTCGGGACGTTTTTCTCCGACGAGCGGATCCGACTGGCCTTCACATTCCAGTCGAAGTATCTGGGGATGTCACCGTTCCGCTGCCCGAGCCTGTTCTCGATCCTGTCGTTCCTGGAGTACGAGCACGGCGTGTACCACCCGATCGGCGGCTGCGGCGCCGTGTCGGCGGCGATGGCCCGGATCGCGTCCGAGATGGGCGTGGAAATCCACTACGGCGAGCCTGTGGAGGCATTCGACTTCGTGGGCCGCAGGATCACCGGCGTCCGCACACCGCGGGCGCACTACGCCGCCGACGTCACCGTCGTCAACGCCGACTTCGCGCGCACGATGACGCGGCTCGTGCCCGATCGCCTGCGGCGCCGCTGGAGCGACCGGCGCATCGCGTCCAAACGGTTTTCCTGCTCGACGTTCATGCTCTACCTGGGCATCGAGGGCCGCCACGAAGACGTGCCGCATCACTCGATCTACCTCTCGGAGCACTACCGGGAAAACCTCGCCGACATCGAGACGCGGCACCGTCTCGGCCGCGACCCGTCGATGTACGTGCAAAACGCCGCGGTCACCGACCCGACGCTCGCGCCGCCCGGAATGAGCACGCTCTACGTGCTCGTGCCGGTGAGTCACCGCCATCCGAACATCGACTGGCGGCGGGAGGCAGCCGGGTTTCGCGAGGTGGCCCTCGACCAGCTCGAGCGGTTCGGCATCCGCGGTATCCGCGGGCGGATTCGCTATGAGAAGATGCTCACTCCCGATGACTGGCAGGACGACTACGAGATCTACCGGGGCGCGACCTTCAACTTGTCGCACGACCTCGCCCAGATGCTGCACATGCGGCCGCACAACCGGTTCGAGGATCTGGAAGGGGTCTATCTCGTGGGCGGCGGCACCCACCCGGGCAGCGGCCTGCCGGTGATCTACTCCTCGGCCCGCATCACCTCGGAACTGCTACTCGAGGATCTGGGCATCGGAGCCCGACCCGACGAACTCACCGCCCCCGCCGCGAGGCCCCGCGCCTCCGAACCGGCCAGCGCCCTGTAAGATGCCCGACGCCGGGCCCCGGCCTCCGGACGAACTTCCCGATCGATTGCCCGAGCCTCAGGATGGCCAGATGAACGCTTCGCATGGACAGGACCGGGTCGTGGTGGTCGGCGGCGGGCTCGGCGGGCTCGCGGCAGCCTGCACCCTCGCGGCCCGCGGCTATCACGTGACGATCTGCGACAAAAATCCTTGGATCGGCGGCAAGGCGGCAGTGCTCGCCGAGCAGGGGTTCCGGTTCGACATGGGTCCGACGATCCTCACGATCCCCGGCGTGCTCAAGCGGATCTACGCGGAGGCAGGCCGGCCGCTCGAGGATCACCTCGACCTCGTGCCGCTCGACCCGCAGTGGCGCAGCTTCTTCACCGACGGCTCCGCGCTCGATCTGTTCGCGGATGTCGACCGCATGCGGGCCACGCTCGACGCCTACGCCCCCGGCTCCGGATCGGGGGCCGGCTACGGGCGCTTCATGGATCTCTCCGAGCGGCTGCACCGGCTCTCCGAAGACTACTTCTTCTGGAGAAACGTCGGCGGTCTGCAGGATATGTTCGACCCGCGGCGCGGCCTGTCGGTGTCGATCGTGCGTGAGGTGCTGGGCATGCGGCCGGGCCACAGCGTGGCGGGCACGGTCCGGTCGTTCGTGCCCGATCCGCGGGCGGCCCAGATGCTCGACCACTTCACGCAATACGTCGGCAGTTGCCCCGAATCGTCGCCGGCGGTCCTCTGCGGCATCGCCCACATGCAGTCGAGCGACGGCGTCTGGTATCCGCGCGGCGGCACCGGCGCCGTGCCGCGGGCCTTGGCGAGCCTGGCGGTCGACCTCGGCGTGGAGATCCGCACGAATACGCCGGTGCGGCGGATCATCGTCGAGGGAGGTCGGGTCCGCGGGGTGGAGACGGCGGCCGGTGAGACGATCGCCGCCGCGGCCGTGGTGAGCAACTCCGACAGCGTCCGCACGCACCGGGAACTCGTCGACGGGCCGCCGCGGGACCGGTTCCTCAGGCGCCGGCGGTACGAGCCGGCCTGCTCCGGCGTGGTGCTCTACCTGGGCCTCGACCGGCGGTACGAGCAACTGCTCCACCACAACTTCGTCTTCTCCCAGGATCCCCACGAGGAGTTCGAATCGATCTACCGCCGCGGGGAGCCGGCCCCCGATCCCACCTGCTACGTCTGCGCGCCGGCGATCACCGAGCCCGAGGTCGCGCCCCCGGGCGGCGAGGCGCTCTACGTGCTGGTCCACGCGCCCTACCTGCGGCCGCACCACGACTGGAAGACCATGTTCGCCCCCTATCGGCGTCGCATCATCGAGAAGCTCGAACAGACGGCCGGTATGAAGGACCTCGAGAAGCACATCGTTTTCGAGCGGGCCCTCACTCCCCAGGACATTCACGACCGCTACCACGTGCTCGACGGCGCCATTTACGGGCTGGCCAGCCACGGAAAGTACCTTGGCGCGTTCAAGCCGGCCAATCGTTCCCGCGATGTGGCAGGGCTCTACCTGGCCGGAGGCGCGGCGCACCCCGGCCCCGGCATGCCGATGGTGATGATGTCGGGCTGGATCGCCGCCGACTGCGTCGACCGCGACGGGATCGTCGGCAGGTCGGACAGCGGCGCCCGCGCGGGCGCCTGTGCCGTCTGAACCGCGGGCCCGCGCACCGCATGCCTCCGCCCGCCCCACGCGTCGACGCCGAACTGCCCCCGTTCTCCCGGTGGCTGTACGGCTGGTTCATGGCCTACGTCCGCCGGTCGTTCCGCCGGCACTTTCATGCGCTGCGGGTCCTGAAGGACTCAGGCGGCGGCTCGGGGCTGCCCGAGATCGCGGGGCGACCCGTCGTCTTCTACACGAACCATCCCGGCTGGTGGGATCCGCTCATCTTCCTGCTCGTCGCGGAGCGGGCCTTCCCCGGGCGGCTCAACTACGGCCCGATCGACGCGCGGGCCCTCGGCCGCTACCGGTTTCTCGAGCGGATCGGCTTTCTCGGCATCGACCCGCACTCGCGGCAGGGCGCGGCCCGGTTTCTGCGACTGGCCCGGGCCGCCGGCCGCCGGACGGACGTGGCCTTCTGGATCACGGCACAAGGAACTTTCACCGACCCCCGCAGCCGCCCGGTCAGGCTGCGGCCCGGCGTGGCGCATGTCGCCGCGGCCGCCGACAGCGCGATCTTCATCCCTGTGGCGGTGGAGTATCCGTTCTGGAACGAGCGGCTGCCGGAGGCGGTGATCGCCTTCGGTCCACCGCTCGAGCCGGCCGCGCACCCGGCGTCGGTGGAAGCCTGGCTCGAGCGGCTCGAGGCGGCGCTCACTACGACGCAGGACCGGCTGGCGGCGGCCGCCATGAGCCGCGACCCGCGGGCCTTCACCAGGATGCAGGCGGGCGACGCCGGGGTGCACTGGGCCTACGACGCCTGGCGCCGGCTGGCCGCCTGGCGGCGCGGCGAGCGGTTCGATCCGTCGCATGCCGGCGATGCGGAGGAGCGATCATGATCCTGCCCCTGCTCACCGTGGCGGGCTTCGCGTTGGCCGCGCTGCCGGCGGCCCTGACGCTCGCGAACCTCCGGCTGTTTCGGCCCGCACCGCAGGCCGGGGCCCGCGCCGGTGCCACGCGGCCGCGGGTCTCGGTGCTCGTGCCGGCGCGGAACGAGGCAACGGCGATCGAAGGCTGCGCCGTCGCGGTCCTCGCCAGTCGCGATATCGAACTGGAACTGGTCGTGCTCGACGACGCGTCGACCGACGACACCGCGGGAATCGTCAGGCGACTTGCCGCCGCCGATCCCCGCCTTCGTCTCGTCGACGGTCGGCCGCTGCCGTCGGGCTGGTGCGGTAAGCAGCACGCGGCCATGCAGCTGTCCGAGGCGGCCCGGCACGACACGTGGGTCTTTCTCGACACCGACGTGCGGCTGACGGACGACGCGGTCGCGCGGTGCATCGCGTTTCTCGAGTCGTCCGGAGCGGCGCTCGTCAGCGGCTTCCCGCGGCAGCTCACCGGCTCGTTCCTCGAATGGCTGCTGTTGCCGCTGATCCAGTTCGTGCTGTTGGGGTTCCTGCCCCTGGGCCGCAGCCGGAGCGATGGTGCGCCCGGGCTCGCGGCGGGCTGTGGCCAGCTCTTCGTCACCCGCCGCGATGCCTATGCCCGAGCGGGCGGGCATGCCGCCATCAAGAGCTCATTGCACGACGGGATCAAGCTGCCGCGGGCCTATCGCCGCGCCGGACTGAAGACCGACATCTTCGATGCCTCCGACATCGCGTCGTGCCGGATGTACAGCCGCAGCCGCGACGTCTGGAACGGCCTGTCCAAGAATGCGACGGAGGGCATCGGCAGCCCGGCCACCATCCTGCCGTTCACACTGCTCTTGGCGGGCGGCCAGATCCTCCCGGTCATGCTGGCGGCGGCCGGCCTGCTGACGGGCCACCGCGGCTGGCCGCTATGGTGCGCGGCGCTCACATGGGCCGCCGTGGGGCTCGTGCTGCTGCCGCGGCTGGTGGAAGCGTTCCGATTCCGGCAGCCGGTCTCCTCGGCCTTCGCCCAGCCGCTGGCCATCGCCGTCTTCCTGGCGATCCAGTGGGTGAGCCTCGTCCGTCGCCAACTGGGCCTGCACACCCACTGGCGGGGCCGCCCGCTCCGGCCGCAGTGACACCCCGCGTCGGGGCCATTCCACAAAAAACGGGGCCAAAAAAAACGGGCGGTGCCGTGATGGCACCGCCCGTCGTGTCGTGCATGCGAAACCGCCCGTGCGGGGCGGTCGCGGCGACTGATCGCTCAGCCCACCATGGCCTTCAGGTTCTTGAGCGCCCGCACCCGCACCTTCACGCTGGCGGGCTTGGCCGGACGATCCTGGAGTTCGCCGGTGAACGGGTTCTTGACGCCCTTCTGCGCCGGACGGGCCGGCACCTTGCGGCGCTCGATCTTCACCAGGCCCGGGATCGAAAACACCCCGATGCCCTGACCCTTCAGCGCCTTGTGGATCTCATCGGTGAGGGCCTCCATCACCGCGACCACGTCCTTCTTCTGCAAACCGGTCGTCTCCGAGATGCTCCGCATGATCTCGGTCTTCGTCATCGGCTTGCTTCCCGACTTCTTCGCCATCGCCATACCTCCGAAGGATTTCAAAAAGTTGTGTGCGGTGTTCCCCACCGCGAACCAGAGCCCGGCACCCACGGCCGATTTCGAGGCCGATTAGAGACTCTGGGAATGAAAATGCAACCCAAAAAAATGCGATTGCCCCCCGAAAAACGCCCAAAAACCACAGGTTTTTGACGCCCGCGGTGGCCCCGGGGCGGATTTCCCCAGGATCTTGCCCCCGATCAAGGCCCCGTTCACGGGCGAATATGCGGGTCCTGAGGAGCCTTTTCACACGCCGGAATCGTGCCCTGTGATACGATGCCTCGAGGGCGGATTCGGGCCGCCACGGCACCGATCGGGGCTGCCTGGCACAGGCTCCGAACCGCCACCGGCAGGAGCGGTCGGCCCGGTCCGCCAGGGTGCCGGCCGGCATCGGGACGACCCAGCGTGAGACATCGAGGAATGCACGGGCATATCGCGAACGGCGTCTGGAGGCCGGCGGCCCCGCGGGGGTTTCGTGGGGTCGTCGTGCTCGCCGTGTTGATCGCCACGGGCGGCGCACTCTCCGCGAACCTCCGCTGGCGGCCGGCCCAGGGGCAGGATGGCGTTGCCCTGCCCGCCGAAGAAGCCGACGCCGACGCGCGGGACGGCGACGAAGAAGGGGGCATCGGCTTTCCGACCGACAGGCTCCGGGAGCGGCAACTCGACCGCGGCCGCCGGCTGATCGCCGACGGCCGCTACAGCGATGCCGCGAGCCTGTTCGACGAGATCCTCGCCGCGGACAGGGACGTGTTTTTTCAACCCGAGCGGGGGCAGCGCACCTGGCAGAGCATCAAGGCGGAGACCAACCGGTTGATCGGCGGCCTCGACAAGGCGGGCCGCGACGCCTACGCGTTGCAGTTTCGGGCGCGCGCGGATCGGCTTCTCGATCAGGCGATCGCCGCCGACGATTCCGCCGGCGTGGTGGCCGTCGCCCGCCGCTGGTTCCACACCCCCGCGGGCCATCGGGCGACGCTGGTGGCGGCACTCGAGGCGCTCGAAGCGCAGCAACCGCTGGCGGCCGCGGCCTGGCTCGACCGGCTGGCCGCCGTCGATGCGGCCGTCGACTACGAGCCGTCGCTGTCGATCATGCGGGCTGTCGCCTGGCTGAAGGCGGGCAATCCCGAGGCGGCTGCGGCCATCTTGGAGCGGGCGCGTTCCGGCCGCCGGACCGTGACTCGAATCGCAGGCAAGGAAGTCGAGTTCGCCTTTCCTCCCGGCGCGGGCCTGACCTGGCTCACGTCCATCGTCGGCGAGCCGAAGGCGGCCCGGGCCGACCGGGGCGGCGACTGGACCATGCACCGGGGCGCGCCGGCCCGCAACCGCATCACCGCCGCCTCGCGGCCGCTGCTGGCCGCCCGCTACCGGGTGCCCTTGGCGCGGCATCCCGAGGAAGCCCGACAGCTCGAGGCCCGGCGCCGGCTGCTCGCCGACCAGGAACTGCCCGCGTTGCCGGCCGGAACGCCGCTGGCCGTCGAGGGCACGCTCCTCGTGCACGGCTCGATGGGGCTCCTGGCCGTCGACTTCGAAACCGGCAAGCGGATGTGGATGCAGACCGGCGCGGCGCCGCCCGCCATCGGAACCGCGACGGCCGCCGATGCGGGACTCGAGCGTCAGGAGGCCGAGGGCCGCGATGCGTTCAGCCGCGTCTTCGACGACGCCACAGGCGGCACGCTCGCCAGCGACGGCCGGCTGGCGTTCGTGGTGGAGAGCCCAGCCGCGGCGGCGGGCCGCGAGCCGGGCGTCGTGCGGCCCGGACTCGGCTTCGGGGGCATGGGCGGCGGGGGCTGGCGGGGTGGCAACACGCTGTCGGCCTACGAGATCGCCGGCCGAGGCAGGCTCGCCTGGCGGCTGCCGGCCCGCGACGACGGCAGCGATGGCCCGCCGGCCGGCTCGGCGGCCTGGTATCTGGGCGCACCGTTGCCCGTGGGCGACCAGTTGTTCGTGCTGGTGGAGGAACGCGGCGAGATCCGCCTCGATGTGCTCGACTCCGGCACGGGCCGCCTTGCCTGGTCGCAGCCGCTGGCGGAGATCGACGAGGAGCGGTCGGTCGACGGCCGCGACAGTCACGCGCGGAAGTTCGCCGGACTGTCGCCGGCGCTGGCCGAGGGCACGCTCGTCTGCCCGACGGGCGCCGGCGCCGTGATCGCAGTCGACCTCGCCACGCGGACGCTCTTGTGGGCCCACGAGTATCCAGTCGCCAAGCGCGACGACGCCGTGCTGCTGCCGAACGGGCTCCGGGTGCAGCGCGGCAACCTGGCGAACGCCATCGACGAGACGGCCGCAGTCGAAGCCGGCGGCCGCTGGCTCGACACCACGCCGGTGCTCGCGCAGGGGTTCGCGGTCCTGACCCCCGCGGAGTCGCAGGATCTCCTCTGTCTCGACCTGCGGCGGGGCACCACGGCCTGGCGGCTGCCCCGCAAGGATCGGCTCTACGTGGCGGGCGTCGTGGACGGCCGCGCTGTGGTCGTGGGGCGGCGCGGGGTGGAGGCGCTCGACATGACGACCGGCCGCGCCGTCTGGCACCGGCCTCTCGCGGTCGAGCACGGTAGTCCGAGCGGACGTGGCATCCTCACCGCCGAGCGACTGATCCTTCCGCTCGACACTCCCGAGGTGCTCGAGATCGATCTGGCCGACGGCCGCATCGCGGGCCGTGCCGCGGCTCGCGGCGGCGCCGTCCCCGGGAATCTGCTGGCCTATCGCGGCGAGATCGTGTCGCAGGCGGCCGACTCCCTCGACGTCTTCCATCAGACCGCCGCCCTGGAAAGCCGAATCGACACGGCGCTCGAAGCGAGGCCGCAGGATGCGTGGGCGCTGCTGTGGCGCGGGCAGCTCGACCTCGAGCGGGGTGACGTGGCCGCCGGGATCGCGAAGCTGCGGGCCGCGCATGGCATCGAGCCGACGCGGGTGCCGGCCGACCTCGTGGCGACGGCGCTCCTCTACGCACTGCGGCGGGACTTCCCGCAGGCCGCGTCGTCCTGGCGCGAGGCGGTGGAGAAGAGCGGGTCAGCGGCGACGGCCACCATCGTGCTGCGAACGGCCGTCGACGGCTTTCTCTCGAGCGGCGACCTGCCCCAGGCCTGGGAGGCGCTCGAGCGGCTCTACAGCCTCGCAGCGCCGGCCGCGGATGCCGGCGCCACCGATGGACTCGTCCCGGATGGCCGGGAGCTGGTGCTCGAGGTGGCGCCGGACCGCTGGCTGCGGGGACGCCTGGCGGACCTTGTCGCCCGGGCCGAGCCGCCGCTGCGGGAGACGATCGACGCCTTTATCGATCGCGAGGCCCAAGCCGCGGCCGGCAGCCCTGTGGCCACGGATCGTGTGCCACGCATGCGACGGTTCCTCGACCGCTGCGGCGGGGTCGAGCAGGCCGCCGCGGTGCGACGGCAGTTCGCCGCCTGCTTGGAGGAGGCCGTCGAGTCGACGACGTCGGCCGACGAGGTCCGCGGCCTGGCGATCGAGCGGGAGTTCGTGCTGCTCGACCTGGCGCAGACCGGGTCGCCGGAGGAGCGGGCGCATGCCGAGGCCCAACTGTCGGAGATCCGGCGCGGCATGCCACTTGGATTCGGCGACACCGCGGACCGCGAGGGTGCGGCCTGGCCCATCGGCAAGGTCGCGCACCGCCGCGGCAGCCGTGGCGGCGTGCGGGTCGAGGTCCGCGTCGGCGACGTGGACGAACAGCGTTTCGTTCGGTCGCGATTGGTGAACGTGCCGGTCGCGCACGGCCCCGACTCACTTCTCACGGGGCTCGAGCTCGCCTTCGATCTGCATCAGCAGGGGGGCATCGTCGCCACCGATGGGTACGGCCGCACCATCGGCGATCCCCTGTCGTTGCGGCAGCGGCCCGATGCCGCCCGGCTGGTGCCGGTATTCCAGCCGGGCGTCGTCGACGACGCCTCGGTCGTGGGCAGGGTCGTCTTCATCCGTGCGGGCGCCAACGTCGCCGCCTTCGAACTCGGCCGGGAATCCGGGGCGGGGCAGGGGAGCGGCCGCAACCGTCCGCTCTGGCTCTCGTCCGACAAGGCCGAGACATCCGCAGACGGCCGCGCGGCGGGCTTTGTCATGAACATCGGCAGCAGTCGCGCACCGCGGCCCGGCAGCATCGCGCTGGGCGCCCGGATCAGCGAGCCGCGGGCCGCGGACGACGCGGGGCGGCGCGGAGGCTCTGCCGCCGGAGTCGCCCGCCACACGGGCCTGCCGGTGCTCGTCGACCGCTGCCTGAAGCTCCACGATCCGCTCACGGGCCGACTGCTTTGGGAGCGACAGCGGCTGCCGGCAGCCGGCGACGTGGTCGGCGACGACCGCCATGTCTGCGTCTGCCCGCCGGACGGCCGTGGCGCGGTCGTGTTGTCGATGAGCGACGGCCGGCTTGTGCGAACGATCGATCTGCCGTCGAGCGAGCGGCGGCTCTTCGCCGGCGGCCGCCGCCTCTTGGCGGTGGAGCCGCTCGAAGCGGACTCCGGGGAGCGGGCCTGGGCCAAGCGGGTGCGGCTCGAACTGCACGATCCCGTCGACGGCAGCCGGACGCCGGTGGGAGAGTTCGCCGGGGAGGCCCGGGGCACGACGGCAGGCGACGGCCGCTTCGCCGTGGTGGAGCCATCGGGCGAACTGACGGTCATCGACCTCGACGCCGGCCGTGTCGCCTTCCGAACCCGGCTCGACGAGATGCCGGCGGGCATGGAGACACTGCAGGTGCTCACCTGGATGGACCGCTACCTCGTGCTCGTGGGTCGTCAGGAGACGACCGAGGAGCAGCGGGCCCTGGAGCGGGTCGGCGCGATCTCGCCGCTGCCCGGGATGCCGGGCCGCGACCTGCCGCAACTGGTGACTGGGTCGCTCTGGGCGGTCGACCGCTCGGGCGGCGGCCTGCTCTGGCCGGTGCCCGCGACGATCCTCCGGCACTCGCTGCAGCCACAGGCCGGGCCGCAGTTGCCCGTGCTCCTGTTCGCGCGGGCGATCCAGTCGACCAGGGATCCGGAAAATCAGCGGCTCAGCGTCCTCTGCCTCGACAAGCGGACCGGCCAGGCGGTCTATCTCGACGACCGTTTCAACGGCCGGTCGCCGTCACGGGCCGACTCCTTCGCGCTCGCATGCGTCATGAGCGGCGACCCCGCATCGCATACGATCATGCTCTCCCAAGGCCGCCGTGATGGCTCGGAGCTGCAGCTGGAGTTCACGGGCGAGCCGACGGCCCCGCGGCCACCGTTCCAGGCTGCCGCAACCCGTGGCGCGGGCGGGAGTGTCGATCCGCTCGGTGAACTCGAGTATTGGTTCAAGAAGGCGATCTCACTCCCGCTGCCGTTCTGACCCCGCAAGCACTGGTTCCCTCCATGCACCGTCGCCTCCCGCTCCTCGTCCTCCTGCTGGCGAGCGTCTCCGTCGGGCTCTCGCCCGCGCCGGCCCGGTCGGCGCCATCGGAGGAGAAGGTGGACATCACGATCGCCAAGGGACTCGAGTGGCTCGTCCGCAAGCAATCGCGGCGGGGCAGCTGGGTGGCCAACGAGAGCCGCTACCCGACGGCCATGACCGCGCTGGCCGGCACGGCGCTGCTCATGGAGGGCTCGACGACCACGCAGGGCCGCTACGCCGAGCCGATCCGGCAGGCGGTCGACTACCTCGTGAGCCGCTCGCGCCCCAACGGCCTGATCGGCGACCCGAAGGGGGACGACCGCTACACCTACGGCCACGGCTTCTCGATGCTCTTCCTCTCCCAGGTGCTCGGCGAGGAGGAGGACGAGCGGCGACGCGAGGAACTCGTGCGGGTGCTCGACAAGGCGGTCGAGTTCTCCGGCCGCGCCCAGACGTCCGACGGCGGCTGGGGCTACGTCAGCGCGAAGGACGGCAACAACTTCGACGAAGGTTCGACCACGATCACGCAGGTGCAGGGGCTGCGGGGCTGCCGCAACGCCGGCATCGCCGTGCCACGTGAGATCATCGACAAGGCGATCGCGTACATCCACAAGTGCACGATGCCGGACGGCGGCGTGCAGTACAGCTCCAAGGGAGGCGGCGGACGGCCGGCGATTTCCGCCGCCGCGATCGCCTGCCTCTTCAACGCCGGCGAATACGACGACACGCACGTGCCGCGGATGCTCGACTACGCGCAGAAGCACCTCGGCAACATCACCAACAACGGCTTCGGCCACTGGCACTACGCCCACTTCTATTACGCGCAGGTCATGTACCGCGAAGGGGGCAAGAAGTGGGAGACCTATCGGCGGCAGATCGAGGAGCGGCTCGTGTCCGAGGCCCAGACCGATCGCGACGGGCTCTCCTGGCCGCAGGGCTACATCGGCCCCGTGTACACCACCGCCACCAATCTCACCATCCTGCAACTCGATCGCGGCACGCTCCCGATCTACCAGCGGTAGGCCCCGACCGAGAGCGACCCGTCCCCCGACCGTTTCCCGACCGCGCCCGGAGAACCCCATGACGCAACCGTCCCTCGACACGTCCGCCATCGACCGCCTGCACGAAGCGCACGACCGCATCCTCGAGCAGCTCTCGCGGGTGATCGTCGGCCAGAGCCAGGTGATCGAGGAGCTGCTGATCTGCCTCTTCAGCCGCGGCCACTGCCTCCTGGAGGGCGTGCCCGGGCTCGCGAAGACGCTGCTCGTCAGCACGCTCGCCAAAAGCCTCGACCTCTCCTTCAGCCGCGTCCAGTTCACGCCCGACCTGATGCCCGCCGACATCATCGGCACCGACGTCCTCGAGGAGGACAAGGCGACCGGCTCGCGACAACTGCGGTTTCTCGAGGGGCCGCTGTTCGCCAACGTGGTGCTCGCCGACGAGATCAACCGCACGCCTCCGAAGACGCAGGCGGCGCTCCTCGAGGCGATGCAGGAGCGGCAGGTGAGCGTGGGGCGGGTGCGGCACCGGCTGGTCGATCCCTTCTTCGTGCTCGCCACGCAGAACCCGATCGAGCAGGAGGGCACGTATCCGTTGCCCGAGGCGCAGCAGGACCGGTTCATGTTCAAGGTGTTCGTCCGCTACCCGACCTTCCGCGAGGAGTTCGAGATCGCCCGCCGGACGACCGGGTTGGCCGGCGAGGAGGCCCGGCCGGTGCTGTCGGCGGCCGACATCCTCGGCCTGCAGCAGGCGGTCCGCAGCGTGCCGGTGAGCGACCATCTGCTCCGCTACGCCCTGGCGCTCGTGCGGCAGACCCGTGCGGGCGAGCAGGGCGTGCCCGACTTCGTCTCGGATCAGCTCTCCTGGGGCGCCGGCCCGCGGGCCGTGCAGTTCCTCATCGTCGGCGCCAAGGCCCGCGCGATCCTCCAGGGCCGCAGCCACGTGGCCGTCGAGGACATCCAGGCGCTCGCGGCTCCCGTGCTCCGGCACCGCATCGTCGTCGGCTTCGCCGCCGAGAGCGAAGGCGTGACGCCCGACGCGATCATCCAGCGGATCATCGACACCACCCCGGCCCGAGAGGACGAGCTCACCCGTGACGCCCGGTTCCAGACGATATTTGCGTCCTGAGGCGATCGCCCGCATCGCGCGGCTCGAGCTGCGCGCGCGGGCCGTCGTCGAGGGCGTGCTCGCCGGCCTCCACAAGAGCCCCTACAAGGGGCAGTCGGTGGAGTTCCTCCAGCATCGTGAGTACGTCCGTGGCGACGACCTGCGCCGCGTCGACTGGAAGGTCTGGGCGCGGCAGGACCGGCTCTACGTCAAGGAGTTCGAGGAGGAGACGAACCTCCGCCTCACGCTCTTGGTCGACGGCTCCGCCAGCATGGACTATGCCTCCGGCCCGCTCGGCAAGTACGACTACGCCGCCACGCTGGCCGCGAGCCTCGCGTGGCTTGCGCTCTCCCACGGCGACGCGGTGGGCTGCGCCCTGTTCGACGACAAGGTGCGGGCGAACGTGCCGGCGCGGACGAAGCGGTCGCACCTGACGAGCGTCGTGGAAGTGCTCGAGACCCCGCGGACCAGCCGGCCGACCGCGTTCCTGCCGGTGCTTCGCGAGCTGGCGGAGACGCTCCCCAGACGCGGCATGGTGGTCGTCGTGTCCGACCTGCTCGGGGACCGGGAGGGAGTCTTCCAGGGGCTCAAACTGCTGCGGAAGCGCGGCCACGATCTCGTGGTGCTGCACGTCATGGACGACGAGGAACTCGACTTCCCGTTCGAGGGACCGACCCGCTTCGAGGGGCTCGAGCTTCCCGAGGCGATCGCCTGCAACCCCCGCGCGCTGCGGGCCGGGTATCTCGAGGCGTTGGGCGAGTTCCTCGCCGACGTGCGGCGGCGGACCGCCGCCCTGCGGTGCGATTACTCGCTCATCCGCACCGGCGAGGCGGTCGATGCGGCGCTCGTGAAGTTCCTCTCGCGCCGCGCCAGCATGGCCGTCTAGGAAGGGAGATCGATGCCGACCTTCGATTTCCTGCCGCTCCTCTGGTGGGGCCTGCCGCTGGTCGCGGCGCCGATCGTGATCCACCTCATCAATCTCCTGAGGCACCGCAAGGTGCCCTGGGCGGCGATGGAGTTCCTGCTGGCCAGCCAGAAGAAGTACCGCACGCGGGTGTTGCTCAAGCAGCTGCTGCTCCTGCTCCTCCGGGTGGCGGCGGTGCTCGGCATCGTCCTGGCGCTGGCCCAGCCCCGCTGGACGTCGGCGCTCGGACGCCTGCTCGGCGGCGCGGCGACGACCCACGTCGTCCTGCTCGACGACAGCTACTCGATGGGCGACCTGTCGCTCCAGGGCCGGCTCGGTGACGAGCGGGCGTTCGACCGCGGCCGCCGCGTCGTGGAGAGGATCGCCGCCGAACTGGCCGCCGCCTCGGGCCAGCAGGAACTGGCGCTCGGCCGGTTTTCGCGGCTTGCGGCCGTGGACAGGCAGGCGCGACCGCAGCCCGACCGGCCCGCCACCGATCTCGAGACGGGATTCGATCTCCGGCCGGAGCCGGTGACACCGCGGCTCGTCCAGCAGGTTCAGGACGATCTGACGGCGTGGGAGCCCTCGGCGTCCGACGCGGGCCCCCGGACCGCCGTGGCCGCGGCCGGCGGGCTTTTGGCCGCCGGTTCGACCGCGGCCCGCGTGCTCTGGATCGTCAGCGACTTTCGGGCCAAGGACTGGCGGAGCGCCGACGAGACCGCCGCGGCGCTGCGGCAGCTGTCCGAGTCCGGCTGCGAGGTGCGGCTGGTCGACTGCGCGGCGGCCGACGGCGACGGACGGCAGCCCGGCAACCTCACCATCGACGGGCTCGCGGTCGCCGGCGGCGTGCCGGCCACCGGCGTGCTCGTGCCGATCGAGATCAGCGTCCGCAACCACTCCGACCGGCCGGCCCGTGACGTGGCG
Organism: Planctomycetota bacterium; assembly: GCA_046046235.1. GTDB lineage: Bacteria > Planctomycetota > Planctomycetia > Pirellulales > UBA1268 > CAMCQY01. The sequence continues at coordinate 19,622 of JBJOKF010000045.1, read as the reverse complement.
GTGGAACTCCGCGAGGACGGGCTCGCCCGGCCGGGCGCGCGGATCGCGGAGATTCCCGCCGGGGGTGTCGCCACGCAGCGTTTCGACGCCCGCTTCACGCGGGCCGGGCCCCATCTGGTCGAGGCCATGATCCCGGCCGACGCGGTGGCCGCCGACAACTCCCGGGCCCTCGCGATCGACGTGGTCGACCGGGTCGACGTCCTCGTCGTCGACGGCGATCCCCAGGGCGGCGGCCGCGCCGGTGATGCGTTCTACGTGGCGACCGCCCTGGCCCCCGGCGCCGGCGCGCCGACCGGCCTGCGGCCGCGGATCGAGCCGCCGCGGAGCCTCGCCACGCTCGACCTCGACATGTTCGCCTGCGTCTGGGTGCTCGACGTGGAGCGGCTCGACCAGGCGGAGGTCGCGGCGCTCGAAGCCTTCGCCCGGGGTGGCGGTGGCGTGGTCTTCTTTACCGGTCCGCGGACGAAGCACGACTTCGTGAACCGCGTGCTCCACCGTGGGGGCGAGGGGATCTTCCCGGTGCCGCTCGCCGGCCCGGTCGACCTCCTGACCGCCGCGGACGCCACCGGCAGTCCGGACGTGGTCGTCGAGGATCATCCTGTCGTCGCCGTGCTCTCCGGGCAGCGCAATCCGCTGCTCGACGCCGTGCGGGTCGACCGCTCGATGGCGGTCGATCGCGGCTTCGTGCCGAACGAGGCGACCGGCCTGCGGAGGCTGTTGTCGCTGCGGACCGGCGGGCCGCTGATGGTGGAGAAGCCCTACGGCGCCGGGCTCGTGGTGGCCGTCCTCTCCACCGCCGCCCCCACGTGGAACAACTGGGCGCGGGGCAATCCGAGCTGGGTCGTCGTGATGCTCGAACTCGAGAGCCATCTCGCCCGCAGCCGCCAGCGGGCCGAGTCGCTCGTCGTCGGCGCGCCGCTCACGGTACGGCTCGACACGGCCGTCGACGAGATCGAGGTCGACTTTCTCGTTCCTCCGGACGGCACGGTGGTGCATCAGACGGCTGCGGCCGGCGTCGGCCCGGGCACGGCCGCAGCGGAGCTGCCGACGACCCCGACCGCCGGCGGCTACACGGCGCGATGGCGGCGGCTCGACGGCACGGAGCAGGAGCGGATCTTCGCCGTGAACGTCGCGGCCGACGAGGGGCAGCTCGAACGGGTCGGCCGCGAACGGCTCGACCGGACGCTCACCGGCGTGGCCTTCCGCTCCGAATCGGCCGACGCTTTGCAGCCCGACACGGCGACCCTCGCGGGCGTGCCGCTGGCCCGGCCGCTGCTGCTCATCCTGGCCGCCTTGCTGCTCCTCGAGCAGGTGGTGGCCTTTTCCGCCAGCTATCATGCCGCCCCGCGGGCCACGTCCTCCGGCTGACCCGCCCGCGCGCCACCATGCCCAGTCTCACCATCCCGACCGCCGCCTGCCTGCTCGCCTCGTCCGAGCGGGTTCAGCACCGCATCACGAGCGGCCTCATCGACGGCTTCTCGCAGTGGTGGCAGATGCCGGCGCTCCTGCTCGCGCTCGCGACCGTCGTCGGATTCGTACTCTGGATGTACCGTCGCGACGCGGCTGAGCTGCCCCGGGGCGTGGGACTCCTGCTGGCGACCCTGCGGCTCGGAGCCATCGCCGCGGTCGCCGCGGCGTACCTCGACTTCGAGCGGACGAGCGAGCACGAGATCCTGTTCCCGTCGCGCGTCGCCGTGCTCGTCGACACCAGCGCCAGCATGACGCTCCGCGACGACGGGGCCGCGGATGGAGAGACCACCAGCCGCAGCGACCGCGCCCTGGAAGTGCTCGAGGGCGGCGGGCTCCTCGAGGCGCTCGGCAAGCGGCACGAGGTGTCTGTCTGGCGGTTCGACGCCGACGCCGAACCGCTCACGGTGCGCCCGGTGGACGGCGACGACGCGGCCGCGACGTCGCCTGGCGACGCTGCAGATGCCGCCGGCGCGAACGCGCCAGTGGCCCCGTCTGGCGCTTGGCGGGAGGGGCTCGTGGCCCGCGGCTACGAGACGCGGCTCGGCGAGGCGCTCGACCGGGTGCTCGAGCACGAGCCGGCCGGGGTGCTCGCGGGCGTGGTCGTGCTGACCGACGGCGCCAACAACGCCGGCCTCGATCCCGCCGGGGCCGTCGGGGCGCTCGTGAAGGCCGATGTCCCCGTGCATGCGGTGGGCATCGGCTCCGACCGCCTGCCGGCCAACGTGCGGGTCGCCGACATCCTCGCCCCGGCCCGCGTCTTTCCAGGCGATCGTTTCGCCGTCACCGCCTATCTGCAACCGCAGGGTTTGAGCGGGCAGCCGGTGCGGGTGGAGTTGGCCGAGGTGGCGGTCGACGGCGGGCCGGCGGGCGGCCGCGTGATCGACACCCGCGACGCCGTGCTCGGCGGCGACGACGAACTCGTCGCCGTGCGGTTCGACGTGCCCGGGCTCGACGCCGCGGGCCGTCGCGACCTGATCGTGAAGGTCACCCCGCCGCCCCAGGACCGGGCCCCCGAGGACGACCGTCAGACGGCGGAGGTGGAGGTCGTCGACCGGGTCACGCAGGTGCTGCTGCTGGCGGGCGGCCCCAGCCGGGAGTACCAGTTCATGCGCAACGTCCTCGAGCGGGACAAGAGCGTCGCCGTCGACGTGGTGCTGGGGACGGCGGGCAAGGGCAGCTCGCAGGATGCCCGCCGCATCCTGCCGGCCTTCCCGCCGACTCCGGAGGAACTGGCCGAGTACGACGTCGTCGTGGCCTTCGACTTCGACTGGCGGCTGCTGGAACAGGCCGCGCAGGCGCGGCTGGAGCGATGGGTGTCCCGCGAGTCGGGCGGCCTCGTGCTGGTGGCCGGCCCGATCTTCATGGATGCCTGGCTCGCCGACGCGCAGGCCGCCGCCATCCGCAACCTCTTCCCGGTCGAGTTGCGACGCGGTGGCCGGCTGTCGGGCGACGCGCCCGGCGGCGGCGAGGAGCCGATGCCGCTCGTCTTCACCCGCGACGGACTCGACGCCGAGTTTCTCTGGCTGGCCGCCAGCCGTATCGCCAGCCAGACGATCTGGAGCGAGTTCAAGGGAGTCTTTTCCTGCTTCGACTCGGGCGCGCCCAAGCCCGGCGCCACGGTCTACGCCCGGGTGGCGCGGCCCGGCGCCGCGTCGGCGGGCGAGTCGAGCCCGATCTACATGGCCGGGCAGTTCTACGGCTCGGGAAACGTCTTCTTCCTGGGCAGCGGCGAGACGTGGCGGCTGCGGTCGATCGACGACGCCGTCCACGAACGGTTCGTCACGCAGTTGGTGCGGCACGTCTCCCAGGGCCGTCTGCTCCGCGGGTCGCGGCGGGCCCGGCTCTTGGTCGACCGCGATCGCTTCGCCGTCGGGGCCAACGTCGCGGTCCGCCTCGTCATGCCCGAGGGGGAACCCGGGCCGACCTCGTGCCGGGTCACGGGCCCGGACGGCGCGGTGCTGCGGGTGCCGCTCGAGCCGGAACGGGACCGCCCCGGGGTGTTTCAAGCGTCGTTCATCGCGGCCCGAGATGGCGCGTGGCGGATCGACGTCGACCTGCCCGGCGTCGCCGGCGAGCAGGTGTCGCGCAGGATTCAGGCGCGGCTGCCCGATCGTGAACTCGAGCGGCCGCGGCTGGAGCGCGGCGTGCTCGAGCAGCTCGCCGGTCGCTCCGGCGGGACCTGCCAACTCCTCGAGGCACGGCCGTGGACCGCCGCCGACGCCGCGGCGCTCGCCGCGGCCCTGCCAGACCGCTCGCGCCGCGAATACGAAACCGGCGCGGCCGACGTGGGCTTCAAGAAATGGCTCAACGGGCTCCTGCTGGCCATCGGCGCCGGGCTGTTGTGCTGTGAGTGGATCCTCCGCCGGCTTGTGCGGCTCGCGTAGCCGCACGAGGGGTACACTCCTCGCTCCCCGTTCCCTGCGTCCGGCGTCGTTTCCCCCGCGAACCGCATTCCTCCCCCTCGAGGCCGTTCCCGTGTCGCTCGTCGCCGCCCCGCCGCCACCCGCTCCCGACACCGCGCCCGCGGCGGCGGCGCAGCTCGCGGCCCTGCGGGACTTGCTCGCGAAGCTGCGGCGGCAGACCCGCGGCTGGATCTGGATCGAGTCGCTCGCCTGGGCGGCGTTGGCGGTGGCGGCGTTCTTTTGGGGCACGCTCGCGGTCGATTGGGCGATCGAGCCGCCGCGGCTTGTCCGCGGCCTGGCCGTCGTGGCGGCCCTCGCCGGCTTGGTGACGTTTCTCGTGCGGGCGCTCGTGGGCCGGCTGGGACGGGAGCTTTCCGATGCGAGCCTCGCGATGGTCGTCGAACGGTCGCACCCGGGGTTTCGGGATGCTCTCTCCACGGCGATCGAGCTGGCCGGCCGGCCCGCACACGAAGCGAATCCGGAGCTCCTGGGCCGGGCCGCCGCCGAGGCGGTCGCGCACCTCCAGGAGGTGCGGCCGGAGCGGATCTTCCGCCGGCGGCAGCTCTCGATGCTGGCCTTCGGCGCGGCGGTCGCGGTCGCGAGCATCGTGGCGGTCGCGGTCGCCAGGCCGGCCGTCGCCGCGCTCTGGGCGCGGCGCCTGGTCGGCCTGGTCGACGACCCCTGGCCGCGGCGGGTGCGGCTGGTGGTCGATGCGTTTCCCGACGGCGTCCGCAAGGTGGCACGCGGCAGCGACGTCGACGTGGTCGTGCACGCCCAGGCCGCGGACCGCATCCCGGACCTGGTCGACCTCCGATGGCGCGCGGCCGCCGGGGCGAGCGCGCGGCCCGGCGTCGGCCTCCGCGGCACCTGGCGGACGGAGCGGATGGGCGCCCGCGGCGGCGCGACGGCATCCGGGCAGGCCTTCGGCCATGTTCTCAAGGCGGTGGCGGAGAGCCTCGACCTCGAGATCCGCGGCGGCGACGCGCGGGTCAGGGGTCTGCGGCTGGAGGTGCTCGATCCGCCGGCCGTGGCGGAACTGGTGATCACGGCGACGGCCCCCGACTACCTGGGCGGCGGGCGGAGGACCGTGCCCCCGGCCCGCGTCGTGCAGATCCCGCGCGGCGCGGCGGTGGAGATCGCCTGCACGTCCACCAAGCCGCTCTCGGCGGCGACGATCGTCGCCGCCGACGCCGTCGGAACCGCCCGCCCGGCCGATTCCCAGGATGGCGGCGAGGAGGTTCTCGGCGGGCTCTCGGCGGACGCCGCACGGACCGTGGTCGGTCGGCTGGCGGCACTCGACGCGGATCGCACGATCACGGTGCGGCTCACCGACACCGATGGCCTCGTCAATCGCGAGCCGGTGACGTTCACGCTCTCCGCACTTCCGGACGAGCCCCCACAGGTGGCGGTGCGGATGCGCGGCATCTCGACGGCCGTGACGCCGCGCGGTCGTCTGCCGCTGGTCGGCAGCATCTCCGATGACCACGGTCTGGGCGGCGCGGCCATCCGGCTGTTGCCGGCCGGTGGTGCCGAGTCGATGCTGCCACTCGGCCGCGTGCGGGCGGGCGAGACGAACGTCGAACTGCCGGTCGAGGCGCCGGAGGTCGTGCCCCTGGAGCCGCTCGGCCTCGCCGTCGGCGGCACGCTGCAGATCCGCGTCGCGGCGACCGACACCTGCACGCTGCTGGGCGGCCCGAATGAGGGCACGAGCGACACCTGGTCGCTCGCCGTGGTCGCGCCCGAGGCGCTCGTGGCGATGCTGGAGGCCCGGGAGATCGTCCTGCGCCGCCGCTACGAGAGCTGCGTCGCCGACCTGACGCAGGCCCGCGACGGACTCGCCGCCGCCGGCGGCGAGGAGACCGCGGTCGATTCCCGCTCCCGGCTCGGCGAGGCCGCGGCGCGGGCGGCCGGCGAGACCGGTGAAATCGCCGAGGCATTCCGCGGCATCCACCTGGAGTTCGACAACAACCAGCTGCTCACCCCCGAGCTCGAGAGCCGCCTCATCGAGCAGATCGCCTCGCCGCTCGGCAAACTCGCCGCGCAGGAGATCCCCGGCCTCGCCGCGGCCGCCCGGTCGCGCACGAGCCCCGGGGAGCTCCTGCGGCAGACGGACCTCGTCCTGGCACGGATGCGGGCGGTGCTCGATAAGATGATGGAACTGGAATCCTTCAACGAGGTGGTGGAGCTGCTCCGCGGGATGATCCGCACCCAGGAGCAGATCCGCACCGAGACGCTCGACCAGCAGAAGCGGCGGGCCCGGGAGGCGCTCGAGCGGCCATGACAATCGCCCCGCGACCCCAGAGCCCGAGATCGCCCGCCGCCGCGTGGGCCATGCCGCTTCCCTGGCGGCGCGTCGCGTCACCTGTGGCCACGGGCCTGGTGGCGTCTCTCGCTTTCTGTTGGGCCGCTGCGTCTGTGGCCCGCGCCGCCGAAGGCCCGGAGGCACCGGGGCCGCTCGCCAGCCGTGAAGAGGAGCTCGCCCGGCAGTTCCGCGACCTCGAGAAGACCTTCCTGCGGCTGGCAGACCTGCTGGCCGTGAGCGATCCGCGGCGGGCCGCCGTGCTGCGGAGCGTGTTCGAGCAGGCCCGCGATACGGAAGTCGGCGACCGGCTCGACCGCATCGTGACGTTGCTGGAGGAAGGCCAGTTGCTCAAGGCCGGCGCCAGCCAGGCGGGTGCGCTCGAGAAGCTTCGCGAACTGCTCGCGCTGCTCGAGTCGGGCGACACCGACAAGCGACGGGCCAGCGAGAAGGAAGAGGTGCGGCAGTTCCTCGGCCGCGTCGCGAAGCTGATCGCACGGCAGCGCGACGTCGAGGGCTCCACCGAGGCGGGCGGGGCGGAAGCCAAGCTGGCCGAGCGACAGGCCACGCTCGCGGAGGAGACCCAGCGGCTCGCCGGCGACATCGACAGCTTCGCCCGCCGCATGGAGCCGAAAGACGGTGCAACACCCGCGAAGGAAGGCCAGGAGAGCGACCAGCGGGACGCTGGCGAAAAAGCTGGCGAAAAAGCTGGCGAGAAGGGCGGCGAAAAGGGCGGCGAGAAGCCGTCTGCGGCCGGAGAGCAGGAGGGCGAGCAGGGCTCCGGCAAACCTGCCGACGCACAAGGCGGGGCCGAGGAGGGGGAATCCAGCCCGGGCGAGCAGCAGGAGCAAAGCGGCGGGCAGGCCGGCGCCGAGCAGGATCAAGAGGAGCCGAAAGGCGATGACGAGGCCTCGCGGGCCCGCCGCACGAAGCGGCGACTGGCGGCGGCCGAGCGGCGGATGCGGCAGGCTCAGGAGCGGCTCGGCGAGGCCCGGCGGAAGGACGCACGACAGGAACAGGAGAAGGCGATCGAGGAGTTGGAGACAGCCCGCGCGGAGCTCGAGGAGATCTTGAGGCAGCTTCGCGAGGAGGAGGTCGAGCGGCTCCTCGTGCAGCTCGAGGCCCGCCTGCGGGCGATGCTCCGGGCGCAGCGCGGCGTCCTCGAGGCCGCCGAAAAACTCGCGAATTCACCGCCGGCGAACGATCGTGAGCGGCAGCTCGAGGCGGCGCGTCTGTCGCGGGAGCAGACGTCGATCGGTGGCGATGCGGCCAAGGCGCTGACGCTCGTGCGGGATGACGGCTCGGCGGTGGCGATTCCCGAGGCGCTCGAGCAGGTCCGCGAGGATGCCGCGCAGGCCGCGGCCCGGCTGGCCCGCGGCGACACCGGCGGCACCACCCGCGGCATCCTGCAGGATCTCGTGGCCAACCTCGAGGAGATGCTCGCCGCCCTGGAGAAGGCGCAGGCCGAGCAGCAGGCGCGACAGCAGCAGCCGGGCGGGCAGGGGGGGCGGCCCCAAGAGCCCGGCGAGCAGCCGCTCGTCGACAAGCTCGCCGAGCTGAAGATGATCCGCTCGCTGCAGCTGCGCGTGAACACGCGCACGAAACGGTTTTCGAAGCTGCTCGCCGACGGCGGCGAGCGGGCCGAGGAGCCTGAACTGCTCGACGCGCTCGAGCGGCTGGCGGAGCGCCAGCACAAGATCGAGCGGGCGGCGCACGACATCGCCACCGGCCGGACGGAATAGCATCCGGCGCCGCAGTTTGCCGCCATCCGGCACCGGTTGTTTCCTCCCCGGGGCCGCCGCAGGATATGATCTCCAACGGGGCTTCGGCGCAACTGGACGCGTGGCCGCCGAGCCCCGCCGCAGCCCGTGCCAGGTTCCTCACGTCGCCCGGAGGCCATCCGCACCATGTCCGCCCGCCGGATCGCCCGCACCGTCGCGTCATCGAGCCGCTCCTCGTCCAAGTTCGCCTCGCGCAAGTTCGCGTCGTTTGGACTCGCCTCGTCCGGGAGCGCGTCGGCTTGTCGTGCATTTTTTGGGCTGCTGCTACTCTTGGCGGCATTGCCGGGGAGCCGGTCCGTCAGGGCGGAGGTGGGGAGCGACGACCGTGAGTTCGCCCGCGCACCCTCCTGGTCGATGCCGACGGAGGCCGATGTGCGGGGCCGACTCCTCGAGTGGCTCGCCGCCGAATCCGCGGCGGGCCGCGTGCCGGCGACCACCGCGGCGAACGTGGAGGCCTCCTGGTCGGTCGACCGGGCGGGCGAGTCGGGCGACCTTCTCGACCGCGTGATGACTGCGCTCGCCCAGGCCGATCCCCGCTGCGAGGCGATCCGGCGCGACGCTGGCTCTGCGGCGGCCACCGACACCGGCTGGCTCGACGCCGCGGACACCACTTCCTTCGCACGTGACGCCGTCAAGCTGTGGCTCGGCCGGGAACGCGTGCGGCAAGACCGCTTCGACGAGGGGCTCGCGCTCCTGGCCGACCTCGATCCGGCCGCCGCGGTCGATCCGGCGGCATTGCTCTTTCATCGGGCGGCCTGCCAACACTGGATGCTCGAGGCGGATCTGGCGACCGAGTCGCTCGACCGCCTGCTCGAGCGCGCCGGGGAGATTCCGGTCCGTTACGAGCGGGTGGCCCGCCTCCTGCGGTCCGATCTGGCCAGCCTCGAGGACGAGTCGCTCGACCACATCGCCCGCCGCATGCGGGACGTGACCCGACGGCTTGACCAGGGCCGCGCCGGCCCGCGGACGATCGCGGTCCAGGAGGGAGTGATCGAGTCGCTCGACAAGCTCATCAAGGCGATCGAGCAGCAGCAACAGCAGCAACAGCAGCAGAGCCAGGCGTCCGGAGGCTCGGGCGGCGGCCGCGGCGGCAACGCCACCCCGATGGACGACAGTCGAATCGCGGGCGGCAAGGGGCCGGGTGAGGTGACCAAGAAGGATGTCGGAGAAGGCGACGGCTGGGGCAAACTCCCGCCCCATCAACGCGAGGAGGCGCTGCAGCAGATCGGCCGGGAGTTTCCGGCGCACTACCGCGAGGCGATCGAGCACTACTTCAAGCGTCTGGCCTCCGGAGAGGAGAAGCGGCCTTGATGGCGACCAGGCACCGGATTGCGGCCGCCGCGGCGGTCGTCGCGCTCGTCTTGGCACCTTCGGCTCCGGCCGCGGTCACCGTCGAGGTGGAGCAGATCGACGGCACCGTGACCAGCGGCGCGCTCGGCCGGATCGACACCGCGGAGGTCCGGCTTTCGACCGGCGCGACGCTGCCCCTGGAGAAGGTACGGGCGGTGCGCCGCACCGATGCGGCGCCGGACGGCCCGCGGCCGCTCGCTGCGACGCTCGTCGATGGATCCCGGCTCTCCGTCGACGACTGCTCCTGGGACGGCAAGGGGCCGCTGGTGCTGGTCCGCCCGGAAGGCCGCATCGAGGTGCCGATCGGCCGCGTGAAGCGGCTCTCCTGGTCGGGCGACACAGACGACCGCGGGGCTGCGCCGGCCTGGCAGGCGGCGATCCCTGAAGGTGTCGAGAGCGACCTCGTCGTGGTCGGCACCGCGGAAAGCCATGAGTTCGTCGAATGTGCCATCACGGCGGTGTCGGCCGATGCGGTCACCGTGCTGCTCGACGAGGAGACGATTCCCGTCAAACGTCCGAAAGTCCAGGGGCTCGAATGGCTGCGCCCCGACGCCCAGGCGGCCGCGACGGCCGCGGCCGCGGTCCGCGTAGCCGGTGGCGAACTGCGAGCGGGAAGGGTGGAGTGGTCCTCCGAAGGACTCGTGCTCGACGGGGAGATCCGGCTGCCAGCGGCGGCGCTCGTGGCCGTCGACTTCGCCGCCGCCCGCACGATAGCCCTGGCCGGAGTCGCTCCGGAAAAGCTGGATGTCGAGCCGTGGTTCGGCGACCTCGGCCGCCAGCCGGGCCTCGCCCCGTTCTTCGCGCCGCGGGCCACCGCAACGGGGCTCGTGATCCGGCCGCGCACGATCGCGACCTGGCGGCTGCCTCCGGACGCCCGCCGGTTTCGGGCCCGTGTGGCCCCAGCGTCCGCAGCGGCCGGTGAAGCGGCGGTCGTCGCCGTCAGCATCGACGGACGGGAGGTCTTCCGCCGCCCCGTCGACGGCGGCTCGACGCCCGAGGCCGATGCGTCGGCCGCCCCGGCCGGCATCCCCATCGACGTCGACGTGACCACAGGCCGGCGGCTCACGCTGTCGGTCGACTTCGCCCCGGGGGGCGGCATGGGTGGAGCGGTCCGCTTCGGCAGCCCCGTGATCGAACGCTAGACCGTGACCCCCGGGCCGGAGACGCTCCCGACATGCCGCGATTCACCCTGCAAATGGTTCGGCCCGCCGACCACGTTCAGCGCGCGGGCTGGCGGCGGATCGCCGCCGCGGTGGCGGCCGGCATGGCGCTCGCGGCCGGGCCGGCGGCCGCGGAGGTGTCGCCGGCGGTGCTCGCCGCGGAGCAGCGGCGGATCGAGACGATCCGCCGGGCGTCGGAAACCGCGGTGGCGATCTTCGCCGGCGAGGCAGGGGGCGGGTCGGGCGTGATCGTGAGCCCAGACGGCTATGCCCTCACCAACTTCCACGTCGTGCAGCCGGCGGGCGTCGCGATGCAGTGCGGCCTGGCCGATGGTCGACTCTATGACGCCGTCCTCGTGGGGCTCGATCCCACGGGCGACGTGGCGCTCGTCAAACTGCTCGGCCGCGAGGACTTTCCCTGGGCCGAACTCGCCGACAGTGACGAGGTGCAGGTCGGCGACTTCTGCTTCGCGGTCGGCAACCCGTTCCTGCTGGCCACGGACCTGAAGCCGTCGATCAGTGCCGGCATCGTCTCCGGCGTGCGCCGCTATCAGTTCCCGGCCGGCACGATCCTCGAATACACCGACTGCCTGCAGGTGGACGCGGCGATCAATCCGGGCAACTCCGGAGGCGGGCTGTTCGACGCGCTGGGACGGGTCATCGGCGTCAACGGGCGGGCCTCGTTCGAGAAACGCGGCCGGGTGAACGTGGGGGTCGGCTATGCGATCTCCGCCAATCAACTGCGGCACTTTCTGGGCATGCTGCGGGGCGGCCGGCTGGTCGACCATGCGACGCTCGGCGCGACCGTGGCCACGAGCGCCGACGGGCTCGTCGTCGTCTCCGACATCCTGGAATCGTCCGACGCGTGGAAGCGCGGGCTGCGGTATGACGACGAGATCGTCTCGCTGGCGGGCCGGCCGGTGCGCACGGTCAACGCCTTCAAGAACGTCCTCGGCACGCTGCCGGCCGGCTGGCGGGTGCCGCTGGTGTACCGGCGCGGCGGCAGACGTGAGGAGATCCTCGTGCGGCTCGCGGGCGTCCATACCGCGGCCGAACTCGCCCGCATCGTCGCCGGGCAGCCGCGCGACCAGGCGGAGAAGCGGCCACCATTGCCGGCCCCTGGGGATGGGCCGCCGGACCAGGTGCCGCCGGGCGAACCAGCCGCGGGGGATGGCCGAGAGCGCCCCCTGCCCGCGGCGGTGAAGCCTGTCTTCGAGCAGCGGCGCGGCTACGCGAACTACCACTTCAACGTCGTGGAGCGGGACCGGGTCGCGCGGCTGCTCGCCGCCGACGGACGGCCTGCCGCGGCGGGCGGGACATGGACGCTCTCCGGAAGGCTCGCCACCGGCGAGGCTTTCCGGATCGAACTCTCCGACCGCGAGGGCTCGATCGACCTGCCCACCGGCACGACGCGGGTCGACGCCACCGGCGAACTCGACACGAATCCGAGCCCGCCGGGCAGCGGCGGCATGCTCGCGGCGCTCCTGGTCTGGCGCCGGCTCCTCTGCGAGGGGCCGGCGGCGGTCGGCCGCACGGGCTATTGGGGCACCGCGCCGCTCGATCCGGCCGCGTGGACCGACGGCCCGAACCCGCCGCTCGGCGACGTGCTCGAGTCGGCCGTCGCGGGCGTCGAGGCGCTGTTCACGATCGACGGCACGGGCGACGTCAGACTCGTCGAACTGTGGACGAGCCCGGAGAACGACCCTTGCGAGATCCGCTTCGGGCCGCCGGCGGCCGACCTGCCGCGAGGAGTGCCCACGTCGCTCGAGGTGCGGCACGGCAACACCATCTTCGGCCTCTTCCGCATCGAACAGGCGACGCTCGAACACCGCGACGATCCGCAAGAGCGCGACGAGGAGAAGGTCGACAACGATCGCGTGCCGACGGGAGGGGGCGCATGAGCCATGATTCCCCGGCGGCCGTCCGGCCGCGGCGGGCCTGGTGGCCCGTCGCCGTCACCACGATCTGGATCGTGCTCGCCATCGGCGGGGCCGCCCGCGGCGCGCCGCAGGAGACGATCGCCGCGGCGGCGCGGAAGGTGGTCAAGATCCATGGCGCCGGCGGTGTCCGGGGACTCGAGGCCTATCAGACCGGCATCCTCGTGTCGCCTCAGGGCCATATCCTCACCGTCATGAGCACGGTGCTCGACGCCGACGAGATCGACTGTGTGCTCGACGACGGCCGCCGCTACCGCGGCGGGCTCGTGGGAGTCGATCCGGCCCGAGAAGTGGCGCTCCTGCAGATCGAAGCCGAGGAACTGCCCGCCTTCGCGCTCGATGCCGCCGAGCCCGTCGCCGTGGGCACCCGTGTCCTGGCGCTGTCGAACCTGTTCGGCGTCGCCATCGGCGACGAGCGGGTCAGCGCCCAGCATGGTGTCGTGGCGGCGCTCGTGCCGCTCGACGCGCGGCGCGGGGCCTACGAGGTTCCCTATCGGGGCAACGTCTACCTGCTCGACTGCACGACGAGCAATCCGGGGTCCCCGGGCGGGGCGCTCGTGGACTTTTCGGGCCGGCTCGTCGGCATGCTCGGCAAGGAACTGCGGGCCGCCGAGACGGGCGTCTGGCTCAACTACGCCGTGCCGACGCCCGACCTCTTCGCCAGCTACGCCGCGATTCGGTCGGGCGCGGCCGCGATGGCGGCCCCCGCATCCCCGGAGCAGGCGGCGGGCTTCGATCCGACGGCGCTCGGCCTGGTGCTCGTGCCGGATCTGCTCGACCGCACGCCGCCGTTCATCGAGACGATCATGCCGGATTCGCCCGCCGCCCGCGCCGGCCTCCAGCCGGACGATCTGGTGATCGCGGTGGGCGGCATGACGGTGGTATCCCGCGCGGCGGTGCAACGGGCGCTCGCGGCGATCGCCGCCGGCGACCCGGTGCGGCTCGCGGTCGTCCGCTCGGGCGCGATCGTCGAATGCGACCTGGGCCCCCGACCGGAGCCGCGAAGGAATCGCTGATGCTTGCTCTGCCTGCTTTCCGCGGCCTCCCCGCGCTCGCCTTCGCGCTCGCGGCATGCGTCGCGCTCGCGGCGGTGGCCACTGCCCGCGCCCACCAGGACGACCTGCCGCTCGCAGAGGAGGCGGCGATCCGCGCGGCGGTCGCCAGGGTCGCTCCCGCGGTGGTCCGCGTGCAGGCCGCGGGCGTCTCCGCGGCGGCGCTCGCGGCGGCGGAGGCCGCGCCCGCCAGCGGCCCGTCGACGGGGCTCGTGGTGGGGCCGGACGGATGGGTGATGACGACCTCGTTCGCGGTCCCGGCCGACGCAGCCGAGGCGATCGTGACCTGGCCGGCGGCGGAGGCCGATCCCGCGGCCGCCTCCGCCGCGACCGTGACGCGTCGGGCCGCCCGCGTGGTCGGCCGTGATCGCAATCGGGGACTCGTGCTGCTGAAGGTCGAGGGGGCGGGCCCGCCCGCCTACGAGGCGATCGCGCCGCGGTCGGAGCTCGCGGCCGGCCAATGGACGATCGCGGTGGGCAGGGCGTGGGACATGGCGGTGCCGAGCGTCGCCGTCGGCATCCTGTCGGCCACGAACCGCTCGTGGGGCCGGTCCGTGCAGACCGATGCGTCGATTTCGCCGGCCAACTACGGTGGACCGCTCGTCGACATCCGCGGCCGCGTGATCGGCATCCTCGCGCCGCTGCCGGCGGACACCGCCGGCATGAATCTGGGCACGGAACTCTACGACGCGGGGATCGGATTCGCCGTCCCGATGGAGGACGTGCTCCGCGCACTGCCCCGGCTGGAGCGGGGCGACACACTCGAGCCCGGTGTGCTCGGCATCGGGTATTCCTCGCGCGATCCGTTCACGGGCGAACCGCGGATCGCCACCTGCCGCCCAGGATCTCCGGCGGCCAAGGCCGGCCTGCGGGCGGGCGACCTGATCGTAGCGGCGGGCGGGCGGTCGATTCGGCGGATCGCGGAGTTGCGTCATGTGCTCGCGCCGCTCTACGCCGGCGACAGCGTCGAACTCTCGGTGGAGCGCCGGCCGGCCGGCGGCAGTGAGGAGCGGCCCGGTGATCCGACACGGCTGGACGTCCGCGTGGAACTCGTCGCGGCCTTGCCGCGGTGGCGCCGGCCGCTCGTCGGCATCGGCCCGGCACGGTCCTCTTCTCGAGACGCCGCGCCGCGACCGGTCGCCGTCGAATGGGTGTGGCCCGACAGTCCCGCCGCCACCGCCGGCATCGCCCCCGGCGACGTCGTCGAGGCCTTCGTGCCGCCCGCGGTCGACGGGCAACCGGCCGACGAAGCGAAGGTGGATTCCGCCGCTGCCCTGGCCGGGATGGTCGCGGGGGCGGAGATCGGCCAGGAGTTCGGGCTCGTGGTCTCGCGCGACGGGGCGCGGCGATCAGTGACGCTCACCTCCCAGCCGATGCCGGGCGACCTGCCGGCCGCTCTCCCCGAGGCACTCCTCGCCCTGCCGGCGGCGGCGGGCCGCGAGGGAGCGACGGTCGAGCGGCTCGGGGCGGTGGAGATGGCGAAGCCCACGCTCGCGGTGGTGCCGACCATGGCCCCCACGGAGCCGTTGGCGGTGCTCGTCTTCCTCGATGTCCCACGCGGCGAGGTGAACGAGTCGGCGGCCGCCGCCTGGAAGCTCGTCGCGGCGCGGCAGGGGATCGCTGTGATCCTGCCGGCGCCGTCGGATCCGCAGCGTTGGGGCCGCGAAGACATCGCCGGCATCAAGCGGGCTCTGGCCGGCCTCGCGGCCAAGCGGGCCATCGACCCGAACCGAATCGCGGTGGCGGGCCGTGGCGCGGGAGGCGCCTTCGCCTGGCTCGTGGCCGAGGCCCTTGGCCCGACGACGCGGGGGGTGGCCCTCATCGACTCTGGTCTCCCGCGGCAGGCGACGATCGAACCGGTGGAGCCAGGGCGGTCGCGGTGGATTCTCCTGGGCGCGACGGCCGCCGAGACCGAAGCCGCGGCGGGCCGCCGCGCCGCCGATCGCCGTCGGCTCGAGGAGGCTGGTTACGTGGTGGGGAGCCTACCGACCGCGGGCGATGGGGCTCTGCCCGTGGCCGCCATCGCCGCCTGGGTCGAGGCCCTCGGCTGTCTGTGAGCCCGGGCATGGCCGGGTCGAAGCCCGTCGTCGTGTTCGCCGACGCGTGCCTGGTGGTCGTCGACAAGCCGTCCGGCATGCCGAGCGTGCCGGCACGGACACCGCTCGATCCGCCCTGCGTCGCCGCGATGCTCGAGGACGAGTACGGCCCGGTCGAGGCGGTACACCGGCTCGACCGCGACACATCCGGCCTGCTCGTGCTCGCCCGCACGGCCGCCGCGAGGGCGAGTCTCGGCCGCGCCTTCGAGTCGCGTGCGGTTCACAAGCGCTACGAGGCGATCGTCCACGGCGTGCCGCCGCAGGCCGCGGGGGAGATCGCGCTCCCGCTCGCCGCCGATCCGCTGGCGCCGCCCAAGCAGCGGGTCGATCCGATCGCCGGCCGGCATGCGCTCACCCGCTGGCGGCTGTTGGCCCGGGGCCACGTCGCCACCGCGGGCGCACTGCTGCCGGCCCTCGAGGCAGCGCTCTTGGAACTCGAGCCGACTACCGGCCGCTCGCATCAATTGCGGGTGCATCTGGCCTGGCTGGGGATGCCGATCGTGGGCGACCGTCTCTACGGCCCCGCGCCCCCCGCGGCGCCGCGGCTCCTGCTCCATGCCGCCCGACTCGAACTACCGCATCCCGGCGACGGCCGGCGGTTCGTCCTGGCGGCACCGCGGCCGTTCGCCCTCGGGGCCGAATCGCAGCCGCAGCGCACGGGCGCAGCAGTCGCAGACACCGCCTCTCAGCGTTCCGCTCCCGACGACCGGGTCGGCTCGAGCGCCGACCGACTCACCTGCGACCAATAGCGCGAGAAGCGGCCCAGGTCGGTCACTCGCGACGCGTCGCAGAACCGTGGCCACGGCACCACCGCCACCGGCAGGGCGGTGGCATCAGGGTGGTCGGCCGGCGGATGCCCCTGGCGGATCGCGGCTGCGGCGGCGCGGACGCGAGGGCAGGGAGTCTCGGCAAGGACCACGCCATCGCAGCCATGTGCCGCCGCCCGCGCCGGCACGACCGCCCGCGGATCGCCGAGCCAGATCTCGACGCCCGGCACGTCGGCCAGGCACTCGCAGAGGAACACGAGCCGATTGAGGCTCGGCCGCTCCTCCTCCAGCCACTCCGGATCGACGACGAAGAGCCGCGGTTCGTCGGGAAAGGCGGCTGCAGCCGGACTCGTGGCCGACGCCGAGTCGAGCGTGAGCCACACGAGCGGCTTGCGCACGGTGGCTCCGGGCCAGGGTGGCCAGGCGGCGGCCGGTCGAATCCGCAGCGGCCCACGCGACGGGGCATCCGCCGTGAAGAAACGGGCTGCCAGCTCGTCGTAGGAACCCTCCAGGTCGCAACGGCCAAGCACCGGGCACTGCCGACAGTGAGTCACTCCGGTGAAGGTTTCGAGGTTCTCTCGATTGAAGATGTAGGGCTTCGCCGAGAACGTGCCGGCCACCCACTGCCATGAGAAATGATTGCTCGCCGGATCGCCGTCGAGCAGATGGGAAAGCATCCAGTCGGCGCCGGCCTGCCAGCGGACGCCGCGGGCATGCACCAGCCAGGCAGCGAGCCACATCCGCTCGTGGTTGTGCAGCCATCCCGCCGCGTGGAGCCGGGTGACGAATGCATCGATGCAGGCCATACCGGTCCTGCCCGCCACCACGTCCGCGGGCATCTCCTCCTCGATCGGCCGCCGACCGGATCGGGCGGGCGGTTCCACGGCGACGCCGACCCGTCCACCAAGGGCCGCCTGGACGCGCCGCCAGTAGTCCCGCCAGCCGAGTTCCGAGACCAGGCTCGCCGCCTCGTCGGGGCGGTCCACCCGATCGAGGGCGGCATCCCGCACCTCGGCCAGCGACAGCACGCCATGTCGCAGCCAGGGGGAGAGTCTGGTGACGGCGCCATCGACATGATTGCGGGTCCGACCATACGCCGCCGGATCGATCGCCAGCAGCCGCTCGACCGCCGCCTGCCGGCCGCCGCGTGCCCAGAGGCAGACGGTCGCGTCGTCTCCCGCCGGCCGCGGCGCGGCGGGGAAAGCGACGGTCACGGCCTCGATCAGATCGCGACGCTGCGCGTGGCCAACCCGCAGCTTCGCAGTCAGTTCGAGCATGAGGCGGCTCCCGGCGACATCTTCCGCCACCATAGGCGGTCCCCGGAACAGGAGCAGTGCCGCTCTCCCTGCCGCCCCCGTCCGGAGGACAAGCCGGGCTTCGAGCCTGCCCGCGACGCTGCGCATTTCGCAGGCAGCACCGTGCCGACGAAGCGCGCCAGAGCGCCAACGCCCGCGATCGGCCGGGCTGGCAGCCCCATTTTCTCCCATCTCCAAAAACTTCGAAAACTACCTATTTCGAAGGCAAAAGCTCACTTCCCAGCGGCCGCACCGCGACGCGCAGGCCACGACGGGCAGGCTTTGGCACGGCTGTTGCTCTTCTCCACGCACGGCGTTGGGCTCGTTGTCTTTCCCGTCGCCCGGTGAGGTCCGCGCTGCGGAGGCGCCCCTCATCCGCTTGTTGTTCCTTCTGGAGTCGCATGATGCGGTCCCTTCGACCTGTTGGCGCCGTCCCTATCTGCATGGCGCTGGCCCTGACGATCTGTTCGAGCCTGGTACCTGCCTTCGTGAGTGCCGAGGAGACCGCAACGGTCGCCGACACGGCGACTGCGGCGACCGCCGCGGCCGCCGCGGCCGCCCCGGCGTTGCCCTCGACTGAGGATATGGTGAAAAACCTCTGGTTGGCTGCCGACACCGTCTGGGTGCTCGTGTGCGGCATGCTCGTCTTCTTCATGAATCTCGGCTTCGGGTGCGTTGAATCCGGCTTCGCCCGGGCGAAGAACTGCGTCAACATCCTGTCGAAGAACTTCGTCGTTTTCGCGGCCACCGCGATCGGCTTCTGGCTCCTCGGTTGGGACCTCATGTTCGGCACCGACGCCGGGGGCTGGATCGGTCAATCGGGTTCATGGATGGTCGGTGCCGCCGACAATAGCCCCGCGATCGGCGACCAGTATCAGGGCGGCTATCCGGCGATCAGCTGGGCCAGCGTGCCTTTGTGGGCGAAGTTCTTCTTTCAGCTCGTGTTTGCCGGTACCGCTGCCACGATCGTCTCGGGAGCCGTGGCCGAGCGGATCAAGTACCACTCCTTCATCCTCTTCAGCTTCCTGATGGCGCTGGCGATCTATCCCGTCACCGGCCACTGGGTGTGGGGCGGCGGCTTCCTCGGCCAGAAGGGCTTCTGGGACTTCGCCGGCTGCACGTCCGTGCATTCGGTCGGCGGCTGGGCGGCCCTCACGGGGGCCATCATCCTCGGCCCTCGCATCGGCAAGTACGGTGCGGATGGCCGTGTGCATGCTCTCCCGGGCCACAACATGACGGCCGCCTTCATCGGCTGTCTGGTGCTGTGGTTCGGCTGGTTCGGCTTCAATCCCGGCAGCACGATGGGCGTGGCTGGAGACGGCGGCGTCTTGGCCGCTCAGGTGGCCGTGAACACCAATTCGGCTGCGGCGGCGGCCACGCTCACGGCGACGCTCACCGCCTGGCTCCTGCTCGGCAAGCCTGACATCGGCATGACGCTCAATGGCTGCCTGGCGGGTCTCGTCGGCATCACGGCAAGCGCCGCGTTCGTGACGGTCCCGGCCTCTCTCCTGATCGGGGCCATCGCCGGCGTGCTCGTGGTCTTCTCGGTGTTGTTCTTCGACCGGATGAGGGTCGACGACCCCGTCGGGGCGACGAGCGTGCACCTCGTCTGCGGCATCTTCGGCACACTTGCCGTGGGCCTCTTCACGGCGACCGACCTTTCCGCGACCCAGGCGATCGGACCGTTCGGTGTCGCCGCGGTCGGCGGCCCCAAGGCCGGCCTGTTCTACGGCGGTGGGCTCGAGCAGTTGTGGATTCAGTTGCTCGGCGTCCTGGCTGTCGGGGCGTACGTTGTGCCCGTTTCGGCCATCGGCTGGCTGATCCTCAAGAGCCTGGTCGGTCTGCGGGTCTCGCCCCAAGAGGAGATCGAGGGCCTCGATATCGGCGAGCATGGCAACGAGGCCTATCACGGCTTCGTCCTCTCCCGCGCCGATTGATGACGATCCAGAAGGATGCCCCAACGGCTTGGGCGGGCACTCCGCCTAGCTCGCCCAGGCCGGGGCATTCTGGATA
>JBJOKF010000026.1:0-8847 GCA_046046235.1 Planctomycetota bacterium | reverse complement strand
GGTCCGGAACCGACTTCACGGCGCGGTCGCTGTCAGCGGTGGGCAAGGCGGGCGACGAGGCGAAGGTGAAGGTCGCGGACCTGATCCGGGAGCATGGCGAGCGGGTCCTGGGGCCCGAGGGCAAGCGCGAGTACGAGGAGAAGGCGAAGACGCTCGAGAACCTCAAGAAGGAGCATGTACCGGTCGACAAGGCGCTCGTCGTCACCGAGCACGGCGCCACCGCGCCGGAGACGTTCGTCTTCTATCGCGGCAATCCGCATGCCGAGCCCAGCCCTGAGCACCGGGTTGAGCCGGCATTTCCCGCGGTGCTCGGGGGTCCGCCGCCCGTCATCCCGACGCCGCCTCCGGACGCCAAGACGACAGGCCGGCGGATGGCCCTGGCGCGCTTCCTCGTGGCGCCCGAGAACCCACTCGCCGCCCGCGTGATGGCCAACCGGATCTGGCAGCATCACTTCGGCCGCGGGCTCGTCCGCAGCCCCAACAACTTCGGCTTCGCGGGCGACCCGCCGACGCATCCGGAGCTGCTCGACTGGCTGGCGTCGGAGCTCGTGGCGGGCGGTTGGCGGCTCAAGTGTCTCCACAAGCGGATCCTCATGTCGGAGGCCTACCGGGCCACCTCGACCGCCGATCCCGCGGCGCTGACGAAGGATCCCCTGAACGACGCCTTCTGGCGGTTCGACATGCGGCGGCTTTCGGCGGAGGAGCTGCGGGATTCGATCCACGTGGCCAGCGGCGCGTTCAGTCCGAAGATGTACGGGCCGGGCGTCTATCCCGCGATTCCCAAGGAGGTGATGGCCGGCCAGTCGCGACCGGGCGAGGGCTGGGGAAGTTCGCCGTCGGAAGAACAAGCCCGCCGCAGCATCTATGCCCACGTGAAGCGGTCGCTGCTCGTGCCGCTTCTCGCCGACTTCGATCTCGCCGACACCGACACAAGCTGTCCCGTCCGGTTCGTCACCACGCAGCCGGCACAGGCGCTCGGCATGATGAACGGCGACTTCCTGCATTCCCAGGCCCGCACCTTCGCGGAGCGCGTCTGCCGTGAGGTGCAGGCCGGCCAGACGGAGGCCCTCTCCGCCGACGCCGAGACGGCGGCCCGCGTCCGTCGCGCGATCGAGATCGCGCTCGTGCGGCCGCCCACCGACGAGGAGGTGGCCAGGGGCGTCGCGCTCGTCGACCGCATCGAGGAACAGGACGGCGTGGGGCCCAGCCGGGCCCTCGAGCTCTACTGCCTCCTGATCCTGAATCTCAACGAGTTCGCCTATCTCGATTGACCGCCCACGGCGAATGCGCGAAACCCGCGCATCGGCACTGGAGGATCGCATGACCACGCACGATGTCACGCACCGTGGCCCCTTCTGCCGCCGCACCCGGCGGGAGTTTTTCTGGGAGGCAGGCGCGTCGTTCACGGGGCTCGCGCTCTCCGGCCTGCTCGATCAGGGATTTTTCGCCCGGCAGTCCCGCGCCGCCGCGGGCGCGCCCTTCGCGAATCCGCTGGCCGCCAAGCCGCCGATGTTCGCCCCCAAGGCCAAGAGCGTGATCTTTCTGTTCATGTACGGGGGCCCGAGCCAGGTCGACACCTTCGACTACAAGCCGGCGCTCTATCCGCTCGACGGCAAGACGATCAAGGTGAAGACGAAGGGCCGTGGCGGCGAGCGGAGCGAGAGCCGGGCCGTGGGCCCGAAGTGGCAGTTCAAGCAGTACGGCCAGTGCGGCAAGTGGGTGAGCGACCTGTTTCCCCACATCGCCACCCATGTCGACGACATCGCCTTCATCCATTCGATGACGGCCGATTCGCCGATTCACGGCTCCGCGATGCTGCAGATGAACTCCGGCAAGATCCAGTCGGGCGCCCCGTGCCTGGGCTCCTGGGTCAACTACGGCCTGGGCAGCGTGAACGAAAACCTGCCGGGTTTCGTCGTCATGCTCGACCCGACCGGCGGGCCGATCTCGGGCGCGAAGAACTGGTCGAGCGGCTACATGCCCGCCACCTACCAGGGCACGATCCTGCGGAGCAAGGGGGCTCCGATCCTCGACCTCGCGCCCCCCGACGACATGCCGCTCGAGGCCCAGCGGGCCATGCTCGACGCCCTCCGCGAGGCCAACACAGCCCACCTCCTCTCGCGGGGTGACAACAGCGAGCTCGCCGCGCGGATCGCCTCCTACGAGCTGGCCTGGAAGATGCAGGAGCACGCCCCGGAGGCGGTCGACCTCGCCCGCGAGACGGAGGAGACGAAGTCGCTCTACGGCCTCGACAACCCGAGGACGGCCGACTTCGGCCGGCGGTGCCTGCTCGCCCGGCGGCTCGTGGAGCGCGGCGTGCGGTTCATCCAGCTCTATTCCGGCGGCGCCCACAACGACGACAACTGGGACGCCCACAGCGACATGGTGAAGAACCATTCCTTCCACGCCGGCAACACCGATCAGCCGATCGCGGCGCTCCTGACCGATCTCAAGCGGTCGGGCCTGCTCGACAGCACGCTGGTCATCTGGGGCGGCGAGTTCGGCCGGCAGCCGACGGCCGAGTATGCCGAGGGCACCGGCCGCGACCACAACTCGTTCGGGTTCACGATGTGGATGGCCGGCGGCGGCATCAAGGGGGGCGTGAGCGTCGGTGAGACCGACGAGCTCGGTGCGGCGGCGATCTCGCCGGGCCCGGGCCATGGCAACGGCGACAAGCCGGGCTTCCATGTGAAGAGCCTCCACGCGACCGTCCTGCACTGCCTGGGGCTCGACCCGAACCGGCTCTCCTATTTCTTCGGCGGCCTCGACCAGAAGCTCGTGGGCGTCGAGCACGTGCAGCCCATCAAGGACATCCTGGCATGAGATGGCTCGCTCCGATCCTCGCCCTGCTGCCCTTGAGCGCGCTGGCCGGGGCGCCCCCGACGGCGGTGCAGACCGGCACACCGCGGCGTGTCATCGCTGCCGACTCGTCGACCAAGACGCTCGCATCGATCGGCCCCGACGGGCGGGTCGAGTGGAAGCTGCCCGTCGGCGCGATCCACGACCTGCACCTGCTCCCGGACGGCCACATCCTCTACCAGGACGGCTGGACCCGGATCGTGGAGCTCGACGAGCGGCGCAAGCCGATCTGGGACTACAACGCCAAGCGCAACGGCAATGCCGGCCGCTCGGTCGAGGTGCATGCCTTCGAACGGCTGCCCGGCGGCTCGACGATGATCGTCGAATCGGGGCCCGCCCGGATCATCGAGGTGGATCGTGACGGGAACCTGCTCCGCGAGACGAAGCTCAAGGTCGACGCGCCATCGGTCCATTCCGACACCCGCAACGCCCGGCGCACCGCCGCCGGCACCACGCTCGTGGCCCACGAGAAGGACGGCGTGATCCGGGAGTACGACGCCGCGGGGAAGGTCGTCTGGGAGTTCGACGTGCCGCTGTTCGACAAGCCGCGAAAGGGGGGGCACGGCCCCGAGTCCTTCGGCGACCAGACCTATGCGGCGGTCCGGCTCGAGAACGGCAACACGCTCATCGGTACGGGCAACGGCCACTCGGTGCTGGAGGTGAATCCCGCGAAGGAGATCGTGTGGAAGCTCGAGCAGCACGACCTGCCCGGGATCGTGCTCGCGTGGGTGACGCAGGTTCGCCGGCTGCCGAACGGCAACACGCTCCTGGTCAACTGCCACGCCGGCCCTGACAACCCGCAGATCATCGAGGTCACGCTCGACAAGCAGGTGGTCTGGACGTTCAAGGATTTCAAGACGTTCGGCAACTCGCTGCCGGTGGCCGTCGTCCTCGATCCGTGAGCCTCACGCATGCGTTGGGTCCCGGCTCTGGTTCCGTCGTGGCGACACGTTTTTCAACGTGTCGAATCCGGGTTGCCAGGGCGCCGGCTCGGGGCCACCCCTCCCGGAAGCTGCGACCAGCTTTTTGGGTCGGCTCTCCTTCACGTGGTCTGTCGTGGCAGGAGCCGCACGACCAGCTCGTCGTAGCCGAGCTGCCGCTCGTAGGCACTCGTCCGCTCGACGCGGTCCCGCTTCGAGACGAGCTCGATCCGCTCGACGTCCCGGCAGAGCAGGCTTAACAGCGATCGCATCACCGTGCGGGCGTGCGCGGCCCCGAGGCAGAGGTGGGCGCCGAAGCCGAAGGCGACGTGCGGATTGGGTCGCCGGTCGAGATGGATCGTGTCGGCGTCGTCGAAGACAGTTTCGTCGAGGTTCGCCGACGCCCAGCAGAGGCTCGCCCGGTCGCCGGCCTTGACCGTCATTCCGTGGACATCGGTGTCGACCGGGCAGACCCGCCCGATGTGCGTCAGCGGCATGTAGACGCGGAAGAACTCCTCGCTCGCGTGGATGATCCGGCCCGGGTCGGCCCGCAGAAACTCGAGCGCCGCCGGATTGCCGGCGAGATAGCCGATCGCGCAGGCCACGGAATGGATCACCGTGTCGCGGCCGCCGGCGAACATGAGATTCGCGAACCCGAGCTTCTCCGCCCGCGTGAGCGATCGTCCGCGGAACGTCGCCTGCGTGAGCAGGCCGTAGAAGTCGTCGCCGGGAGCCGCCTCGGCCCGGTCGAACTGCCCGCCGAGATACCGCTCCAGCTCGGCGGCCTTGTCGATGCCGTGAGTGCCGTGGAAGACGTGCACGCCCCAGGCGATGAAGTTCTCCGCTTCGCTCTCGGGAACGCCCAACAGCACCGTGAGGGCCCGGGATTGCAGCGGCAGGGCGAACTCGCCGACCGCCTCGATCGTGTCGCGGGCCAGTGCGTCGGCCACCAGCCGGCCGGCGATCGCGTCGATCCGCCCGACGAAGTCGGGACGCTTCGCCCGCAGGAAGAACGACTCGACGAGCTCCCGATACTCCTTCTGCGCTGGTGGATCGGTCTCGATCGGCAGCTGCCGCACGCTCCGCAGACGCTCCTCCGACGGGATCGGCACGCGGAAAGGGGCGTCGGAGCTGAAGGTCTTCCAGTCCTTGGCGGCCTGCCGCACGTCCTCGTGGCGGAGGATCATCGGGATCGTCTCCCGGTCGGTCGGCAAGCCGAGCACGCCGCTCGTGCGGCGGGCGTCGCGGAAGGGATCGGGGATGTCGCTCATGGGAGGGTCCTGCGGGGCCGGCGGACCCGCCGGCGCGTCGTCTGTGTTCTCCGGCCACCCTACCGACCCGCACCCGCCGTGTCTTGTATCGGGCCCGCCGTGGCTTGCATAATCCCACTCCATGGCAGGCCGATTTCGACAAGCACAGCGTCCCGGCGCGTCGTTCTGGCGACGTGTCGCCAGCGAGGATCTGGTGCGGCTGTTCGACCTCCTGCCGGACATGTCGTTCTTTGCGAAGGACCAACGCGGCCGGTTCGTCGCCCTCAACCGCCTCGCGTGCGATTTCTGCGGCGTGGCCGATGCGGCGGCGGCCTTGGGCAAGTGCGACCGTGATTTTTTCGACGACCGCCGGTCGGGCGACTATGCGCACGACGACGGGACGATCTTCCGCACCGGGCGGGCCGTCGTCGGTCGGATCGAGAGCGCGCCGGAGCGCCGCGGGTCGCCGCGTCTCGTGGTGACCACGAAGGTGCCCCTGCGGGATCGCTCGGGGCGCGTCGTCGGGGTGGCGGGCGTGTCGAGGCGGATCGAACGGGTCCGCGAACGGCCCAGCGAGTTCGCGCCGCTGGCGGGCGTGATCGAAAGGATGCACGAGGCGTATGGCGGGCAGCCGTCGAGCCGTGAGTGGGCGGCGCTCGCGGGGATGTCGGTGAGCCACTTCGACCGCACGTTTCGCCGGACCTTCGGCACGTCGCCCCGGCAGTATTTCCTGAAGGTCCGAGTCGATGCCGCCTGTCGGCGGCTCGCCGAGACACGTGCATCGGTCGCGGCCGTGGCGCTGGCCTGTGGCTTTTACGACCACGCCCACTTCACGCGCTCGTTCCGGCGGATCATGGGCATGACGCCGACGGCGTACCGGACCGCCAGACAGTCGCCAGCCCGGTCCCTGCACCGCCGAGCACCCCGATGAGCCGTGGACGAGCGGACTGGATGGCGGGGTGCGCGGCCGTGCTGTCAGTCGCCCTCTCGGTCGTGGGCTGCGAGCGGTCGGATGACGTGGTCATCTCGGCACCCGCGGGTGCGGCGCTCGCCGCACAGGTCGAGGCGGTCCGGGCGGGTCGGTCCGCGAGCATCGTCGTCGCGCGGTCACCCGACCCCCGGGACTGGGAGTCGCTCCGCGGCCTGGCCGGCCTCCGGGAGGTCGTCGTGGAGGAGGGTGCGGATGACCGTGCGGCTGCGATCCTGGCGACGCTCCCCGACCTCGCGCGGCTCGTCCTCAGGCGGTCGCCATTGTCCGACGCCGGCTTCGCCGCACTCGCCGGCTGCCCGCGGCTCCGCGACTTGAACGTTCCACAGGCCGGCTGCACGGCCGCGGGCGTGCGGGCGCTCGCGGCCCTCGACAGCCTGCGGAGCCTCAGGCTCGGTGGGCCGCGGCTGGCCGGCCCCGAGGTCGGCGCGGCGGTCGCCACGCTGCCGCGGCTGCGGTCGCTGCACCTGATCGACGTGCCGCTCGGCGACGGCGGCCTGGCGGCACTCGAGAAGCTCGACGGGCTCTGGAATCTCTACCTCGACGGCGCCGGGGTGTCGGACGAGGCCTGGGTCGAGTATTTTCGGGTGCGTCCGGACGTGCACGTGCACGTCGATCAGGCCCACCACGATCGTGATCCCGGCCGGCACGCCGACGGGCATGCCGCCGCGGCGACCGATTGAACGTCTGCATGGCCGGCAGACTTCCCTCTGAAAGGCAGCAAGCGATGCGCGACCCACGGCAGACGGCCAGAGGGTTCCCAGTGGCGATGGTGTTGGCCATCGGCGGCTGCCTCTGCGCCGTGGCCGCCCGGGCGACCGGGCCGCAGAGCGGCGCGGGCGGGTCGATGGCCCGGGCCGCGGCGGCGTGGCTTGAAACACTCGACGCCGAGCAGCGGGCCCGCGCGGCCCAACCGTTCGACGCCGCGGCCCGCGTCGACTGGCACTTTGTCCCCAAGCCTGCGCGGAAGGGGGTGCAGCTTCGCGACATGACCGAGCCGCAGCAAGCCGCGGCCCTCGCGCTTCTGCGCACGGCCCTGTCGCAGACCGGCTACGAGAAGTCGGTCGGCATCATGGAACTCGACGAACTCCTGCGGCTGCTCGAAGGGTCCAAGGCGAAGAATATCCGCGATGCGAAGCGATACTTTTTCACGATCTTCGGCACGCCGGCCGAGCAGGGGCGCTTCGGGCTCTCGGTCGAGGGGCATCACCTGTCGCTCAACTTCACCGTTCGTGACGGCGCTCTCGTCGATTCCACGCCCCAGTGCATGGGCGCGAATCCGGCCGTCGTGCAGACGACGTTCGCGAATCTCCCCGCCGCCGGCAGCCGGGTGCTCGCGGAGGAGGAGTCGCTGGCCTTCGACCTGGTCAAGTCGTTCGACGCCGACCGTCGGACCAAGGCCGTGATCGCCGCCGAAGCCCCGCGGGAGATCCGTGCCGCCGGGGCGCCGCAGCCGCCGGCCGAACCGCCGGCGGGCATCCGCTACGACGAACTCGACGCGGCGCAGGCCGCGGTTCTCCGCCGGCTCGTGGGCGTCTACTGCGGGTCGATGCCCGCGGAAGTGGCGGCGGAGCGGCTGCGGCTGATCGAGTCGGCGGCGGGCGGCTGGGCGGCCGTCCGATTCGCGTGGCTCGGCGCGGTCGAACCGGGCATCGGCCATGCCTACCGGATCGAGGGGCCCACCTTCTCGGTCGAGTTCGTCAACGTCCAGCCCGACGCCGAGGGCAACCCTGCCAACCACATCCACTGCATCTGGCGGGACCGGACGGGCGACTTTGATCTGCCGCCTGCGACCTGACGCTCACAGCGCCATTCGCAGGCCGACGTCGTCGTTGCCTGCAACGGCGTCGGCGCCCGCCGGCAGCGGGCCGCCGTCGTCCTCGCCGTCGGGGCCGACCGAATAGACCGTCCACGTGCCGTCGGCGCGCTTGAGCAGGAGCGGCTGGTCGACTGTGAACGGGTCGCGGGGCAGGGCCGGCAGGAAGTTCGGTGCAAACGCCGCTGCCGTGTCCGGAAGCGGGCCGGTCGCCAGCCGTGCTCGTGTCGCCGCCACGAGCACCTCCGCGGCGCGGTGGAGGGCCCGGGACCGCACCTCCGTTTTCAGAACGTTGCTGAGTGCCGGCGTCATGAGCGAGGTGAAAATGCCCGCGCGGCGCAGGTCCGGATCCTCGAACGCCGCGGAGCGTTTTTGGATCTCGGGGTACGACCGATCGCTCTCCTGCAACGCGGCGACCTGCTGATAGCCGGCCATCTGCTTCCGATAGCTCGCCATGTCGGCCGGGAGCAGGAAGCAGCGGAAGAGCTGCGACAGCGGTTCGGCCACGAACGGCACACTTGATCCGGAGCCGTTCGCGGCGTTCATGAGCGCCAGGATCGAAGTGTCTTGTCGGCCGTCGGCGAGGTCGGCGATCGTCGCCAGGCCGAACGCCTCCTCGCCGAGAAAATGCTTGTCGAAACGGATGGGCGAGCCGACGAAGTCCGTGAGGCCGGTGTCGTCGAGAAGCGGCCGGTTCGCCGGCTCGAGCCGCGGCAGGATGTCGGCGAGCGTCTGGAGCGCCAGCGTGTCGGTGGCCAGGCCGACGAGGCCGCAGACCAGGATCGGCTCGGCGGCGGCATGCCGGCCGATGCGGTGGATGCGGATCGTGTCCCGGATGGCGGCGGCATGATCGCCATCGGCGGCCTCACGGCGGGCGGCGAGTGCCAGCAGCCTGGCCGCCTGACGGAGGTTCTGCATCTCGGGCAGCATGAGTGAGATCGAGGGCCGCGACCAGTCGCGGACGAATCGGCAAACGGGTTTGTCCGCCGCGCGCCTGAGGAGATCGAGCGTGGG
>JBJOKF010000014.1:0-3829 GCA_046046235.1 Planctomycetota bacterium | reverse complement strand
GGCCGTCTCAGGGGTGCCCGCGCAGGAGCGAAGCGATGCATACGACACGACACGGGCGGGGCCGGGCCTGGGTTCGCGGAGCGACCACTCCGCGGCAGCGAGCGGGTCGGGGGATGCCCGGCATCTTCGAGCGGCTCGAACGACGGATGCTCCTGACGATGGATCTCGGCGCGGCGGCCGCCGCCGCTTCGCGTCAGATCGAATGGGCGGGCCGTGCCGTCGAGACGCGGGCCGATGCCTGGGTCGTCCGGTCGACCGTCGAACTGGGCCTGGCGCCGGTCTGGCGGACGAGCCCGCTCGGCGAGGGGTTTTATGCGCTCTCCACGCCCGGCGCGACCGTCGCGGACGTGACGGCATGGGCGGCCCGGACGCCCGGCATCACCGCGATCGAACCCGACGCGATCATCACCGGCGCGGCCGTGCCGAACGACACCTCGTTCAGCCAACTCTGGGGCTTGAACAACACTGGACAGTCGCGCGGCGTCGCCGACGCCGACATCGACGCTCCCGAGGCCTGGAGTGTCACGACCGGCTCCCGGAGCGTGGTGGTCGCGGTCATCGACACCGGCGTGGACTACTCGCATCCCGACCTGGCCGCCAACATCTGGACCAACTCGCGCGAGATCGCCGGCGACGGCCTCGACAACGACGGCAACGGCTTCGTCGACGACGTCCGCGGCTGGGACTTCGCCAACCGCGACGCCGACCCGATGGACGACCAGGGCCACGGCACGCACGTCGCCGGCACGATCGGCGCGGTGGGCAACAACGGCCTGGGGGTCGCGGGCGTGAACTGGCAGGTCTCGATCATGCCGCTGAAGTTCCTCGGCGCCGACGGCAGCGGCACGACGAGCAACGCCATCGCCGCCATCAACTACACCACGCGGATGCGGCGCGACTTCGGGATCAACGTGGTGGCGACCAACAATAGCTGGGGCGGCGGCGGGGCGTCGACGGCGCTGCGGCTGGCGATCGAGGCCGGCGAGCAGGCCGGCATTCTCTGCGTGGCCGCGGCGGGGAACGAGTCTTCCAACAACGACGTCACGCCGTCCTATCCGGCCAACTCGACGCCCGGCGTGATCTCGGTGGCCGCGACCGACCGGACCAATGCCCTGGCGTCGTTCTCGAACTACGGAGCGACCAGCGTCGACGTCGCCGCGCCGGGCGTGGCGATCCTCTCGACACTGCCGGGAGGCCGCTACGGCTCCTACAGCGGCACCTCGATGGCCACGCCCCACGTCGCGGGGATCGTGGCGCTGCTCGCCGCCGCCGAGCCCACGGCGACGGCGGCCCGCATCCGGGAGGCGATCCTGACGACGACGTCGCCCGTGGTGGCGCTCGCCGGCAAGGTCGCCAGCGGCGGCCTGGTGAACGCGGCGGCGGCGGTTCAATCGCTCCGCAGCGTTCCGACCCCAGAGCCGGAGCCCGTGGCCGATTTGGCGGCGGACATCGTCGACGTCACGCCCGACCCGCGGACCACCGCGGTCGACGCGATCGCGATCCAGTTCAACCGGCCCGTCACCGGCTTCGATCCGGCGGATCTCGCGCTCACGCGGAACGGGACGGCCGTGTCGCTGGCCGGTGCCGGCCTGTCCTCGACCGACGGCCTCCGCTGGACGCTCTCCGGGCTGGCCGCCGCGACGGCCTCAGCGGGCGCCTACACGCTCACGCTCTCGGCCTCGTCGAGCGGCATCGTCGACGTCGATGGGCGGGGACTGACGGCGTCGGCGACCGACGCCTGGAGTGTCGTCGCGCCGACGCTCGTCGACGCGGGCGACACGCTGGCGACCGCCGCTTCGATCGGGATCACGCAGGGCGACCTGCGGCTGGCGGGCGCCGTGGGCGACGGTCGTTACGGCCGCAAGGATGTCGACCTGTATCGCGTCACGCTCGCCGCCGGGCAGCGGCTGGTGATCGACGTCGATGCCCGGTCGCTGTCAGGTTCGTCGACGCTCGACAGCTACCTGCGGGTGTTCGACGGCCGCGGCCGGCAGCTCGCCGCCAACGACGACGCGGACGGCTCGCTCGACAGCTTCCTGGCGTTCACCGCGGTCACGGCGGGCACCTACTACGTCGGCCTCTCCGGCTATCGCAACGCGTATTACTCGCCGACGCGGGCCGGATCGGGAGCGAACGGCTCGACGGGCGTCTATCAGGTCGCCTTCTCGTTCGGCCCGCAGCCGAGCCGGGGCGGCACGGCACCGCGGGTGGCCCTGCTGCCGGCGGCGACGACTCCGATGCAGCGGCAGGCGGCCTTCGCGGTCTACGGCGCCAACTGGATGGCGGCGGTGCCGGCGGTGCGACGCCGCTGAGACCGTCTGCCCGGCGCTCGCCGCCCGGGGCCGCCTGCGCCGCATTCGCCACGAGAGCCAGAGCCAGAGCCTGCACCGGCCAGGAGGGCGGTGCAGGGACTGTGTACGGAGTCGAGCGTCATCTGCGGCGGCAGGAGGCCGCCGCTGGCCGCCCAGTGAACCCTCGGCGTTCGCTGCGGCGGCCGTCAGCCTGCACCGGCCAGGAGGGCGGTGCAGGCGCTATTTATTGCACAGGAAGTGGCAGATGTCGCCGTCGCGCATCACGTATTCCTTGCCCTCCACACGGAGCTTGCCCGCGGCCCGGATCTCCTTCTCCGACTTGTAGGTCTCGAGATCTTCGAGGGCGTAGATCTCGGCGCGGATGAAACCCTTTTCGAAGTCGGAGTGGATTACGCCGGCCGCCTGCGGGGCGGTGGCGCCCACGGGCACCGTCCAGGCTCGGACCTCCTTCTCGCCCGCCGTGAAGTAGCTCTGCAGGCCGAGCGTCTTGTAGGCGGCCCGGGCGAGGACCGCGAGCGCGGGCTCGGTGAGCCCCGCGCCGGCGAGCATCTCCGCCCGGTCGGCCTCGTCGAGTTCGGCGATCTCCGCCTCGATTTTGGCGCAGACCGGCACCAACTCCGCGCCGGCGGCGGCCGCCGCGGCGCGGACCTTCCGCACGAGCGGCCCCTTGCCCTCCACGTCGCTCTCGTCGACGTTGGCCACGTAGAGAATCGGCTTGGCGGTGAGCAGGCCGAACTCCTGCACCGCCTTCCGCTCGGCCTCGTCGAGGGCGAGCGTCCGCAGCGGCTTTTGACCGCCCAGGTGGGCCAGGCACTTCTTCATCACCTCGACCTTGAGCTTGGCTTCCTTGTCGGCGCTCTTGGCGGCCCGCTCGGCCTTGGGGAGCAGGTTCTCCAGGTGCTGGATGTCGGCGAGCATCAGCTCGATCTCGATCGTCTCCATGTCGGAGACCGGGTCGACCGCGCCGGCGACGTGGATCACGTCGGGGTCCTCGAAACAGCGGACGACCTGCAGGATCGCGTCCACCTCCCGGATGTGGGCGAGGAACTTGTTGCCGAGGCCCTGGCCCTCGCTGGCCCCCTTCACGATGCCGGCGATGTCGACGAGCTTGAGCGCGGCCGGGATCACCTTCTGCGGCGGGATGAGCTTCGTGATCCGGCCGAGGCGGGCGTCGGGCACGCTCACCATCCCCTCGTTGGGCTCGATCGTGCAGAACGGGTAGTTCGCGCTCTGTGCGGCCTTCGACTGGGTGAGGGCGTTGAAGAGGGTGCTCTTGCCGACGTTCGGCAGTCCGACGATGCCTGCTTCCATGGTGAGTTCCGAGGGCTCCGCGATTCCGCTGGTCTGTATTATTCCGCTGTTTCTGACGTGTCTGCTGGCCGTTCCTGGCGTGGCATAATGATGCCCGATATGCCCCGATCGTCCTATACCCTCGACGCGGCGTTCTTCGACCGGCCGGCGGACCGGGTGGCCCGCGACCTGCTCGGGGCGGTGCTCGCGGTGCGCGGCGACGACGG
>JBJOKF010000209.1:0-4260 GCA_046046235.1 Planctomycetota bacterium | reverse complement strand
GCTTCATCGTCACGGCGGCCGTGATCCTGGCCGCCTCGGTCGCCGCGGCATCGCCCACGCCCGAGGGGATCGCGTTCTTCGAGTCGAAGATCCGTCCGGTGCTCGCGGAGCACTGCTACAGTTGCCACTCCGCCGACGCGCTCCGCGCGGGCAAGCTCAAGGCCGCCCTGCTTGTCGACACGCGGGCCGGCATGCAGAAGGGAGGCGAGAGCGGCGCGGCCGTCGTGCCGGGCAAGCGCGAGGACAGCCTGCTGCTGGCAGCGCTCAAGTACGACGGCTTCGAGATGCCGCCGGCCGGCAAGCTGCCCGACCAGATCATCGCCGACTTCGAGAAGTGGATCGACATGGGCGCGCCCGATCCGCGGGACGAGCCGCTGGCGACGATCGACGAGCGGACGATCGACGTGGCGGCGGGTCGCGACCACTGGTCGTATCGGCGGCTCGCGCCGATCGCAGTGCCGTCGGTCACCGACGCGCCGGCTTCCTGGCCGCGAAACGAGATCGACCGCTTCGTGCTCGCCGCGCAGGAGGCCGCCGGCATCGCGCCAAATCCAGAGGCCCCGCCGGCCACGCTCGCGCGGCGCGTCTGCTTCGATCTGACCGGTCTGCCGCCGAGCCCGGAGGAACTCGCCGCCTTCCTCGCCGACGCATCCCCCGATGCGTATGAAAAGCTCGTCGACCGGTTGCTCGCCAGCCCGCGGTTCGGCGAGCGTTGGGCGCGGCACTGGCTCGACACGGTCCGCTACGCGGAAAGCAGCGGCTACGAGTTCGACGCCGATCGCGGCAGCGCCTTCAACTACCGCGACTGGGTCATCGACGCGGTCAACGCCGACCTGCCCTACGACGATTTTCTCAGGCTGCAGGTCGCGGGCGACCTGGTGAAGCCCGGTGACTACGAGGCGACGCGGGCAACCGGCTTCCTCGTGGCGGGCCCCTATCCGGGCCAGGTGACGGCGAAGACCGTAGAGCCGATCCGCTACGACCAGCTCGACGACATGGTCGCCACGCTCGGGAGCAGCGTGCTCGGCATGACGATCGGCTGCGCTCGCTGCCACGACCATAAGTACGACGCGATCGGTCACCGCGACTACTACGCCATGATCGCCTGCCTCGGCAAGGCTGTGCAGCGGGATACCGGCATCGACCGCGATCCCGAAGGCACGCGGCGAAAGCGCGAGGCTTGGCAGGCCGAGCGGCAGCCGATTGCCGCGGCCGTCGCCCGATTCGAGGCGGACGAGATGCCGTCGCGGCTGGCCCGGTGGCTCGCCGGCCCGGCCGTCAGCGGGCAGTCGGCTCCCTGGCAGGTGCTCGACCCGCAAACGACGAAGGCGAACAAGGCGACGCTCGTCCAGGAACCGGGCGACGTCGTGTCGGCCTCCGGCAGGCTCGAGAGCGACGATGCCTACACGCTCACGTTCCGCACGCGGCAGCGGGGGATCACGGCGCTCAAGCTCGAAGCCCTGGCGAGCCCCTCAGCTCCCGGCGGCGGCCCGGGCACCGGCAAGGACGGGAGCTTTCGGCTCACGGGAACCCGCGTGACCGCGGCACCACTCGTGCCCGCCGCCGATCGCAAGACCTTCGCACCGGTCCTCTCCGCCTTGGCGGCGACGTTTGCAGAGAAGGGATTCGAACTCGGCGGTGCCGTCGACGCCGACAGCTTCACGGGCTGGTCGGTCGGTGGTCAGGCGGGCCGCGACCATGCCGCCGTGATCGGCTTCGACAAGCCGGTCGGTTTCGAAGGCGGCACGCTCCTGACAGTGGAACTGCGGTTTCAGTCCAAACAGCACGGCCTCGCCCGGTTTCGACTCGCCGCGACCGATGCGACCGGGCCGATCGACATCGCCGCGGCTGCGGCGTCGCAGGCCGGCCGCGAGATCGCCCACCTGTGGGATGCAGTCCGCGGCGATGATGGCGGGATCGGCGATCAGGCAGCAGCGCGGGAGCTGCTCGGTTGGCTGCGTCGGTTCGATGCCGACGCGGAGCAGGTGGCCGCGGCGCTCGATGCGGTAAATGCCCGGGAGCCGCAGCCAAATCTCACGCAGGTCTACGCGACCATCAACGGCCCCTGGGTGATCACCGGCAACTCGCAGGGCGTGACCTCCGGCAGCCAGGATGTCTTCGTGCTCGCCCGCGGGGAAGTGGGCCGCAAGAAGGGGAAGGCGGCCCCGGGCTTCGTGCTGGCGACGATCGCGAGCGATGAGGCGGAATCGCAGCTGTTCGCGAGCGCCACCGGCGCAACGGACGTCGAACCACGGCTCGGCCTGGCCAACTTTCTCACCGACGTGCATCGTGGGGCCGGGCCGCTGGCGGCCCGCACGATCGTCAACCGGCTCTGGCACCACCACTTCGGCCGCGGGATCGTCGCCACGCCGAACGACCTCGGCACGCAGGGCGATCCGCCGAGTCATCCGGAACTGCTCGAATGGCTGGCTGGCCGGCTGGTCGACGACAATTGGAGCCTCAAGGCGATCCACCGGCTGATCGTGACAAGCGCGACCTATCGCCAGTCGGGCGAGGTTCGCGAGGCCCCTCGGGCGATCGATCCCGACAACCGTCTCCTCTGGCATCGGCGGCCCACGCGGCTCGAGGGGGAGGTGATCCGTGATGCACTCCTGGCCGTGTCGGGCCGGCTCGAGCCGACGATGCACGGGCCGAGCTTCGTGGATGTGTCGAAGCCGCGGCGGAGCATCTACATGCGGGTGAAGCGGAGCGAGCCGGACGCGTTTCTGCGGGTCTTCGACCAGCCGGAGCCGGTGCAGTCGGTCGGGGCGCGCGGTATCGCGACGGTGCCTACGCAGGCGCTGGCGATGATGAACTCGCCGCTCGTCCGTCAGGCCGCAGAGGGCCTCGCGGCTCGGGTTCGCACGATGACCGGCACAGCGGCAGAGCCTGCCGCCGACACCGCCACCGAGATCGATCGGATCTTCCTGACGGCCCTCTCCCGCGATCCTTCGCCGGTCGAGCGAGAGCGGTTCGCCGCGTTCCTCGACGCCCGCCGGCAGGCGGCCGGCGCCGAAGCGCCGCGGCGCGAGGCCGCTCTCGTCGACACCTGCCAGCTCGTGCTCTGTCTCAACGAGTTCATCTACGTGGATTGATCGACCCGATCGAGCGAGGCTGGCGCGCCCTCGGCCGAGCCTTCCCCCTCCGCATTCCCTGGAGCCAGCCCGCGATGAAGAGCCCCTCCTCTCTCGGCGATCTCGTGCTGCCCGAGCGACGCCGCTTCCTTCGCGACACCGGTCTCGGATTCGGGTCGCTCGCCCTGGCCTCGCTCCTGCATGCCGACGCGCGGGCGGAATCGACCGCCCCGGCGGCCGGCGGCCTCGTGCTCCCGCACCATCCGCCGCGGGCCAAGCGGGTGATCTGGCTCTTCATGACCGGCGCCCCGTCGCAGGTGGACACCTGGGACTACAAGCCGGAATTGCAGGCCCGTTCCGGCCAGCCGCTGCCGGGCGCCGACAAGCAGGTCGGCTTCTTTCAGACGAGCGGCACCTGCCTCGCGAGCCCCTTCCAGTGGGCACAACACGGCGAGTCGGGCACCTGGGTGAGCGACCTCTTTCCGCACCTCTCCAAGCACGTCGACGAGATGTGCTTCATCCACTCGATGCACCTGCGGGCCAACAACCATGCCCCGGCCGCGATGGAGCTGATGTGCGGCTTCAATCGCCCCGGGATGCCGAGCATGGGCGCCTGGCTCGACTACGGCCTCGGTACGATGAACGACAACCTCCCGAGCTTCGTCGTGATGCACGAGCGGAAGCCGCGGGGCGACGACCAGATCTGGTCGGCCGGCTTCCTGCCGAAGAGCCACCAGGCCCTGGCGATCGACGCCCGGCGGCCGGTGGCGATCGACAACCTCTCGCTGCGGCAGGGGCAGTCGCTCGAGGCGCAGCGGGACGAGCTCGACCTGCTGGCGGCCGTCAACGCGGCCCATGCCGCCGCCCGGCCCACACAGGCCGACCTCGCCGCCCGGATCACGAGCTTCGAGCTGGCCTATCGGATGCAGACGGCGGCGCCCGAGGCGATCGACCTCTCGCAGGAGCCGCAGGCGGTGCATGATCTCTACGGCACCGCCGACCCGAAGTGCGCCGTCTTCGCGAAGCAGTGCCTCACGGCCCGGCGGCTGCTCGAACGGGGCGTGCGGTTCATCCAGATCTTCGCCGGGAAGAACGCGGCGGGCGACGGCGCGGTCGACGACGTGCCCTGGGACGGCCACAACAACATCGAGACGAATCACCGCGAGTGCGGCCTGGCGACCGACCG
>JBJOKF010000127.1:0-13693 GCA_046046235.1 Planctomycetota bacterium | reverse complement strand
TGAATCCGCTCGGCGAGGATGTCGATCTTCTGCTTGGAGCCGGCGGGCGCCGACGTGGGGATGAACTCCATCGTGGCCTGCGGCTCGAAGTTCTCGTCGTGACCGTAGAGCTCGATGATTTCGAAAACGTTGCGGATCCGGGCCATCGGAACGAAACGACTCCTTGTCTTTGAAGCGAGTGGTGTTGCGGGTGAAGGGAAGTGGATCGAGGCTCGTGCGCGAGCCAGACGGGGCGCTCACGTGGGCTCACTGGAGGGAGGCCGCGGGGGTCGAAAAGCCGCGCCGCGGACGGTGTGGGCCGAGGTGAACGCTGCCATTATGAGCCCCGCTGAACGCGAGTCAAACATTTGCCACGACCGCGCAGCCGCGCCAAAAAAATGCTCGCGGCAGGACTGCGATCACCGGCACGATCGCGCTGGTCGTGCACGTCGCTCGAGTGCCCGCACGAGCGCCTGCCGGCCTGGTCGTGCCGCGCACTCCCGTTCTCAGCCGGCGGGACCGCCGGGGGGCAGCGCGATCTCGATCTCCGCCGGCGGCGGCGGCGCTGGGCTGGTCGACGGTGCCGCGGCCGCGGGGTCGAACTTCGGCGTGTCGGTGCCTGTGCGGGCTTCGAGATCGGCCGTCAGCGAGAGCGGGCTGCCGCCCGCCGTCGGCCGCAGCTCCAGGCGGGTGATGCCCCAGCTTTTGCCGAGCTTGCGGCCTTCGACGATCACCGTGCCGCGGCCCTTCGGGCCGCCGACCCCGAACTCGACCGCCCCGATCCCGTCGGTTTCGTTCACCCGTCCTGTCACCTTGCGGTCGCAGTCGACGCGGCCGCCCGGGCCGGCCAACAGCTCGACCACGCGCGGATTGCGGGAGACCTCCTCGCGGGCCTCGACGACGATCGGATGCTCGGCCAGCCGGCCGCAGCCGCCGGCGACGATTAGGGCGAGGCCACCGGCGGCCAGAAGTGCGATCCTTCGCATCGAAGACTCTCCTTTTGGCGTCGCGGGATGAACCGTTAGCGTCGCGGGATTAACCCTTGGCGTCATGCTGGCGGCACCAGGCGATCTTGTCGGCGGTAGTCGTCGGCAACGAGCCGGCTGGGGCCGCCTTCTTCGCGGGTGCGGCCGCGGCGGGAGCCGGAGCGGCTTCAGCGGAGGCATCGGCCTCCTGCGGCTCGGGCTCGGCTGCCGCAGGCGGAGCCTTTGCGGCCCGCGCCCGGGCGAGGATCTCGGCGGTCGAGGGCTTGCCGGCGGGTTTGTCGGCCGCCGGCTTGGCGGCGGGGGCCGCACCGCCGGCCGCCTTGGCCCGGGCCGCGGCGAGAATATCGGCTGTCGACGGCCGACCGGCGGCGGGCTTCGCCGCGGGCTTGGCCGCCGCGGGGGCGGCCTTGGCAGCGGCGGGCTTGGCGGGCTCCGTCTCGACCGGCTTCGGCCGCGGCTCGGTCACGATCCTGAGCGCCGAGGGGTCGATGTCGTACCAGCCGATGTTGTTGAACTGGTCGAACTCGACCAGGCAGCGGCCGTTCATGTTGACCGTCTTCACCGTGCCTGTGGCATTGGCAAAGCGGGCCAACTCCGGCGCGGAGGAGTTGATCACCACGTATTTGTCGGTCCATTCCGACTTCAGGCGCTCGATGACGTCGAACATACGTGCATTCCGGAAGGAGAACAGAAGACAAGGGAGATCATGAATCTGATCGATCGGCGTTCGAATCGCAAGCCGACCGGGACCGGCGGTGGGAAACCAGCCTCGCGCCGCGGCCCGATCATGCGCCCGCGGTCAAAACATCGCTGTCCCCGCCGGCAGAGAGACCGTCGGGCCCGAGCGAATACGACCAGGTGACCGTGCGAGGCAGGGGGGCTAGAGCAGCCCGGGGCACGACCTGCACGAGCCGCGTTCCGACCCGGTAGGTCGAACCGATCCAGCCCGGAGGCTCCGTGAGGCGACAAGCGATCTCGAAGCGGATGGCGCCGGGCCGATCGGGATCGCGAGCGATGGCCGCAGAGAAATGCGACCGGCCGGCCAGGCCCACGCCGACGACCGCCTTTCCGACGGCCGGTTTTCCGTCGGCCGGCTCGGCACCGGGCAGGGCGACTGCGGACAGTTCTACGAGCACCGGCGACGCCGGCCAGCGGGGGTCGCCACCGGCCGCAGACGAACCTTCCACCGACCCCCAGCTGTCGGCAGTTTCGCCGCCTGGGCGGCGGATGCGGACGCTGTGCTGCCAGCGATCGCCAGCCCACGTGAAGTCCACGGACGCGCCGGCGTCGGCGGTGCCGGCCGCGATGCTGGTGGGTTCGTGCATGGAGTTGGGCATGCGGGCGGCTGGAAGGAGGCCTGCGGGGACGAGCCTCGCTAGCATACAGTTGTCGGCATTCGGTACCTGGCGGTGCTGTCGACGGTTCGGGGCCGCTCATGCCCCGTCGCCGGACGTGCGCTCAGGGCATCCTGCTTCACTCACTCGGAGGCTGATTTCGCTCCGCCATCCTGGCTGCGCTCGTCATCATACGCCGGCTCTCGGGGCATGGACGGCACCTCACCTCCCGCATTGACTGCAGCAGGCGACCTGAGCGCTGACATCAATCCCGCAAGGCCGGGTCAGCACCAGCCGCCGGAGGGCGGCCAAGCGGCTCACTGAGGACGGGCATCCGCCCGTCGGACGCCCCGAAGGCCGGCGCCGCGAGTTGACGGCCGGGCATGGATGCCCGGCTCTCGCCAGCCGCCGGAGGGCGGCCAAGTGAAAATGACCCGGAGGGTCATGTTTCGCGTGTATTCAGTGCCGGAAGTGCCGCCGCGCCGTGAACACCATCGGGAGGCCGGCCGCGTCGGCCGCCGCGATCACCTCCGCGTCGCGCTTCGAGCCGCCCGGCTGGATCACCGCCGCGATGCCCGCCCGCGCGATCAGCTCGATCGAGTCCGGAAACGGGAAGAAGGCGTCCGACGCCAGCACGCTCCCCCGCGCCCGCTCGCCCGCCTTCTCGAGCGCGATCCGGGTCGCGTCCACGCGACTCGTCTGCCCCAGGCCCGCTCCGACCAGGCTCGGGCCCAGGCAGACCGCGATCGCGTTGCTCGTCAGCCGCCGCACGATCGTGAAGGCGAAGTCGAGCGCGGGCGTGAGCACGGCCGGGGGCGCCGTCTGCGTGACGACCCGCCAGTTCGCCGGATCGTCGGCGGCATCGTCGGGCCGCTGCGCCAGGATCGCGCCGGCCACGCTCCGCAGCTCCAGCCCCGCCGTCGCCCGCCATGGATCGCCCGCCGGCACCTCGACAAGCCGCACGCTCGCCTTCCAGGTGGGCCGCGTCGTGAGCAGCTCGACCGCCTCGACCGCGAAAGCGGGCGCGGCGATCACCTCGACGAACAGCCCCGGCGCCAGCAGCACCTCGGCGCAGCTCCTGTCGAACGTGCCGTTGACCGCCACGATCGACCCGAACGCGCTCGTCGGATCGGCAGCCATCGCCATGGCGAGCGCCTCGGCCGTCGTCGCCGCGGCCGCGGCGCCGCAGGGATTCGTGTGCTTGACGACGACCGCCGCCGGGCCTTCCAGGAGCCCCGCCAGCCGCACCGCGGCGTCGAGGTCGAGCAGGTTGTTGTAGGAGAGCTCCTTACCGGCGAGCTGCCGCAGGCCGGCCAGGCCCGTGTGCGTGCCCGCCGGCGCGAACATCGCCGCCGACTGGTGCGGGTTTTCGCCGTAGCGCAGCGGCAGCCGCCGCTCGAGGTCGAGCGTGAACCGGGAGGGCAGCGGCGGATCGTCCGCGTCAGCGGCGGCGCCGCAGGCCGCGGACGGCGCCGCGGGCACCTCGGCGTGCCGCGCCATCCAGCGGGCGATGGCGGTGTCGTAGGCCGCCGTCCGCTCGAAGGCGCGGGCCGCCATGCGCCGCCGCTCCGCGAGCGCCGTGCCGCCGCGGTTGATCGCGGCGAGGAAGTCGTCGTACTGCTCCGGGCCGGTCACCACCGCCGTGAAGGCGTGGTTCTTGGCGGCGGCGCGGACGAGGCTCGGGCCGCCGACGTCGATCAGTTCGATCGCCTCGCCGGCGGTGCAGTCGGGACGGCCGACCGCCGCCTCGAAGGCGTAGAGGTTCACGATCACCGCGTCGAACATGCCGATGCCGTGCTCGTCGAGCACAGCCCGGTCGTCGGCCCGATCGTGCCGGGCGAGCACGCCCGCGAAGATCCGCGGATGGAGCGTCTTCACCCGGCCGTCGAGGATCTCCGGAAAGGACGTCACCGTCGAAACATCCTCGACGTCGAGCCCGTGGCTGGCCAGCGCCGCCCGCGTGCCGCCGGTGCTCACGACCTGGACGCCCGCGGCCTTGAGACCGGCGGCAAGCCGGCCGAGGCCGGTCTTGTCGAAGACACTGACGAGGACGCGGCGGACGGGAACGACGTCGACGGCGGGGCCGGAGGCCGGAGATGGAGTGTGCATGGCGGCGATTAGAACACGCCTGCGCCGCCGGAAAAGAGGCCGCTGCCGGCTGGCCGCGGCACCGCGGGCTACGCCGCCGCGTATTCCGTCAGGAGGGACTCGATCCGCGCGAAGACGTCGGCCATCTGCTCCGCGTCGGGCAGGAGCGTCACGCGGAAGTGGTCGCGGTAGGGCACATTGAAGCTCGACCCCGGCGCCACGAGCACGTGCTTTCGTTCGAGCAGTTCGAGCGCGAAGGCCCGGTCGTCGAAGCCCGCCACGCCGCGGGGCAGCCGATCGGCGTGCACCCGGACGAAGGCGTACATCGCCCCG
Organism: Planctomycetota bacterium; assembly: GCA_046046235.1. Taxonomy (GTDB): domain Bacteria; phylum Planctomycetota; class Planctomycetia; order Pirellulales; family UBA1268; genus CAMCQY01. The sequence goes on along the minus strand of JBJOKF010000127.1, from coordinate 8,973 downwards.
CTGGGCGCCACCACGGAGAGAAACCGGCTCCGCGAGACGGCGTCGAGCACCGCGGCCCGCGTGGCGTGGAGCCGGCCGCCGGGCCGCGTCAGATCGAAGATCGACTGGTGGCCGCCGAGCGCCGTCTGCACGGCATACTGCCCGGGCACGTTCGAGCAGAGCCGCAGCGAGGCGAGCAGTTCCACCGCCTGCACGTAGTCGCGGGCGTGCTCCCGCTCGCCGGAGAAGACGAGCCAGCCCACGCGCAGCCCGCAGGCACGGTAGATCTTGCTCAGGCCGGCGAAAGTGAGGCAGAGGCAGTTATGGGCGAGCGTGGCGGCGGGAACGAACGCGGCGTCTCCGTAGAGCATCTCGTCGTAGATCTCGTCGGCGCAGAAGACGAGATGCCGCCGCTCGGCGATTGCCGCCAGGGCTTCGAGCACCTCCCGCGGGTAGACGGCGCCGGTGGGGTTGTTGGGATTGATCACCACGAGCGCCCGCGTGCGGTCGGTGACGAGCTTCTCCACTTCCGCCGGGTCGGGCACGAAGCCGTTCTCCGGGCGGCAGGGGTAGTGCACCGCCTTCGCCCCATGGATGACGACCGATGCGGTCCAGAGCGGATAGTCGGGGCTCGGCACCAGCACCTCGTCGCCCGGATTGAGCAGCGCCCGCATCGCGAGCATGATCAGTTCCGAGACCCCGTTGCCGATGAAGACGTCGTCGGCGGTGACGTCCATGACTCCCCGGCTCTGCTGCTGCATCACCACCGCCTCGCGGGCCGGAAAGATGCCCTTCTGATGCGAGTACGGGTCGGCCTGGTGGAGGTTCTCGACGATCGCCACCCGCATCGAGCCGGGCATCCGGAAGCCAAAGGCGCCGGGATTGCCGATGTTGAGCTTGATGATCTCGTGCCCCTCGCGCTCGAGCTGCTCGGCGCGGCGGGCGAGCGCCCCGCGGATCTCGTACTTGACGTCGTGGAGGTGCTCGGAGGCACGCAGTGGGGGCAGGCTCATGGGCGCACGAGTGCGGGGGGGCCAGTGGGCGAAACGACCGAATCGTACCACGGCCTCCCCGACCGCTTCAGCCCGCGGCCGGCAGCTCCACTTCCATCACGGTGCCGCTCCCCGTCGGGCCGGCCTTCGCCGTCACCCGGCCCCGCAGCTGTTTGACGATCGTCCGCACCAGAAACAGCCCCAGGCCGGTGCCGGGCGTCGATCGCTCGAGTTCGCTGCCGAGCCGCACGAACCGCTGGAAGACGTTCTGCCGTTCCGCGACCGGGATGCCCGGGCCGTTATCGGCCACCCGCACGAGGACCCGGTCCCGCGGCAATGCCGACGCCGTCACCTCCACCACCGGCTCCGGCAGCGAATACTTCACGGCATTGTCGACGAGATTGCGAAACACGATCTCGACGTCGGCCTCCCGGCCCTGCACCCGCAGCACCTCGCCGGTGGACGGCGTGCCCTCGATCCCGGCACCGATTCCCGCCACGTGGATCGAGACGTTCCCCGGCGAAGCGCCATACCGCTGCACGGCGGCCTCGCAGGCGCGTCTCAGCACCGGCTCGATCTCCGTGGCGTCGTCGCCGGGCCGGGCCCGCCGCTGGAGCGTCTTGGCGGCGTCGAGGAGGTGGTCGATCAGCGTGTCGAGCCGCTCCACGTCGTCGAGCATGAACCGGTGGAAGTCGGCCTGTTGCTCCGGGGGCACGGCGCGGCGGGTGAGCGTCTGCAGGTAGAGCTTGAGCGAGGCAAGCGGGCTCTTGAGCTCGTGGGTGACGCTGTCGATGAAGTTGCTCTGCCGCTGGGAGAGGGCGATCGCCTTGAGGGTGAGGGCCAGGTAGATGATGACCCCCACCAGCACGAGCACGAGCAGGGCCACCCCCACCCCGAGGATCGCCCAGTAGAAGGCGGCGTTCTCATTCTTCGAGCCGAGCGCCGCGGCGATGCTCACGAGCACCCAACCGACCCCGAGCGCCAGGATCGAGCCGATGAGCACCACGCCCAGCAGGATCGGCCAGCGGAGCGAGCGACGCGGTTCCATGAAACGCCCTGAAAAGCCCTTCTTGAAAAGCCCTTCGATCAGCCGCAGTTTATGCTAGCGGCACTCCGCCCCCGCACGCCTTTTCACACCGCACGCATGCCCACGCCCGCGCACGAGCCACACCTGATCGCGGCCGGCACCGCCACCGCCGGTGCGACCGTGGACTTCACGTGGGCCGGCGATCGCTGGCAGCACCGCGTCAGCATCCGCCGTCCGGGGGGAGACACTCCCGTCGATGCATGGGAATCGGTCGAGGGTCCGTGGCCGGCCGGCGCCGACCCTCGCTGGCCGGCGTCGCCGGTGCTCGTGGAACTCTCCGCAGTCGCTCTGCCCCGCGCCGAGCCTGCCGCCGGACAGGCGGTCGTCGGCGTGGGGCTGGCCGGCCGGTCCCACTTCTCGGCGGCCATCGCTCCCGATCCCGACCGGCCCGGCGCGCTCCGCTTCGAGATCGCCTGTCGGCTCACGGAGCCGCCAGGCTGGCTCGGCTCGACCTACCAGGTCGGAGAACGGGTCGTACAGGTCGTGCCCCGAACTGCCGCCGGCCCCCTCCCCCGCACCGTCACCTGGTCCTATTCATTAGGTCCGGAGGGGCTCTGCGCAGGCCGGGAGAGCGATGTTTTGACGGCGGCCGACTGATCGGGCCATGACCTGCAGCGGGTTTCCCAGCGCCCGTTCCGGTCGGCTTGCGATTCGCCTGCCAATCGATCAGATTCATGCCTGTCCTCGTCTTCCGCCCCCTTCCGGAACGCACGCATGTTCGACGTCATCGAGCGACTGAAGTCGGAATGGACCGACAAGTACGTGGTGATCAGCTCTTCCGCGCCGGAACTGGCCCGCTTCGCCAACGCCACCGGGACGGTGAAGACGGTCAACATGAACGGCCGCTGCCTGGTCGAGTTTGACCAGTTCAACAACATCGGCTGGTACGACATCGATCCGTCGGCGCTCAAGATCGTGACGGAGCCGCGGCCGAAGCCGGTCGAGAAGGAGCCTGCCAAGCCCGCGGCGGCCAAGCCGGCCGCGAAGGCCGCGTCCCCTGCGGCGGCCAAGCCCGCGGCGGCGAAGCCCGCCGCAGGGAGGCCGTCGACCGCCGACATCCTGGCCGCGGCCCGTGCCAAGGCGGCGGGCGGTGCGGCTCCCGCCGCGAAGCCGGCGGCTGAAAAGCCCGCAGGCAAGCCCTCCACCGCCGAGATCCTCGCCCGGGCGCGGGCTGCGAAGGCCCCGCCCGCGGCGGCCGAGCCCGCGCCGCAGGAGGACGTTGCGGCCGCGGAGGCCGCCCCCGCTCCTGCCACGCCCGCCAAGAAGGCTGCCCCCGCCGGATCGCTGCCGACGACGACCGCCGACAAGATCGCCTGGTGCCGCCAGCATGACGCCAAGGGTTAATTCCGCGACGCCAAGGGTTAATCCCGCGACACCAAGGGTTGATGCCGCAAGAGGAGAGCCTTCCATGCGACGGATCGCAGTTCTGGCCACAGTCGGCCTCGGCCTGGTCGTCTGCCCGAGCGGCTGCGGCCGGCTGACCGAGCATCCGATCGTCGTCGAGGCCCGCGAAGAGGTCTCGCGCAACCCCCGCGTGGTCGAACTCCTGGCCGGTCCGGGCGGCCGCGTCGAATGCGACCGAAAGGTGACGGGGCGGGCCAACGAAACCGACGGGATTGCGGCGGTCGAGTTTGGGGCGGGCGGTGCCAAGGGCCGCGGAACGGTCATCGTCGAAGGCCGCAAACTCGGCAAGACATGGGGCATCACCCGCCTGGAACTGCGGCCGGCGGCGGGCGGCAGCCCGCTTTCGCTGACGGCTGATCTCGAGGCCCGCACCGGCACCGACACGCCGAAGTTCGATCCCGCGGCCGCGGCGCCGTCGACCAATCCGGCCCCGCCGCCGCCGGCGGACATTGAAATCGCGCTGCCGCCCGGCGGTCCCGCCGGCTGAGAGCCGGATTGCGCGGCATGCGGAGACCGCAGAGGTCGTCGTAAGAGCGCTCGAGCGACGTGCACGACCAGCACGATCGTGCCGATGATCGCAGTCCTGCCGCGCGCATTTTTTTGGCGCGGCTGCGCGGTCGTGGCAAATGTTTGACTCGCGTTCAGCGGGACTCATAATGTCGACGTTCACCTCGACTCACCCCGTCCGCGGCGCGGCTCTTCGACCCCCGCGGCCTTCCCTTCAGTGAGTCCTCGTGAGCGCCCCGTCTGGCTCGCGCCACGAGCCTCGATCCAGCCCCTCTCACCCTCAACCCCACTCGCCTCAAAGACAAGGAGTCGTTTCGTTCCGATGGCCCGGATCCGCAACGTTTTCGAAATCATCGAGTTGTACGGTCACGACGAGAACTTCGAGCCGCAGGCCACGATGGAGTTCATCCCCACGTCGGCGCCTGCCGGTTCCAAACAGAAGATCGACATCCTCGCCGAGCGGATTCAGCGGGGCATGCCGCTGTGGCATCCCGAGGATTCCACCGAATCGAGCTCGGCCACACTGATGGCCGAGCAGGTTTAGCCCACCAGCCAGCCGCATCCCCAGGCGGCGACGAACTGAAGGCCGCAAGCCGATAGAGTCCGCGTCAGTCCTGAGATCGCCCTCCGCGGCCCGTGCGACCGCGGAGGGCGATTTCGATATCGCGCTTGGCAGTCTCGGCCTTGAGCTTCTGCCGCTTGTCGTGGGTCTGCCGGCCACGGCCGATGCCCATGAGCACCTTCACCCGGCCGTTCTTGAAGTACATCTTCAGCGGCACGAGCGTGAGCCCCTTCTCGAGCGCCTGGCTGGCGAACCGGCCGATCTCGCGGCGGTGGAGCAGCAGCTTCCGCGGCCGCTTCGTCGGGTGATTGAGCTGGTTGGCCTTCTCGTACTCGGGGATGTCGCAGCCGAGCAGCCACACCTCCTGGCCCTCGAGCCTTCCGTAGGCTTCGTCGAGCGACAGGCGGCCGCCGCGGAGGCTCTTCACCTCGCTGCCGACGAGAGCGATGCCGCATTCGAGGGTGTCGAGGATTTCGTAGTCGTGGCGGGCGCGGCGGTTCTCCGACACGACCCGCTCGGCACCGGCGTCGTCGGCTTTGCCCTTGGGCTTCCCCGAAGCCTTGGCAGTCTGCTTGGCAAACGGTTTATTGGAGGCCGGCTTGGCGGCGTGTGCAGCGGGCTTGTTGGGCTTGGGTGCGGCCACGTTTGGCGGGCTTCGAGAGGGGGCCCGGCGGTGGGCAGGGCATATCTGACAGGGTACACTCTACCGTTCTCCTGCCATTTCGATCCGGCCTCACGAACGGCGCCGGCCGGTACCCTCCTCGGAATCCCGCCCGTGATGTCTCGATTCTTGCGCGTGGTCGGCCCGGCACCCGTCGTCCTGCCCGTGGTCGTGCTCTGCCTGGCCTGCTGCGGACGGGAGACATTCAGCGTGGCTGCTGAGACGGCCGTCGCAACCGCGCCGCCGGCCGCCGCGGCCGGCTTCGTCGCCGGCCCGGAGCGGCCCGCCGGCGACGGACCCGCGATCGAGGTGCCCGGCGGCTGGATGGTGGCTTATGACGAGACGATTCCGGGCACCGACATCACGTTCAGGATGATCCCGGTGCCCGGCGGCACGTTTCGCATGGGAAGCCCCGCCGACGAGGCCGGCCGAGACGACGTCGAAGGCCCGCAGTACGAGGTTCGGGTGGCGCCGTTCTGGATGGGCCGCTGCGAGGTGACCTGGGGCGAGTACAAGAAGTACATGGCGGCCTGCGACGTCTTCAAGGCGATGGAGTCGGCCGGCATCCGGCCCGTGACGGCCGAAAACGAGGCCGACGCCGTGACCGCGCCCTCGAACCTCTACGACCCCTCGACCACCTTCACGCACGGCGAGGATCCGCGGCAGCCGGCGGTCACGATGACGCAGTTCGCGGCGCGGCAATATACGAAGTGGCTCGGCGGGCTCACCGGCCGCTTCTACCGGCTGCCTCTGGAGAGCGAGTGGGAGCATGCCTGCCGCGGCGGCTCCACGACTCCCTGGAGCACCGGCGCCGACGCGGCGGCGCTCGATGCGGCCGCCTGGTATGCCGACAACTCGGACGAGACCACGCACCCGGTCGGTGAGAAGGCGGCCAACGCCTTCGGCCTCCACGACATGCACGGCAACGTCGCGGAGTGGGTGCTCGACGAACTGCTCCCGGACGGCTATGCGAAGCAGGCGGCGCTCGCGCAGCCGGTGGCCGCCGCGGCGACGGCGGTCTGGCCGACCCAACTCTCGCCGCGGGTCGTCCGGGGCGGCGCCTTCTACGACGAGGCCGCGCAGTGTCGTAGCGCCGCCCGCCGCGGCTCCGAAGACCTGGCCTGGAAGGATGTCGACCCCAACCTCCCGAAGAGTCCCTGGTGGTATACGGAAGAGCCGGCGCTTGGCGTGGGCATGCGATTGGTCCGACCGTTCGAGGTGCCGGACGTCGTCACCCGCCGCCGCTGGGGGGACGCCGATCTCGACAGCATCCGGGCCGACACCTCAGACCGGCTGCAGCAAGGCCGCGGTGCCCGCGGCCTCGTCGACCCGGCCCTGCCCGCAGAACTCAAGGCCGAAGGCATCACGAACTAACGACCGCGCGACGACGCCCGACAGCCGTCGCCGGTCCTTCCGCCGCGCCCCGCGGCGCCACGATTCCGGGAGTCACCACGATGCGGATGCACGGACCTCAGTTCGGTCGGATCGTCGCCTCGTGTGGAGCCCTGTTGGGGCTGCTGCTGTCAGGCGCCGGCCTCCACGCCGCCGACTGGCCCGACTGGCGGGGGCCAAACCAGGATCGGCACTACGCGGGCCCGCCGCTCGTCACGTCGTTCGATGCCGAGAAAGGCACGAACGTGCTCTGGAAAAGCGACGAGGCGGGGGGCATCTCCACGCCCGTGATCATGGGCGGGAAGCTGTTCACGCTCGTCCGCCACAAGCCGGGCACGAAGGAAGAGGCGGAGAAGGTTCTCTGCCTCGACGCCGCCACGGGAAAGAAGCTCTGGGAGAACGTCTTCAACGTCTATCTCTCCGACGTGCCGGCCGAGCGGGTCGGCTGGTCCGCCGTCGTGGCCGACCCCGCCTCGGAAACCGTCTTCGCCCACGGCGTGTGCGGCGTGTTCACCGCGATCGACGCCGCCACCGGGAAGACGAGGTGGCAGCGGTCGCTGCACGAGGAGTTCGGGTTCCTCTCGACGTATGGCGGCCGGACGAACATCCCGGTGGTCTTCGAGGATCTCGTGATCGCCAGCGCCGTCGTCACCGGCTGGGGCGACACGGCCCGACCGGCGCACCGCTTCCTCGGGCTCGACAAGGCCACGGGCGCGGTCCGGTGGATGAACGGCACGAAAGAGCTTCCGGAAGACACGACATACAGCACACCGTCGCTCGCCGACTTCGACGGACAGGCGGCGCTCGTCTTCGGGTCGAGCGACGGCAGCGTGTGGAACTTCCAGCCGCGGACGGGCAAGGCGGTCTGGAACTTCAAGCTCTCCCGCCGCGGGCTCAATGTCGCGCCGCTGGTCGCCGGCGACATCATCTTCGTCTCGCAGGCCGAGGAGAATCTCGACAACACCTCGATGGGCTCGGTCACGGCGATCAGGCCGAGCGGCTCGGGCGACATCACGGCGACCGCCGCGGCCTGGCAGAAGAAGAGCGTGATGGACGGCCGCGCGATGCCTGTCGTGCTCGGCGACCGGGTGTATTTCGTCGACGACGGGGCGAAGGTCTATGCCTTCGACAAACGAACCGGAGAGCCGGTCGGTCGCCCGCAAAAGCTTCTCGGCACGATCGTCCGGGGCAGCCCGCTCGTGGCCGACGGCAAGCTCTACGTCTGCTCGACGGGCGGGTGGCATGTGCTCGAGCCGACGGCCGATGGCGTCAAGTTCGTGAACCGCATGCGGATGACGAACGAGGACGAAGTGACGGCGTCGCCGATCGCCGCCGACGGGCGGCTCTACCTGACGACCGGCGCCCGCCTCTACTGCCTCGGTGACAAGGCCGCGCCGCTCCCCTCTTCCGCCTCCGTCGGCCCGACGGTGCCGCAGCAGGTCTCGAATGCCACCAAGTCGCCGGCCGGCGCGGCGGCGTGGGTGCAGATCGTGCCCGCCGAGGCGCAGATCGCCGCCGGGGCGACGGTGCCGCTGAAGGTCCGGCTCTTCGACGCGGCCGGGCGGTTCGTCAAGGAATCTGCCGCGGAGTTTTCCGCCACCGCCGGCACCGTCGCGACAGACGGCACGTACACTGCGCCGGCGGGTCGGCATGCCGTGGCGATCGTGACGGCCAAGGTCGGCGGTCTCGAAGGCAAGGCCCGCATCCGCTCGATGCCGCCGCTGCCATGGGCCTTCGACTTCGACGAGATTCCGCTCGCCGCCGACCCGAAGACGGGCGTCGTGAAGGGCGAGCCGCCGTTGCCCTGGATCGGCATGCGGTATCGCCACATCGTCCGCGAGGTGGATGGATCGAAGTGCCTGGTGAAGGTGACGACGATCCCCAAGGGCACCCGGAGCCAGGGGTGGATCGGCCCGATCGATCTCCACGACTATTCCATCCAGGCCGACTTCCGCGCCCAGGAGACGGGCGTGGAGAAGCCGGGCTCGCCGGCTTCAGCCGCGACGAAGTCGAGCGATTCCGACGCCGACGCCTTCTCGAAGGCCTTCGGCAATCCGGCGGCGCTCGAGAAGGCTCGCATGCCCGACATGGGGCTCATCGCCCAGCGGTACACGCTCGACCTCATGGGCGCGGCGCAGCAACTGCAGCTTCGCAGCTGGCCCCCGCAGGTGGCGACCTACTTCTCCAAGACGATTCCGTTTTCGTGGGAGGCCGGCCGCTGGTACACGATGCGGTTCGAGGCCCGCACCAGTGGCGGCTCGGCGACTCTGCGTGGCAAGGTCTGGCCACGGGGCGAGCCGGAGCCGACGGCCTGGACCATCGAAGCCACGCACCAAGCCGGCAACCTGCAGGGCAGCCCCGGCTTCTTCGGCAACTCGAAAGACTCCGA
>JBJOKF010000111.1:0-6825 GCA_046046235.1 Planctomycetota bacterium | reverse complement strand
GAGCGTTAGGCCCGCTTGTCTTGCCCCGTGGCGACAAGTTTTCAACTTGTCGGGCAGTGCCGAAGACGCCGCGAGCCACGCCGATGCGGCACGTTAAAAAACCCGCCGCGGCCGGAGAGGTCCGGCTCCGTCCGCGCTCAGGTCACGAGTTCGGGCTCGGTCTCGAGGTCGTCCTCGGCGTCGGCGGCCGAGGCCAGCCACCGCGGCGGCCAGAACGCCACGAGCAACAGCGCCGCCGCCGCCAGCGACATCGCCGCCGGCACGAGGAACAGACGCCGGAAGTCGGTACCCTCCGCGCCGGTGAGGCTGCTCTGCAGCGGGATGAAGAGCCACTTGGCCGCCAGGTCGCCCAGGCCCAGCACGAGGAGATTGAAGAGACTCTGGGCGCTCGAGCGCACGTCCTTCGGAAACGCCGCGTCGATGAAGATGTAGAGGGTCGCGAAGAAGAAGGCGTAGCAGACGCCGTGGAGCACCTGCACGGCGATGATCATCGCCTGGTTCTGCGGCATGAAGGCGAAGACGGCGAACCGGGCGGCGTGGCCCAGGATGCCGAGAATCATCGTCGTCTTCCAGCCGAGCCGTGCGAGCACCGCCCCGAGCACGGCCATCGTGAGGATCTCCGCCACCTGGCCGATGCTCATCACCGGCATGATCCACTTCTGCGGGATGCCGACCGTCCGGCTCTCCAGGAAGCCGCCGGCCATGAGGAAGTAGCCGTTGTGGATGATCGAGTCGAGGAACGTGACGATGAAGAGCACGAGCAGGAACGGCTGCGAGAGGAACTTCGCGGCCTTCACCCAGGCGAAACCGCCCTCGCCCGGCGCGGCCTTCTTCGGCGGCGTGGCGGGGAGCGTGAGGCTGTAGGCGGCCAGCACGAGCGACGCGATGCCGGCGACCAGGAAGATGTTGCCCTTGGCGAGCGCCGCGGCCTGTCCACTCTTGCCCTCCAGCAGGAAGAACAGCGGCCAGGCAGCGAGGATCCAGCCGATCGTGCCCCCCATGCGCACGATCCCGAACTCCTTCTGGGCGTTCTTCATGTGGGTGAAGGCGATCGAGTTGGAGACGGAGATGGTCGGCACGTAGAGCAGCGCGTGCACGAGCATCAGGCCGAAGAAGGTCGGGAAGTCCTTCGCCCAGTACATCCCGAGAATGGCCAGGCCGCCGATGAAGTGGCTGAAAGCCATGAACTTCTCGGCCGCGAACGTGCGGTCGGCGAACTGGCTCGAGAAGAGGATGCCGACGATCGAGGCGATCGCGAAGGCGCTGCCCACCCAGGCGATCTGCGCGTCGCTGAAGTTCAGGCCGTCCTTGCCCATGTAGCCCCAGATCAAGGGCAGCCATGCGCCCCAGATGAGGAACTCGAGCACCATCATCAGCCAGAGCCGAAAGGTCGGCGCCGGGACGTTCGCTGTTGTTTTCATGCCGTGGAAGATACCACGGCGATCCCAGACGTCCTACGGCGGACGCGGCTACAGCCAGTCGCCGACGGTCTGCTCCAGCCTGGCCTCCGCCGCCATCGCCCGGAGCTTGTCGAGGGCCCGCGTCTGAATCTGCCGGATCCGCTCCTTGCACACGCCCATCGAGCTGCCGAGCTCGCGGAACGTTCGCGGCGACTGGCCGTCGAAGCCGAACCGAGCGACGACGATCTGCTGCTCGCGGGGCTCGAGCTCGCCGAGAAACTTGGCGAACAGTTCCTTGAGGATGCCCAGTTGCTGCGGCGAGCAACTTTCGCCATCGGGCTCCGCGGCCGCCCTGCCCTTGAAAGCGTCGTCGTCGGAGACGAACCGGCTGCGCAGTTGGCGGCCCTTCTGCGAAAGGCGGAAAAAATGCCGCTGTATGGCGTAGGTGGCGTAGGTGCTGAACCGGTTGCCGAGCGCGAAGTTGAACTTCTCCACCGCCCGCATGAGCGCGATGTTGCCCTCGCTCACGAGCTCCTCGAACGAGTTGGTGGGATCGACGAACTTCTTGGCGATCGACACCACCAGCCGGAGGTTGGACGTGATGATGATCGCCTTGACGGTTTCGGCCTCCGTCAACCAGCCCTCGACCTCGTCGATCTGCCTGAGGGTGGCCCGCCGCCGGTCGAGCCGCCCGCGGGCCGTCGCCGCGCGAAACTTCAACCAGTTCATCCGGCGAAAGTAGAACTGCTCCTCTTCTTTCGACAACAACCGCGTCTGATACAGGCTCGCAAGGTAGGGCGTCAGGCCGGCACCGCTGGGAGTTTCGGCGAGATCCCGTGCGAGCGGCACGGCGGCGGCGGCGGGACGATCGGTGGCGAGACGCTCCGCGTCGGCCTTCAAGAACTCCCGGCAGGGCACGAAGTCGATCGTGCGATCGAACAGCCGCGCCCGACGGGCGTCGAGCGCCGCCTTGTCTGGCCGGACGGACGTTCGCTTCCGCACTGGAACAGCGGCTCCGCCCGTCCGCTTCCCGGCTGCTTGCCCGCCGCGGGACCGTCCGGTCGCCGGCGGCTTGGACTGCGAACGCTTGGAACGCGAGGGCTTGGTTCGAGAGATCCTGGAGACGGTCTTGGAAAGGGCGATCACGCGAAGGGTCTCCTGCTCTGGTGCGCGGTCAACGGCGTGTCTGCACTGAGCCAACCGCAGCGGCGCCGCAGCTGTAACATGTCCCTGGAAATCGTCCAGTCCGCGGGCACCGCCGGGGGCGGCTCACCCCGATTCGCCGGTTTTCTGCAGCCCGCCCCACCGTGCTACCATCGAAAAAACGACCGCTCAGCGAGGCCTTTTCCCTTGAACCACACCGACTCAGGCTGGATGGCCGGGCCGGTCGCCCCCGCCCCGGACAGTCCTTCCGCCCCTCCCCCGCGCCCGCCCGACCAGCCGCTCGTCTGGCGGGCGGTCCTGGGAGCGGTCGCGTTGGCAGCCGTGTTCCCGGCCGCGCAGGCCGTCACGGTCTTCTGGCCGGCCGCGTCCCGGCGGCTCGCGGCCACGGAAGGCTGGCTCGAGGCGCTACCGGTCTTGGCCGCCGCGGCCCTGATCGCAACCTGGGTGTTCGTGTTCTGGTCGCTCATCGGCAGCTTCCTGAACGTCGTCGTCCATCGGCTGCCCCGCGGTGAGTCGGTGATCACCGGCGGCTCGCGGTGCCCGCGGTGCACGACCGCGATTCGCTGGCACGACAACCTGCCGATCGTCGGGTGGCTGCGGCTCGGCGGCCGCTGCCGCACCTGCGACCTGCCCATCGCGGAGCGGTATCCGCTCGTCGAGGCGGCCTGCGCCGGCCTCGGCACGGCGGTCTTCTTTCGGGAGCTGGTCTCCGGGGGCGCCAATCTGCCCGTGCGGGCGGCCGACTTCCGGCATGGGGGCCTGCTGCAGTTCATGCCCGACCCTCGGTCCGACCTGGTCGGCCTCAGCCTCTACCACGCCGGCCTGCTCTGCGTCCTCTTGGCCTGGGGGCTCATCGTCCATGACGGCGGCCGCGTACCGGCGCGGAGCATCTTCGGCACGCTCGTGGTCGCGATCCTGCTTGCGATCCTCTTTCCCACGCTGCACGTGATGCCCTGGGCCGCTCTCGACGCCTGGTCGCGGCCGATCGCGGCGGCGAGTCCGTTCGTCGGGAGCCTGGCGGGCGGCCTCTGCGGCTGGATCGTCGCCGCGGTGCTCGGCCGCCGGACCCAAGGCGACGCCGCCGGCAGGAGCGGTCAGCCGCTCGCAACGCCACGGCAGCTCGCCGCGGCCCTGGCGCTGGTGGGCGCCGTCTTCGGCTGGCAGGGCATGCTCGGCACGACGACGCTGCTCTTGGCAGCCTGCCTCGTGCAGATGATCGTGTGGGCGACGGCCAGGTCGTGGCCGACGCTCGAGGCCGAACTGCTCCTGGTGCCGGCAGCCTTCGCGCATGTCTGCTTCTGGCGGCAGCTCACGACCGGCCTGGGCCGGTGGGGACCCGCGGCCGAGCCGAGCCTGCTCTGCCTCGCCGTGCCGGCGGTGCTCCTGCTCGTGGTCTGGGCGGCGCTCGTGACGATCGCACCGCCGGCGGGCCAGACACCGTCGCGAGGCCCGGCATGAGCGGCAGCCTCGTCCTCGTGCTCGGCGACCAGCTCGACCGCTCGAGCGCCGCCTTCGACGGCTTCGACCGCGGCCGCGACCGCGTCTGGATGGCGGAGGTCGCCGAGGAGTCGACCCATGTCTGGTCGCACAAGGCCCGCATCGCCGTCTTCCTCGCGGGCATGCGTCACTTCCGCGCGGCGCTCCGCGACGAGCGGATCGAGGCCGACTACACCGCGCTGGCGGCGTCTCCCGTCGCCGGCGAGCCGGCGAGCCTGGCGGAGGCGCTGCTGGCGAGCCTCGCACGGGCGGAGCAGCGGGGCACCGCGCCCGACTCGCTCGTCGTCGTGGAGCCGGGCGAGTGGCGGGTGCGGCAGGCGCTCGAGACCGCGGCCAGGCGGGCCCGCCTGCCGCTCGAGATCCGGACCGACCGCCACTTCTTCTCGTCGCAGGACGACTTCGCGGCCCACGCCGCCGGCCGCAAGCAGCTGCGGCTGGAATACTTCTACCGTGAGCTCCGCGAGCGGCATGGCGTCTTGCTCGACGACGGTGAGCCCGCCGGCGGCCAGTGGAACTACGACGTCGAGAATCGCGGCGCCTTTCCCAAGACCGGCCCGGGCCGGCTCCCCGCGCCGGTGCGGTTCGAGCCCGACGCGATCACGCGGGATGTGATCGACCTGGTCAACGTCCGCTTCGCCGGTCATCCCGGGAGCCTCGACGCCTTCGACTGGCCCGTGACACCCGCCGACGCCCGCGCGGCGCTCGACGACTTCCTCGTGCACAGGCTCGCCGACTTCGGCCGCTATCAGGACGCCATCTGGACGGGCGAGCCCTGGCTGTACCACGCGCGGCTCTCGCAGGCGCTGAACATGAAGCTGCTCGACCCGCGGGATGTCGTCGCCGGCGCCGAGCGGCTTTACCGCGCCGGGAAGGTGCCGCTCGAGGCGGCGGAGGGCTTCATCCGTCAGGTGATCGGCTGGCGGGAGTATGTCCGCGGCGTCTACTGGCACTTCATGCCGGAGTACGAGCAACGCAACGCCCTCGCCGCCGACCGCCCGCTGCCCGGCTTCTACTGGACCGCCGACACCGAGATGAACTGCCTCCGCGACGCCCTCTCGCAGACGCTCCGCCACGGCTACGCCCACCACATCCAGCGGCTGATGGTGACGGGCCTGTTCGCGCTGCTCTCCGGCGTCCGCCCGCAGGACGTGCACCGCTGGTATCTGGCCGTCTACGTCGACGCCGTCGAGTGGGTCGAGCTGCCCAACACCCTGGGCATGAGCCAGTTCGCCGATGGCGGCGTGATGGCCTCGAAGCCCTACTGCGCCACGGGCGCCTACCTCGACCGGATGAGCAACGCCTGCCGGGGCTGCCGGTTCAATCCGAAAATTGCCGTCGGCCCCGACGCCTGCCCGTTCACGACGCTCTACTGGGACTTCCTCGCCCGGCACGAAAAGCTGCTCAAGAAGAACGCTCGCATGGGCATGCAGCTGAAGAATCTGGCCCGCAAGGACGCCGCCGAGCTGCGGCGGATCCGCCGCCAGGCCGACGGCCTGCGGGACACGGCCGGTTGAGCGCCAAAAGCGAGCGCCGACAAGGCCCATGCATGGCCCCCGGCCTGCGATTGTCGACCGCCGGCGATTCCCCTAGAGTGACCGGCACTCGTCCACTTCGCCACCGCGCCGCCATGACATCCTACAACCTTACCCACCTCCGCCAGCTCGAGGCCGAGAGCATCCACATCATCCGCGAGGTGATGGCCGAGTTCGAGAACCCGGTGATGCTCTACTCCATCGGCAAGGACTCGGCCGTGATGGTCCGCCTGGCCGAGAAGGCCTTCTATCCGGCCAAGCCCCCCTTCCCGCTCCTGCATGTCGACACCACCTGGAAGTTCCGCGACATGTACCGGCTCCGCGACGAGTACGCGGCCAAGGAGCTCGGCTTCAAGCTGATCGTGCACACGAACGAGGAAGGCCGCGCCCAGGGCATCAACCCGATCACGCACGGCAGCAAGGTGCACACGGACATCATGAAGACGCAGGCCCTGCGGCAGGCGCTCGACACGTACCGGTTCGACGCGGCCTTCGGCGGCGCGCGGCGCGACGAGGAGAAGTCGCGGGCCAAGGAGCGGGTGTTCTCGTTCCGCGACGAGTTCCACCGCTGGGACCCGAAGAACCAGCGTCCGGAGCTGTGGAACCTCTACAACACGAAGGTCCACAAGAAAGAGAGCATCCGCGTCTTCCCGCTCTCCAACTGGACCGAACTCGACGTCTGGCAGTACATCCACCTGGAAGACATCCCGATCGTGCCGCTCTACTTCGCCGCCGAGCGGCCGATCGTCTGGCGGGACGGCGTGATGATCATGGTCGACGACGACCGGCTGCCGCTGCATCCGGGCGAGCAGCCGGAGATGCGGCGCGTGCGGTTCCGCACGCTCGGCTGCTATCCGCTCTCGGGCGCCGTCGATTCGAGCGCCACGACGCTCCCCGAGATCATCCAGGAGATGCTGCTCACCACCTTCTCCGAGCGGCAGGGCCGGCTGATCGACTCCGACGAGGCCGGCTCGATGGAAAAGAAGAAAAAGGAAGGTTACTTCTGAGGCACCGTCTATTCCTGCCGTTCCAGCGGGCCTGCGGCCGCTGAACGGCACCTGCGGCCGTTTTCAACATCATCATGTCGCACCAATCAGCCCTGATCGCCACGGACATCGACGCCTACCTCGCGCAGCACGAGCGCAAGGAGCTGCTGCGGTTCATCACCTGCGGCAGCGTCGACGACGGCAAGAGCACGCTCATCGGCCGGCTCTTCTACGAGTCGAAGATGA
>JBJOKF010000225.1:0-24742 GCA_046046235.1 Planctomycetota bacterium | reverse complement strand
GGTCACCACTCGGCGAAGCTGCCGTCGGCGTGCCGCCAGACGGGATTGCGCCAGCGGTGGCCGATGGCGGCCCGCTCGCGGACGTAGTCTTCGTTGACCTCGATGCCGAGGCCCGGCCCCTGCGGGATCTTCACGTGGCCGTCGGCGTAATCGAAGACCTCGGGATTGCGGACGTAGTCGAGCAGGTCGTTGCCCTGGTTGTAGTGGATGCCCAGGCTCTGCTCCTGGATGAAGGCGTTGTAGCAGTTGGCGTCGAGCTGGAGGTTGACGGCCAGCGCGATGGGCCCGAGCGGGCAGTGGAGCGCGATCGCGACGTCATAGGCCTCGGCCATCGTGGCGATCTTCTTCGTCTCCGTGATGCCGCCGGCGTGAGACGGGTCGGGCTGCAGGATGTCGACGTGGCCCTGCTCGAGGATGTGCTTGAAGTCCCAGCGGGAGTAGAGCCGCTCGCCGAGGGCGATCGGCGTGTGCGTCAGCCGGGCGATCTCGGCGAGCGCCTCGGCATGCTCGCTCAACACCGGCTCCTCGATGAAGAGGAGCTTGAACGTTTCCAGCTCCTTGACGAGCACCTTCGCCATCGGCCGGTGGACGCGGCCGTGGAAGTCGACGCCGATCCCGAAGTGGGGCCCCACCGCCTCGCGGATCGCGGCCACGTTGGCGACCACCCGGTCGACCTTGTCGAAGGTGTCGACGTACTGCAGCTCCTCGCAGGCGTTCATCTTGATCGCCGTGAAGCCGCGGGCCGCCCGCTCCTTCGCCTGGGCTGCCGTCTCCGCCGGCCGATCACCGCCGATCCAGGAATAGACGCGGATCCGATCCCGTACCCGGCCCCCCAGCAGCTCGTACACGGGCACGCCGAGCGCCTTGCCCTTGATGTCCCAGAGGGCCTGGTCAACGCCCGCCAGCGCGCTCATGTGGACCGCGCCGCCGCGGTAGAAGCCGCCGCGGTAGAGCACGGTCCAGATGTCCTCGATCTGCGCCGGATCCTTGCCGACGACATAGTCGGCCAGCTCGTCCACGGCCGCCGCGACGGTGTGCGCCCGCCCCTCGACGACCGGCTCACCCCAACCGACGATTCCCTCGTCGGTCTCCACCTTCAGAAAGCACCACCTCGGGGGCACGATGAATGTGGTCAGCTTGGTGATCCGCATCGACGGGGTCCTCGCGAGGGTTTCAGGGGGGCCTCAGACGCGGCAGCTTCGCCAGGCGGCGACAAAGGCATCGGCCGTACGACGCACCGCGGCGGCGGTCATACCGGGCTTGTAGACCGCCGAGCCGAGGCCGAAGCCGCTGGCGCCGGCCGCGACGAACGCGGCGAGCGAGTCGGGGGCGACGCCTCCCACCGGCACGAGCGGCACCGCTGCCGGAAATACCGCCCGCCAGGCCTTCACCACGGCCGGCGGCATCTGCTCGGCGGGAAAAAGCTTGAGGAAATCGGCGCCGGCGGCGAGCGCCGCGAAGCCCTCGGTCGGTGTGGCCACGCCGGGCCCGCTCAGCATGCCGGTCGCCTTCGTGGCGCGGATCACATCGGGGTCGGCGTTCGGGGAGACGACGAGCGTGCCGCCGGCAGCGGCAACCTCAGCCACTTGGGCCGTCGAGAGCACGGTGCCGGCCCCAATCCGCGCGTCCGCACCGAGCGCCGCGGCCAGCCTGCGGATGCTCTCGATCGCATGGGGCGAGTTAAGCGGAATCTCGATGACGCGAAAGCCGGCGGCATGCAGCTCGGTGCCGACCGCCACGACCTCGTCGGGCGTGATACCGCGCAGGATGGCGATCAGGGGCAGGGCGGTGAAGTGGGGATCGTTCATGGAATGGCGAGCAGGGTGTCGGAGGAACGCATCAGCGGCGCGATGATGAAGGCTTCACGGCTGCGACAGGCAGAAGAGGTGCCGCTCGCCCCGGACGAAAAGCTCCCGGCCCACCGGGGCGGGCGTCGCGTCGACACCCTCGCCGAGATCGTTCGTGGCGACGACTTTCAGCGTCGGGGCATCCTCGATCACGGTGATCGAGCCGGAGCGGTCGGTAAGATAGACATGGCCCCCGGCTGCCACGGGCGATGCATAGGTCTTGCTCACGCCGGGCACGCGTGTGGCGGGATAGAGCACTCGGCCCGATTTCGCCTCGACACAGGTCAAGAGCCCCGTTTTCTCCTTGTAGAAGTAGAGCCTGTCCCCCGACAGGAGCGGCGAGGCGACGTCGGGCGTGTCTTTCTTGATCGTCCAGAGCAGCTGCGGGCTCGCAGCCAGGTCGCCGCGGCCGGCAAGGTCGAACGCGCCCATGAAGGAGCCGCGAAAGCCGCTGCCGACATAGGCTATCCCATCGGCCGCGACTGCCGATGCGCAGGGCCGCACCGTCTGCCCGGCGCACCGCCAAAGCTCCTTGCCGGTCTCGAGGTCATAGCCCGAGGCGAGATCCTCGCCGTTCATGACGACCTGCCGGCGACCGGCGGCGTCGCGGGCAACGAGCGGCGTGGCCCAGCAGGTCGGGCCGGCCCGCGGGGCTTCCCAGACGGGTTGCCCCGTCGCCTTCTCGAGCGCGTAGAGCTTCGAAGGGCCCTCGTGATCCCACGGCACGAGGATCAAGTCACCGGCCAGCGTCGGCGAACTGCCCTCGCCGAAGGCGTGCCGCGTCTGCATCTGTCCGAACTGCCGCTGCCAGACCGGCGTGCCATCCATCGAGAAGCAATGCAGGCCGCGGGACCCGAAGTGCGCGTAGACGCGGGTGCCGTCGGTGCACGGCGAGGCGGAGGCGTAGCCGTTGGTCTCGTGTGTGCCTTCGTGCGGCACGGCCTGGATCGCCGACCGTCCCCAGACGACCGCACCGCTCGCGCGGTCGACGCAGATGATGCGGAAGTCGAGCTCGCCCGCCTTGCCCTCCACCGGCACGGCGGTCGTCACGAACACGCGATCGCCCCACACGATCGGCGACGACGAGCCACGACCCGGGATCTCCGTCTTCCAGCGAACGTTCTCGGCGGCGGAGAACGCGGTCGGCGGCGCGGCCCGCGGAGCAACTCCGTTGCCCAGCGGCCCACGCCAATGGCCCCACTGGACGAGTTCATCGGCGGCCGCCGCCGAGACGAGGCTTGCCAGCAGCCAAGAGAGGCCCACGATCGGCCAGGATGCCTTCCGCATCGATACAGCCCTCATGCTCGAGTCGTCCGCGGCGCCGCTCGGGTTCGAGCAGCGGTCGGGCGACCGCCGAACAGTCTACCCAGCGCGGCGGCCAGGAGCACCCTCGGCCTAGTCGAGCAACTGGCCTTCGGCCAGCAGGACTTCTCGCAACCTCGCGTAGTCGACGTCCTGCACGGCGATCTGCCCGTCGATCGCGAGCGCCGCGGCGGCCCCGGCGCTCTGCCCCAGGATCGTGAACACCGGCTCCATCCGCGACGAGCCGTATGCCGGGTGGGTCGCCGAGATAACGGTTGGGACGAAGAGATTCTCGCAGTCGGCCCGCTTCGGTCGGATGCACCGGTAACTGATCCGGTAGGGACGGGGCACGGCATAGTCGAACTGCCCTTCGACCCCCACCATGTCCCCGGCCCAGGTGCGCTGCGCCGCCGTGGCTTCGTCCGAGATCCGGATGTGCGCGTCTTTGGCGGCCTTGTAGATGATCCGCTGCACGACGTGGGAGTCCATGATGAAGCTGCCCAGGCCGACCGAGTCTTCGACCGTGGTCTTGCCCAAGCAGTCGTGTTCGGTGAGCACGTAGTCGCCGCGCAGCCGGCGTCCCTCCCGAACGTAGAGCTCGTGCGACCAGCCGCCCGTTTCCGGAAACTCGTTCTTGCTCAGGCCGAACATCCGCACGCGGCTCCGCAACTTCTCCGGGATGCTCGGGTCGTTCGCCAGGAAATACATGTAGCCCTGCTGATAGTTCACATGATCCTGGTAGATCTTCTCGCGTTCCTCGTAGGTACCCTCCGCCCAGCCTGAGTTGGCGCCCACATAATCGAGCGACACGGGCCCCGCGTTGTTGCAGTCCCCATGATTGAGCTTCAGCGGGCCGCGGGAATAGATCAGGTTCCACCACTCAGGTGATGGCGCCGCCTGGATATACCGCTTGAGCAACTCGTACCGTTCCGGGCGATAGTCGTCGGGCTTGGGCCAGGGAATCGGGTCTTTCGGGGTCGCGTACATCCTGAAGCAGAAAGCCTGGTACCGCTTGTCGGCCTTGCCGTGGTCGGCGGTCGTGAACACTTCGCCGCTGACCCCGTCGATCAGCCCGCTCGCCGGGTTGCCGGGCTCCTTGTAGGGATCGACCATCCACTGGAAGTTGTGGGGCGATTGCCGTGCGCCGATCTGGATGCCTGCGAGCTTCTCGCCATACGCCGCGTGCGACTCCCGCCCCGCGACGTGCGTGCACCCCGCGCGGGCCATGAGGTCGCCCTCGTAGGTCGTGTCCATGAAGATCTTGCCGCGGGCGGCGTTGCCGTTTTCGAAGGACACCTTCGTGATCCGCGTCCCCTCCTTCTCGACCTTGTCGAGCCGGTGCTCGAAGAAGACCGGGATATCCAGGTCTGCGAGCATGGCGAGAAACATCTGCTCCGCTTCCGCCGGGCTTTGCACCCTGTTCTTCCAGAACTCGAGATACACCTTTTTGGCCAGGCCTCCGATGGCCTCCTTCTTGCCGAAATCGACGTCGCTCAAGCCGGAGGAGGACATGCCGCCGACGTGTCTCCTGAAGACGAACACGCCGGCCGACTTCCCCATCTTCCTGGCTTGGCAGGCGGCCGACACCGCCGCCGGGCTCGCGCCATAGATCACGACGTCGAAGTCATGAGTCTTCGGATCGGCCGCCCGGGGAACAGGGTAGTAATACCGCAGCCCGGGGTTGGGCGTGTTCGGCTTGGCCACCTCACCGCCGAAAGCAGGGTATGCCGCGAGCGCGACCAGCAGCGCCACGTGGATCGGCTTCATCGCCGCACTCTCCGAGGTGGGGCCGAAATACCGATCTCGGCGGTCCTCATGGGTTTTCACCGGTCGCTCGCCGGCCCCAGCCGGTCGAGCAGCTTTCTGGCGAGGGCAGCAGACTGCCCGGGGGAGGCCTGGATCTCTCCGATACCCTTTTCGACCACAGCGGCCAATGCCGAATCGGTTTTGCGGATTTCGTCTACCACTTCGGGAAAAAGCTCCCGCTCGCTCCCAACCGGCTGGCCCTGGGCGTAGCCCTCGAGATACGACCGCAGCTGCGCGAGCGGGTCGGCCTGCCGGATCGGGATCACCCGCTCCTGCGGCACCCGGGTCCTGCCGCACCCGGTGGCGCAGCAGCATGTCGCTGCGAAGGCGAGTGCCAGGCCACCCCCAGTCCAAGACAGCCAGCGAGTGCCGGGCCGGCGGTGTGGTGCAGCGTGATCTCTCTCCATGGCTCGGCTCACCATCCCTCGGATCCGACAGCGGCGCCATCGCTGCGGTGGCCGAGCCGCTGGAACGTCAGGAGGTCGACATCATCGCTCGCGAAGCGAACCGCCCCGTCGCCCATCACCATGCCGGCGCCGCCGCCGTGCATGCTCCGCGGGGGAGTGGCCCGGAAGCCACAGTCCGTCACCCAACCGCCGATGCCGTTGACGAGATTGCCGTACCGCCAGTTCGGGGGCGCCACCGTGTTGATCACGGTCTGTGTCGGCAGGCCACGGCTCCAGAACCAGCCGCCGGCCCCGCTGGTGGCAGTCGCCGACGCCATGCCCGCCCCGAGCGTTTCGAGCTGCGCGGCCGTCGGGAAGGCACCCGTCGGCCAACCGGTCCCGCCCGGCGCATTGCCGACGTTGAACATGTCGTAGGGATAGATGCCGTTCGCCCCTCCCGCCCCTTTGCCGCCGAGAAACTCGGCGGCCATCACCGTCTTCGATAGCCCGTCGGTCACGTCCTTCACCCTGATGACGTTGCTCGAGTTGAACATGCCGTTTTGGCTGGCGGGCGTGTTGAAGTGGCTGTGGGTGCTGCTGCCGGTGGACCAGCCATAGTGGTTCCCGGGCCGTCCGTTGGCGATCGCGTTGGAGCGGTCGGCCGACGGGCAGAGGAAGGTTGAGATCGTCACCTTGCCGAATCGGGCGTTGTCATGGTGCCAGCTGCCGCCCTGTGCGGGTGTCATGACGGCATAGATCTCCTGCTGCTCGATGAAGGGCAGGATCAGGGCATGGGGGCTCAGGCGGATGTACGTGTGGACCCAGTTCGCCGTCTTCTGGGCGTCCGTCGCGCCGGGCGGATAGTTCGCCGTCTGCGGGTAGGATTGATTGGCGTCGTAGTAGTTGTGCAATCCCAGGCCGAGCTGCTTGAGGTTGTTTCCGCAGACGCTGCGGCGGGCGCTCTCGCGGGCCGACTGCACGGCCGGCAGCAACAGACCGACGAGCGTGCCGATGATCGCGATCACCACGAGCAGTTCGACGAGGGTGAACCCCCGCGGTGCGGCCCGACCGCCACGATCGCCCCGCGGTGAAGGGAGGGCATCGTGCCGCGGTCCGTCCTTGCCAGCCTCGTCGGTCGCCATGATTCCGCCCCCTCTTGACCGAATCTCCCGGGACATGCCCTCCGCGGTGCATGTCGGAGAAAGAAAGAATGCTCCAAGGGTCATTTCAGGCAACGGAAAAACGAGTGCCAAGAATTTCCGTTTTCTGGGAGTTTCCGGCGCGTCCCACGGATGTTTTCAGGGCGGCGGCTTGTCCGGAAACGGCCGCCGGGCATGGAGCAGCTTGCGGGCCTCCCCCGTCAGGCGGAGGTAGTGGTCGCTTGGCAGCCCTTCATAGCCGATCAGTTGCTTGGTGAGGTCGCCGGCGGGCGGCTCGACGCACTTGAAGATCGCCGTGGCCTCGTCGCACTCGTCGAACATGGCGACGTAGACGCTCCGCGCCCCGGCCCGCTGGGCCTCGGCGAACTGCCGCCAGAGAAACTCGCCTTTCTGACGCGGAATCTGGTCGAGCGGGCCGCCGTGGAGGTTTCGCCAGCTGAACCCCGGAAACACCACCGGCAGATACTCGATCTCCCGCTTCCGGCATGCCTGGACATCGGGCTTCCAGCACTGCTCGGCATGCCGCGTGACGTCCGCGGGCTTGGCATAGCGGCCCACCGTCCAGGGGCTCACGACATCGCACCGGTCCAGGAGTTTGTGGAGCCCCTTGTCGGCTGCCGCATCCCGGTCGAGGGTGCGCCAGCCCGTCGGCACACCCGCCAGGATGGCGCAGCCGTCCTGCTCGAGCCTCGCGACGATCTCCTCGCAGTCGGCGAGCGTGTACTCCCGGCCGGCAAAGCCGATTCCCCAGACGGCGACGAGCGGCCGGCCGCCGAGCCTGAGGTAGGCCGGGCTCTCCGTGATCCGCATCCGTTCGCGGAGGGCCTTCCAGTCCTCGATCAGGGTCGCCGCCTTGCCCGCCCGCAGGCCCGAGATGTCGTACATGACGGCGAAGACCCGGCCATGACGGGCCGCCGCCGCGCGGCAGTGGCCGAGCACGAGCGTGCAGTTGCGGAGGTGGGGCGGGCTCGAGAGGGGCGCGACGAAACGCTGCACGAAGGCGCCGTCGATGCCGTATTCCTGCATCCAGCGAAAATGGCAGTCGACCGTCGCTGCCGAGAGCGAGCTGAAGAGCTCGACCGGCTTGCCGTCGGCGCCGAGGAGGCCGGAGGCATGGCGGTCTTCGGGAGCGAGTTCGCTCACGTCGGGCAGAAGGTCGACGACGAGGTTGTCGGCGGCGGGAGACCGGCGCGAATCCTTGGCCCAGTGCTTCCAGCCGAGGCCGGCGCCGTCGGCAGGCGTGTTGAACCAGCCTTGGTAACCGCAGAGCACCCGCCCGGCGATCCCCTCGGCATCGATCTCTGGATCCGGGGTCGACGCGGTATCGGTCGGCAGCATGGTGGCCGCGCGGATCGATTCGAGCCCATCGGCCGCGCCGCTGTCAGCGCTCGACATGACGGCCGCGACCAACATCAGGACACGAGCGACGCGGCTCATGGTTCGTCCTTGCGCGGCAGCGCGATGCTCGCCCAGCTGGGGCCGACGGCGATGTCATCGATCCATACCGTTCCCCGGCTCACGGCCTCCACGGAGACCTGGTCGAAGACGAGATCAGTCGCGACGCTTGCGGTCACGGCGGTCCATGCCTCGGGCTCGCGGTCCTCCAATCGGGCGGCCGGCATGACCCGCAGGAAGATCTGATCCGGCTGCTCGCGGCCCGACACAACCTTCGCCACCACGGCCATGGTCGTGCCGGGGGGCAGCACCGCCGATGAGCGGACGCTCTCGCCGAGGAACTTGAGCGCGACCGTGTCGTCGCGGCACACCGCCAACTGCACGAACGACTGCCGGGCCAGCTCCTCCTCGACCGTCAGCCCGCGCTTGCGGAGCACGAGCATCGCGAGATTGTTGTCGCCCGGCAGATCCGCTTCGCGGCGCACGAGGTACCGCACGTAACGCACGTCATCCGTCCCCAAATCGATCGGCTGCTCGAGGACGCGGTGGGCGGCCCGCGAGCCGCCGCCGTGATGCACGATCCCCGCCCCATCCGGGCCGAGTCCCGGCGACGCGATCGCGAAGGGCGGCAGGCCGCGATGCGCTATCCAGCCACCGCGCCAGCCAGAACCGCCGGCCACTCCGTCGATCGACTCAGCCGTGGCACGAAAGTCGTCGGCGGCGTCTGGAGCGGCCACGATCGGCTTGGTCGTGTCGGCCTCGGCGCTCCGCTGCACAAGCCCCGCGTCGATCGGGATGACGCGACCCTGCGGAGCGCGATCGTCGTACGCGCGGCCGGCTCCGGCGGTCACGAACTCCTCCGGCCCGCCCGTCGATCGCCGGACCGCACCGTCGAGGACATGCAGCTCCTCGGCCCCCGGCTTGACGACGGCGGCATACCGCGTCCCGACGTCGACGAGCGTGGCCTGCGGTGTGGTGATTGTCAGGGGCTCGCACGTCGCGTCGCCCTGGAACACGAACGCGCCCTCCTCGACCTCGAGGCTGCGTCGCGACGTGATGCGAAACCGGGAGCCGGTGTCGAAGAAGATCTCGGCACCGCCATCAAACCGCACCGCGATGCTGCCGTCCGTCACGTCCCAGGCGGCCGGCAACAGCCGGCCGCCCACGACGGCCCGCCGACCTCCCAGCCGCGCGTCGGGCGAGGCCACGGTGATAGTGGCGACATAGCAGCCCGCCTTGGCAGGAAGGTCGGCCACGACCGGAGGCGTAGCCGCAACGGCCGCAACCCCGACAGGCGGCTCGCGGTCGCCCGGCGGCCGCCGCAGGAGCAGCGCGATCGCCAGCAGCGTGACAGAGGCCGCGGCGAGCGGCACCGCCATGCTCGCGATCCACCGCAGACCGGCCGTGGGCACGACGACATCATCCGGCCCGCGACGCGGCTGCGAGTCGGCCGCCAGGCCGGGCAGCCCCAGGAGCCGCGCGTGCATGTCCAGATACCGCACATAGAACCGCCGGGCGGCCGGTTCCCGGCGGAGCCTGTCGGCCAGTCGCTCGGCCTGCTCAGCCGTGAGCGTCTCATCGCAGACGGCCGCCAGCAGTTCGTGCAGCTCTCGATCGCCTTGGGGTTCGTCTTGCCGATCGTCACTCATGGGTTGTCTGTCGTGGATGTTCATTGATCACGCGGTCGGTCAGGACGCCGCCCACCCCGCCACGCCACGGTCGATGCACGCGTGGAGGAGGCGACGCACGCGCTCCAGCTGCCGAAACGTCGACCGCCGGCTGATGTGCAGCCGGGCCGCGATCTCGTCGGGCGCGACGCGGTCGATGTAGCGGGCACGGATCAGGTCGCGGTCTGCCGAGGCAAGCTTCTCGAGGCAGCGATCGAGGACGGCCAGGCGGGCCGCAAGGAGCGGCTCCTCTTGCTGTCGGGCGGCCGCCACGAGTTCGAGCACGTCGGCCGGGAGCAGGACGGCCCGCTGCGGGTGGCGGTCTCGATGCTGCAGCACCTTCAAATACGCAAAGCCGCAGGCCCAGGGAAGAAAGGGCCGCGTCGGATCGTACTCGGGAAACTTCCTCGACAGTGCCAGGCACGTTTCCTGCATGACGTCCTGGGCGTCCTGCTCGTGGGGCAGCAGCGTGAAGATGTACCGCCTCAGCTGGTCGTGGTTGGCGGTCAGGAGCCGCACGAACAGGTCGTCGGCGGAGGAACTGTCCGGCATGGAGGTCTTCAGGCGGCGGGGCCGGGAATGCGGGGGCCGAGGCGGCGGGCCCGGTACCAGAGTATTCGGCCGACATGTCGCCGAGTGCCAGGAACCTGGTCCGCCGGCGGGCCGGCTACCCGCCCATGGAACTCCGCAACTCCTCCACGATCTGCCGAATTTTCTCGGCGACCGCCGGTTCAGGGGCCCTCAGGTCGCCGGCGATCTCGGCCAGGCCGGCCCCCTGCAGGTACCGTTCCATGAGCCGGCGGGAATGGGGGTCGAGCATCGACAGAGCGGCTTCCAACCGCTGGCATGCGTTGGGTGGGGCGGAGTCACGGTGCATTGCGGCCTCCTCGGGGGCATGCGGCCGGTCTCAAGAGACCGCCATCTCGCTCGGCCGCAGTCTGCCAAGGGGGGCGGACAACCTTGGTCCACGCCTGCGGTCTGTGGCGGTGCGGCAATCTGCGCGGGCGCTGCAGCGGAATGCGCCGCAGCGGCAGGGACCGGCACCGCGGTGCTGACGGCGTGAGTCGCATTCTCCCGCGGTTTTCCACGCTCCCGCGAGCTTTCCAGGACTGCGGCCCCCAATCGGCACGCCACGTGCTTCTTCCCTGGAACAGGTCGTCCGCCAGCGACTGTCGGCCCATATTTTTCAAGGCTCCCGATAAGGCCCCCGATCATGAAGCCCCGGCCCGCACCTTCCGGCAGCACGCTGCCTCGAGCCCCGCGCCGGCTCGCGTCGCCGAGCGACGAGCAGCTCTTGAGCCGCACCCGGCGGCATGAAGACGGCGCCGCCTTCGAGGCCCTGGTGCAGCGGCATCGCCACGACCTGCTCGCCTACCTGCGTCGCTACCTGGGCGACCTGCAACTTGCCGAGGACGTGTTGCAGGCGACCTTCCTCCAGGTGCATCTCAAGCGGGCCAGCTTCACCGCCGGCCGTCGGTTCCGACCGTGGCTCTACGCCATCGCGACGCATCAGGCGATCGACGCACAGCGACGCAACCGGCGGCATCGGGCGGTGAGCCTCGATCACCGGTATGGCCTGCCCGGCGATCAGGTCGCGCTCGTCGACATGCTCGCCGGCCCCGACTGCTTTGTCGAATCGCGGATCGAAGCGGAGGAACGAACGGCCTGGGTGCGGACGGCCGTCTCCAAGCTGCCCGATCCGATGCAGCGGGTGCTCGCGCTCGTCGTGGGGGAGGGACTCCACTACCGCGAGGCCGCCGCGCAGCTGGGCATCCCGGTCGGCACCGTCAAGAGCCGCATGCATGCGGCGCTCGAGCGGCTGGGCCGGGAATCACACAACTGACCGGCCGCCGGCTTTCAGGCAGGCCGGCTCGTGCGGGCCGCGCGCCGGGCCGGCGGTCGCGATGAGTCGCTCCTTACGAGGCCGCGCGAGACGCTTGATCGCCGCCTCGCGTTTGAGGGCGGGCGACCGACCATCTTGAGGTTCGCGGTAGACAAGCGTCACTGGCAGACGGCTGCGAGTGTATTTGGAAGCGGTGCCGGCGGCATGCGCCGCGAGGCGGCGGCGGAGATCGTTGGTGATGCCGGTGTACAGCGAGCCGTCCCGACACCGCAGCATGTACACGAGCCAGCCGCTGCCGGCGGCCGGGCCGGGCTTTCGCCGCGCACTCGACCTCTCCGACGCCGCCCCGCGGCGCGCTCGGGCCTGCTTTGCGGGCCTCTCTGCCCGCGCCCGCCGCGGCATCAGCGGAACTGCTGGCACCAGTAGGCCGTGCCATCGGCGGCATGGGCCACGGCAACACCGACCCGCGTGTGGCCGCTGCCCAGGATATTGGCCCGATGGCCGCTCGATTGCATCCAATCGGCCACGGCTTCGGAGCCCGTCGTCTGCCCCATGCCGATGTTTTCCGTGACGCCACCGCCATGCGTGAGGCTGCGGCTGCCGGCCATCCAGCGGGCATGGCTGCGGGCCGATTGCATGAGGTGCGGATCGACCGCGAGCGGTGGCAGGCCGGCGCGGGCCCGCGCCGCGTTGGTGCGGGCGATCGCCGTCGACTCCGACGCTGACAGCGAGACGCCCTCCCGCGGCACGGCACCGCCGATGATCGACGGCTCACGGGCCGACGCGTCCGGCGGCAGAGCTGCGGATGCGGTCGTCACAAGGACCGCCACGCCCCCGCCGAAAAGAGCCCGAAATCCACCGATAGAACGCATGCTTCGCATGATTGCCTCCGCCGGAGTCGTCTTCTCGAGTCGTGCTGCAGATCCGATGGTCTGCCGTCGAACGGAAAGCCGGACGACCGCCGACGGGTTCTAAGCGTCCCGCGGAAAAACTGTCAAACTGGGGAGGCGGCGCCGAGTTTGGCGCCGCACCTAAGTCGCTTCCCGCGACCATCTTCGAACGAGCCAGCGATGCGCGTCTTGATCCACGAGCACTTCACGAGCGGTGGCCGGAGCAGCTTGCCGCACGCCGGCGCCGCGGCTCCGTCGGAGCACCACGCGGAACTGCTCGCCGCAGGGCAGGGGATGCTGCGTCCGCTCGTCGCGGACATGCAGGCAGCCGGAGCGGAGGTGACCGTGACGCTCGCCTCGCGGCTGGCGATCGACCTGCCGGCGAAAGTGGCTCGTGTGACGGCCGACGCGCCCGCCCAGGCGCTCGCGGCGGCGCTGCCGCGGGTCGACGCGGCCATCGTGATTGCACCCGAGTCGGACGACACGCTCGCCGCAACCACGCTGGCCGTGGAGCAGGCGGGTGTCCGCAACCTCGGCAGCTCTTCCGCGGCGATCCGGTCCGTCGCCGACAAGCTGCTGTTGTCCGCGCGGCTCGCCGCCGCCGGCGTGCCGACGCCCGCTAGCGCCGCCGGGCTCGGAGAGGCTCCCGCCATGCTGAAGACCTCTGCAGCGATCGTCGTCAAGCCGCGAAAGAGCGCCGGCTGTGTCGACACCTTCATCTGCCGCCACGGGCATGACCTGCGGCGCCTGCCCGACCGGGACGATTGGCTCGTCCAGGAAGGGGCGCCGGGCCTGCCCGCAAGCGCCGCCTTCGTGGTGCAGGCCGACGGCATCCTGCCGCTGCGGGCCGGCCGCCAGACAATCGAAGCGACTCCTGGCGGACCTGGCGGTCCACCCCGGCTTTCCTACGCGGGCGGTCAGCTGCCGCTCGACGCCGGTCTCGAAACGCGGGCGCTCGCCCTCGGCCGCCAAGCGCTCGAGCAGGTGCCGGGACTTCGGGGCTTCGTCGGCGTCGACCTGGTGCTCGGGACGGGCCCCGGCGATGACCGGGTGATCGAGATCAATCCGCGGCTGACGGTGGCCTACGCAGGGCTGCGGGCGCTTGCCCGATTTTCCATCGCCGACCTGATCCTGGGCCGCGACGTGGCCCTTGCTTGGCGGACAGGGGGCGTGCGGTATGGCGGGGCCGGCGACGTCGCGGCGGATCCTTGAAGCGGCGGCGGGACCGCCCCGTCACCCTTTGGCGGCGTCGTCGGAGGTCATGTCGAGGGGCGGCAGATCCCACGGATCGACCTCCACGACGGCGACGACCTGGGCCGCGTTGACCGAGCACAGCGCCCGATCGGGCCCGGTGGATTTGATCACCGGGAAGTGGCCCCAGGGGAAGCCGTCCTTGCGAAACGGCACGACGAGCTCGACGTCGATCCAAATCATTCCGCTCGAACCACGGCGCACGGCATGGATCGCGTCGATGATCAGCACCTGGCGGGTGTCGAGGAGCAGGGCGAATCTGCCCGGTTCGGTCGTGATGCGGTCGATGAACCAGCTCGGGAGCACTTCCCGGGCGACCTCCTGCCAGCGCTGCTTGTCGTCACCCATCGCCCAACCTCCGTTGGCCCTGTCGCCTCGGTCTCCCGCCGCACGACTCCGGGCCAGGAGGAGGCTTCACTTGGGCCCCACAAACGGGCCCTGACAATCGCCGGCAAAACAAAAACCTGCCGTTGGCATCCGCCACCGACGTAGGGTAACATACGTTCACACGAGGTTGTGAGGCGGCCGGCCGGGCGAAGTCTGCCACGGCGGTGCCGCTGTAAACTCTGCACGTTGTCTCACCGCCTCCGCCGAATCGCATGGCCCGCTGGCCATGCCCTTCGCCAGGCCGTTTTCAGTTTGCCTTGGGCATCGCCCGGGCGTCGGAACGGCATCTGCGGTGCACGGCGGGTCGCGATCGACCCGCCGTCCGTGACGGAATGATTCCCTGACTGCGCAACCCGCCTGACATTGGCGTTGAACCAAACGAAAGTGACCCACAAGACCATGACTGCGACGATGACCAAGACGAACCACACGACGACCTTCGAGAGCCTCGGGCTCTCCCGACCGGTGCTCGAGGCCCTGGCGGCCGAGGGCTACCGGGAGCCGACGCCGATCCAGGCGAAGGCGGTGCCGCACGTGCTGGCAGGCCGCGACCTCTTCGGCTGTGCCCAGACCGGCACCGGCAAGACGGCCGCCTTCGCGCTGCCGCTGATCGAACGGATGATGGCCGAGCCGCGGGAGCGGGCGGCCCGTCGGTGCCGCGTGCTCGTGCTCGCGCCCACCCGCGAACTCGCCGGGCAGATCCACGAGAGCTTCCGCGCCTACGGCCGTCACGCCCGCATCACCGCCGCGGTGATCTACGGCGGCGTCAGCCAGCGGCCCCAAGAGACGGCGATGGCGCGGGGCGTCGACGTGCTCGTGGCGACCCCGGGCCGGCTGCTCGATCTCGTGAGCCAGAAGCTCGTCGACCTGCGGGGCGTGGAGTTCCTGGTGCTCGACGAGGCCGACCGGATGCTCGACATGGGCTTCATCCACGACGTGCGCAGGATTGTCGGCATGGTGCCAAAGGACCGGCAGACGCTCTTCTTTTCGGCCACGTTGCCGCACGAGGTCCGCGCTCTCGCTGACTCGATGCTCCGCGATCCTTTGGAAGTGAAGACGACGCCGCAGGCGACGCCGGCCGAGACGGTGGCGCAGTCGGTGTTTTTTCTGCACCAGCGGCAAAAGCGGCACCTGCTCGTGCACCTGCTCTCGACAGAGGGCATGTCCCGCGTGATCGTCTTCACGCGGACCAAGCACGGCGCCGACAAGCTCCAGCGCGACCTCGACAAGGCGGGCATACGGGCGGCGGCGATCCACGGCAACAAGAGCCAGAACCAGCGGGAGAAGGCGCTCGCCGCCTTCAAGTCCCAGCGGCCGCCGGTCTTGATCGCCACCGACATCGCCGCCCGTGGCATCGACGTCGACAACGTCTCGCACGTGGTCAACTACGAGCTGCCGCACGAGCCCGAAACCTACGTCCATCGCATCGGCCGCACGGGCCGGGCCGGCATGACGGGTTCGGCCGTGTCGCTCTGCGACCCGGCCGAACGGCCCCGCCTCGCGGCGATCGAGAAGCTCCTGCGGCGGCCCGTGCCGGTTCGCGGTGATCTTCCCGACCTGCCGGCGGTGGAGGGCGGGCGACAGCACTCCGCGGGCGAGCATGCAGACGATCCACGGAGCGAGGGCGGCCGGCAGCGACGCGGGAGCGGCGGAAACGGTGGCCGCAACGGCGGCGGGCGAACCGGTGGTCAAAGGCGCGGGAGAAATGGTGACCGCGCGCGATCGCAGTCGCGCACGGACGGCGGCACGACCAAGAGCAGGCGGGATGAGCGGCCTGAAGGGGGCGGACCGGCCCCAGCGCCGGCCGCGACCCCCGCGCGGGCCCCCTCCCGCACTCAGAAGCGATATCGACGGGCACTTTAGAAATCAGTGACTTCGCTCGGCGCGCTGCCCGGATACGACACGTTGACAAACGTGTCGCCACGGGATCATTGGATGAAGCTTTCGGCATATTCCCCATTGAAGGACGCATCATGCCCCTCTCACCGCTGCTCGAGCCCTTCCGGCTGCGGGATCTCGCCCTGCCCAACCGCGTGGTGATGGCACCGCTCACCCGGTCGCGGGCCGGCGTCGACCGCATCCCGAACGCGACGATGGCGGAGTACTACGCCCAGCGGGCCAGCGCCGGCCTGATCGTCTCGGAGGCCACCACGATCTCGGAGCAGGCCAACGGCTGGCTCGAGTCGCCCGGGATCTACACCGACGCGATGGTCGCCGGCTGGGAGGTCATCACGACGGCGGTGCATGCCCGCGGCGGCCGGATCTTTCTCCAGCTGTGGCACATGGGCCGGGCGTCGCACTCGAGCTTCCACGGCGGACGCCTGCCTGTCTCGGCGTCGGCCGTCCCCATCGCCGGCGACGGAATCCATACGCCGGTCGGCAAGCAGCCCTACGAGGTGCCGCGTGCGCTCGAGACGGAGGAGATTCCAGGCGTAGTGGCCGACTATCGCCGGGCGGCGTCGGCGGCCCGCGCCGCCGGCGTCGACGGCGTGGAGATCCACGCCGCCAACGGCTACCTCATCGACCAGTTCCTGCAGTCGAAGACGAACCGGCGCACCGACGCCTACGGCGGCGGGGTCGAGAACCGCACCCGCTTCCTCTTGGAGGTCGTCGAGGCGGTCTCGGCCGAGTGGCCCGCGGGCAGGGTGGGCGTGCGGCTGGCGCCCAACGGCGTCTTCAACGACATGGGGTCGCCCGACTATCGCGAGCAGTTCACGTTCGCGGCGGGGCAGCTCGACGCCTTCGGCCTGGCCTACCTGCACGTGATGGACGGCCTCGCCTTCGGTTTCCACGATTTGGGCGAGCCGATGACGCTCGCCGAGTTTCGCGCGGTCTTTCGCGGGCCGCTGATGGGCAACTGCGGCTACACGCAGGACGCCGCCGAGGCGGCGATCCGGGACGGCTGTGCCGATCTCATCGCCTTCGGGAGGCCCTACATCTCGAACCCCGACCTCGTGGAGCGGTTCGCGCACGGCTGGCCGCTGGCCGAGCCAGCCCCTCTCGTCGCGTGGTACACGCCATCGGGCTCCGCGGGCTACACCGACTTCCCGCCGCATCGGGCTCTCTGACGGGTCTTCGCGGCTACCGCCGCGCCGGCCGCAGGAGCCAGTCGGGCACTTGCACGCCCTTGGCCGCCGACCGTTTCACGAGTGCGGTCCGGTAGCTCTCCAGCTTTTCAATCTCGGGGCTCACCGGCTTCTTCGCGGCCGTCGAGGGCTTGGGCGGCGGCCGCCGACGGGGCGGTCCGGACGCCCAAGGATTCGTGGCCAGCCACACGTCTCCCGCCGTGACGAAGATCGGGATGTCCTTGTCGAGCACCGCGATCCGCTCCTTGTCGTCGGCAGCGAAGTAGCGGTCCATGGCGTCGCTCTGCAGCTTCCGCCACTGGTCATTGAAGGTGTCGCGCACCTTCTTGACCTCGGCGCGATCCATGTGATCGACGTTGCGGGTGACGGCCTTGATCGCGGCCTTGCGGTCGGCGCCCGAGAGCGTGCCCGTGAGCAGCTGCTGCTGCAGCTGGATCGTCTCCTCGAGCAGGCCTTCCGAGCGCGAGCCCAGCCAGGCCCAGGCGGCGATGACCGCGACGACCAGCACGATCACC
The DNA here is from genome assembly GCA_046046235.1 of Planctomycetota bacterium. Taxonomy (GTDB): domain Bacteria; phylum Planctomycetota; class Planctomycetia; order Pirellulales; family UBA1268; genus CAMCQY01. The sequence continues at coordinate 7,207 of JBJOKF010000225.1, read as the reverse complement.
GAGATGATCCAGCGTCCCGGGCCGCCTGTCTCGGCGGGAACGGGTCGTTTCGTGGCCATGGACAAGGACTCCAAACGGCGTCAGCGCCGGGACGGCTCACGGGTCGTTCAGGTTGTCGCCGGGATCGACCGGCGCCGTGGGATCGTTGCCGTCGCCCACGGTGCAGTACCAGCGGAGCACGGTCGCGTCGATGCCGGTCTCGATCGACTCGACGTGTCCGTCGAGAAACGCGAACTGCGTGATCCCGCCATGAAGGCTGCCGTACTTCCGCGGATTGGTGTCACCCTGATCGGCGGCGATGCCGCGGACCGGGTCGCGGAAGAGCGTCAGGGGCGTGTCGGCGGCGAAGATCGCCGTGTCGCCCTGGTCATGGTGCACCATGTCGGGCGACGAGGAGAACGTCGTCTTGGGAATGTGCCGCTCGCCAAGCACGAACGTCTTGCTCAGCCCGTCGGTCACCTGACGGGCCTGGACGTTCGAGAACGTGTGGATCGGCCCTCCCTGCTTGGGATCGAACGAGCCGCCCGTGGGCACCGAATAGTTGAAGTAGGAACCCGCGTTGGCCGCATAGTCGCCGCCGGCGGCGCAGCCGAGCTTGACCGGCGGCTGGTCGTTATTGTCGAAGTTGCGGTCGGCCTTCGGGGCCCGCCGGCTCGGGCAGTAGAAGGTCGGGACCGGCGTCCGCATGGCGGTGGCGTTGGCGTCGTCATCGACGCTGGCGGTCTTCACGTAGGCGTTGAAGATCTCGGAATACTCGAGGTAGGGCAGCACGCGGAACGCCCAGGAGACGCCGTTCGGGTCGCGCGTGTCGCGGCCCGAGGGGTAGGCCCGGCGGCCGTTTTCGAAGCTGACGACGCCGAGGGCGACCTGTTTGAGGTTGTTGCCGCAGGTCATGCGCCTACCGGCCTCGCGGGCCGACTGCACGGCCGGCAGCAGCAGGCCGACGAGCGTGCCGATGATCGCGATGACGACGAGCAGTTCGACGAGCGTGAAACCGCGCACGCGGTGGGGACTCGGGACCGACCGGCTGCAACTGTGGCAGGGTGCCATGGCAGACTCCTCGCGGTGGGAGGGAAGGGCGGGAGCATCGCCTGCAGGCCGGACCGGCCAGGCAGCCGACGCGATCAAGGTGCCAACGTGAGATTGGATCTCCCAGCCGGCACCGCGTCAAGCTTCAGCGGACACAGTAGATGGCCCTGGAGGACCTTATCAGCAAGGCGTCGCCAGCGACGGCCGGGGACGCCCAGAAGACCTCGTCGGGGCCACCTAACTCCGACTCCGCCAACACCTTGTATTCAGGGCCGGCCTCGAGCACGACCGTTTTGCCCTTCTCGTTGACCAGGTAGATCTTCCCGTCGATCACGAGCGGACAGCCGACCGTCGTCGTGCCGCCGGGCAGCCGCTTGCGATATTTCTCGACCCCCGACCGCTTGTCGTAGCAGACCGCCTTGTCGCCGAAGAAGTAGAGCAGGTCGCCTACGACGACGGGCGACGGCATGCCCGCGCCGCTCTTGGTCTTCGACCAGGGGACCGCCGCGGTGGCCGCCTGGATCTTCGGCGGCGTGAGGTCGCCTGTATGGCCGCGGGCGACGGCGTAGAGCGGCGCCTTGCTGCCCGGGCTCGACGTGCCGACGTAGATGGCCTCGGCGTCGGCGCCGAGCGAGCAGGCGAAGGAGGTGTCGATGCCGCCGAGCCGCCACCGTTCCTTGCCGGAGTCGACCGCGTAGGCGATCACCATCCCCTGGCCGGCGGTGACGATTTCGGAAGTGCCGGCATTGTCCCAGACCACGGGCGTGCTCCATGACGTGCCCTTGTCGCGGTCCGCCGTCCAGACATCCGCGCCCGTCGCCGGATCGAGGCAGTGCAGCCGGGCGTAGTCCTCGTTGTAAAGCTGGAGAAAGAGACGACTCGCCCTTCCTCCCGCGTCCGTCATGATCACCGGCGAGGAACCGGTGCCGAACTGGTTTTGGATCGGCTGCGGGCCGAAGCTTCGCCGCCACCGCTCGGTGCCCTCCTGGTCGAAGGCGACGAGCGTGCCGGTGGCGCCGAAGAAGGCGTACACGGTGTCGGCTGACGCGCAGGGCGTCTCGGTGGCGAAGCTGTTGGAGGCGTGCTTGCCATACTTGGGCACCGCCTCGACCGCCGTCCGCTGCCAGAGGATGCGGCCGTCGGCCGGATCGAGGCAAAGCAACCGCCACTGCACCGGATCCTTGGGCGCGCCGCCCATGCCCCAGGTGGAGAGCGACATCACGCCGCCCATGCCGGAAGGATCGTCGGCCCCGCGGCCCACGGCGGTCGTGAGGAAGATTCGACCGCCGGCCGCAATCGGCTGCGACCAGCCTGCCCCCGGGATGGCCGTCCGCCAGGCGAGCCGCTCGGTGTTGCCGAACCGCTCGGGCACCCTGGCCCCCGCGGCGATGCCGAGAGCGGTCCCGCCGCGAAACTGCGGCCAGTCCTCGGCCCGCAGGCCGTCGGCACCGCTGACGGTGGATGTGGCGAAGAGAACGACCGCGGCCGTGATCTGGGATGCACGCATGGACTTCTCCTCGGACGACTGCGAATGGTCATGAGCTCAGCATGGCATGGTAGGCCTTCATCGGCTCGGCTGCCCACCTCGAGTCCGCGGGCGAAGCGAGCGTCCGGTAGAATTGGTTCGGCGCAATCCACCAGGCCCTCCACCTCCTCCCCGTCAGATCATGATTCCTGCCGACCTGCCGGTGGCCGACATCCTCGCGGAGGCGGTCGCCGCGTCACGGACTGGCGCCGTGGTCGTGACGGCCCCGCCGGGCTCCGGCAAGACGATGCTCGTGCCGGCGGCGGTGCTCGACGACCTGCCGCCAGCACAAAAAGTCGTGCTGCTGCAGCCCCGCCGGCTGGCGGCCCGCACGGTCGCCCGGCAGATCGCCAGGCTCCGCGGCTCGCCGCTCGGCGGCGAGGTCGGGTATCAGGTGCGGTTCGATGCCCGCGTCGGCCGCGACACACGGCTCGTCGTCGAGACGACCGGCATCATGCTGCGCCGGCTGCTCGACGACATCACCCTCGAGTCGATCGGCGCGGTCGTGCTCGACGAGTTCCACGAGCGGTCGCTCGAGATGGATCTCGTGCTCGGACTGCTCGTCAGGGTGCGGCAGTCGGTGCGGCCCGACCTGCGGGTCGTCGTCATGAGCGCGACGCTCGCGGCCGAACCGGTGGCCCGCCTGCTGGGCGGCACGGGCCCGGCGGCCGCGTCCTGCCCGATCGTCACCGCCGCGGGCCGGCTCTTTCCGGTCGATGTGCGCTACGCCCGCCGCGGCGAGCGGCGCGACCTCGTGGAATCGGTCGCGACGACGGTGCCGGAGGCGCTCCGCGAGACGACGGGCCACGTCCTGGTCTTCCTGCCCGGCGTGGGCGAGATCATGAAGTGCCAGCGGGAGCTTTCAGCTGCCGCCGAGCGCCAGGGGCATCTCGTGCTGCCGCTCTTCGGGGACCTGCCGCCGGAGGAGCAGGACCGCGTGCTCGCGGATGCCGGCCGGCGGAAGATCATCCTCGCCACGAACGTGGCCGAGACGTCGGTGACCATTCCCGGGGTCACGGCGGTGATCGACTCCGGCGCCGCCCGGCAGCTCAAGGTCTCGGCCGCGACGGGGCTGCCCCGGCTCGAACTCGTGCCGATCTCGAAGGCGGCGGCCGACCAACGGGCCGGTCGCGCGGGCCGCACCGGCCCGGGCGTGTGCTACAGGCTTTGGGACGAGGCATCGCATCATCATCGTGCCGCCGCCGAACTGCCCGAGGCCGTCCGTGGCGACGTGGCGGGACCGCTCCTGCAGCTCATCGCGGTCGGCGAGCACCGCGATTTCCCCTGGCTCGACCTGCCGCCACAGGAGAGCCTCGACAACGCGCGGCGGCTGCTGCACCAGCTCGGCGCGATCGTCATGGGCGATGCCCTCGCCGCCGACAGCCTCACGCCCCTCGGAGCCGAGCTGGCCAGGCTCCCCGCCCATCCTCGGCTGGCGCGGCTGCTCGTCGCCGGCGGCCGTCACGGGGTGCTTCGGGAAGCGTCGATCGCGGCGGCGCTGCTCTCCGATCGTGATCCGTTCCGCGCCGGCAGCCACGCTTCCCGCGGGCCGCGCGACCGCGTCACTGTCCGCACGCGATCCGACACCGCCGATCGCGTGGCCGCGCTCCAGGCCTTCCATGCGGGGCTGCCGCCGACTCATGGCGACCTCGAGCTGCATACGGGCGCCGCGCACGGGGTGCTCCAGGTGGCGGAGCAGCTCTACCGGATGGTCGACATGGAGCTCGCGGCACGGTCGTCCGATCCTGAGACGTCGCTGCGGCGGGCGCTGCTGGAGGCGTTTCCGGATCGGCTGGCCCGCGCCCGGCCCGGCGCCGGCGACCGCGGGACGATGGTCGGCGGCCGTGGCGTGCGGCTCGAGGCCGGCTCGCGGGTGCGGCACGAGCCGCTCTTTCTCGCCATCGATATCGACGACGCGGGCGGCGAGGCGAGCGTCCGCCAGGCGTCGGCCGTGGACCCCGAGTGGCTCGAGGAAGAGCCGCTCGCGGCGACGAACCTGCGAGCGACCGAGGAACTGCTCTACCATCCATCGCGGCGGCAGGTGGAAGCCCGCCGCCGCCGCTATTGGAACGACCTGCTGCTCGACGAGACGCCCGTCGCCATCCGGGATCCGGCCGCAGCGGCGACGCTCCTCGCGGCAGAGGCCGCGTCGCAGATCGCGCGGCTCCTGCCCGGTCCCGACACGGCCGCGGGCAGCTTCCTCGCCCGCGTCCGCTGGCTCGCGACCTCAGCGCCCGACCTGTGCCTGCCGGCCTTGGGCGACGCAGAGCTCGCCGCGCTGCTCCCCGATGTCTGCATCGGCCTCCGGTCGCTCGACGAGATTCCGCGGGCCGACTGGCTCGCCCGCATCCACGCGGTCGTCGGCCACGACCGGCTCCACGAGATCGACCGGCTCGCCCCGATCCAGGTCGAGCTGCCGAATGGGAGGCGGTATCGGCTGGCCTACGAACCGGGGCAGCCGCCCGTCCTCGCGGCCCGCATCCAGGAACTCTTCGGCGTCCGCGAGACGCCGCGCATCGCCGGCGGCCGCGTGCCGGTGATCCTCCATCTGCTCGGGCCCAACCATCGGCCCCAGCAGGTGACGAGTGACCTGGCGAGCTTCTGGAGAAGCACCTACGCCGAGGTCCGCAAGGAGCTGAAGCGCCGCTATCCGAAGCACGCCTGGCCCGAGGATCCCCTGGCCGCCGCGGCCGAGCGCCGGCCCGCGAAGTAGCCGACAGCATCCGGTTGTGCCGCCCGTACCCGGGATGCCATGCGCACGGCCGATGCGAGTTATTTCTCGTGCGCGGCCCCGCGGCGGCCGGCTGATGAACGGTCGCAGCGAGTGCCGATCCCACTCGCGTCGGCCATCCCCCCGGGGCGTCGTGCCCCAGGTCGACAGGACTGCTCGTCAGTCGTCTCGTCGCGTTCGTCGCCCCCAGCAGGAGCTCCCCCCATGCGTCGCCTCTTGATCGTCGCCGCCATTCTCTCGAGCCTCACCATCGTCGGCACCGCCTCCGCCGAGCAGATGCGCGCCAGCCGGACCCAGTCCGCCTCGGCCGCCCGCAAGGGACCGGTCGCGAAGCTCGTCGAGCTCGAGAAGCGCAAGAACGAGTGGCTGCGGCAGCAGTTCCTGGGCAAATAGTCCCCGGCCCTATTCCGCGCTGATCCACAGGCTCGTCGTGTCAGCGGCCTTCGAGGGCCGCCACGATCGAGGCCACGATACGGTCGGGCGGGGCGGCGATCGCCACGGTGATCGCCGCCTCGTCCGCCGTCGCCTTTTCGGAGGGATTGCGTCGGCCTCGACACCCGCTCTCCGCCGGCAGCAGCGGGCAGACGCACCCTGAGAGAGGCTCGCGTTACGCCTCTGCGGGTGATTCGGCCTCCGCCCGCTGGCGTACGCGACGGTCCATCCCGGCAGATGTGACCGGCACGTGACCGTCGCGGGACGCGCGAAACCCCCGCTCTCGTGGGGGCGCGCCGATTTGTTGAACGAATCGGGAGGCCGGGCTACTTTTGTCGCTTATTGCGGCGGACGCAGATTCGTGTCCGGCTCGCCGACCCCGTTTCATGGAGTGTTTTCCATGCGTTCGCGTCTTTCGTGTCGCACGCGTCATGTATCGCGTTCTGCCCGCCGCGGGTCGCGGGAGAGGCTCCGGCTCGCTCTGGATCCGCTCGAGCACCGCCGCCTGCTGGCGATCACGCCCGGCACGACCTATGGCGCGACGCCCGCAACCTGGATCGACGCCGACGGCGACACAGTGACGGTCAGCGTCACCGGGCCGCTCGCTGATGGGGCCGGGTTTACCGTCGACCTCGCCGGACTGGCGACCGACAATGCCGACGCGACGACGATCGATCTGAAGGGCCTGACGGACGACAACGGCCTGCAGATCGTCGTCACGCCGAACGAACTCACGACGCAGCCCGGCACGGGCTTCGCCACGATGTACTCGGCCGGCTACACGAACGTGCTCCAGATCACCAACTCGTCCGCCCCGATGACCGGCCTCGGCGGCATTCAGCTCTCGGCGGCGATCGTCCACTCCACGAAGCTCCCGGGCGTGGACATCGGCGACATCACGCTCGACGCGGGACAGGCGCCCTACGTCGACCGCATCAACACGCAGAACAACCAGCAGGCCACCGATTCGACGATGTACAACCCCGTGACGGGGCTGATCCACCTCGGCGGCATCGTCGCGGCGAGCGTCGACAAAATCGTCATCGACGGCGCCATCAGCGCGAAGACGAACAATCCGCACGATCTCACCACGACCAACGACTTCCGCAGCGTCATCGAGGTCAAGGGAAGCATCGGCAGCATCGTCGGCCTGCGGAGCAACCTGCGGGCGAGCGTCCACGCCGACAGCATCGGTTCGATCCGGGTGGCCGCGATCTCCGGCGAGATCACGACCCGCAACGCCACCGAAGATCTCGCGATCAATCTTCCGAGCGCCTTCAGCGGCTTTATCAACTCGGCCGGTCACCTCCACCTCGGCTTTCCGATGGGCGACGCCACGAAGATCACTGGGCAGATCAACGCCCTGGGAATCTCGGGCAACGTGAAGGAGACCTTTCGCGGCGACCGCTTCGACGACCCACTCTATATTCCGGGAACATACGCCGGTTCGATCAGCCTGTCGGGCGACCCGGTGTCCGCCTTCGGTAACG
>JBJOKF010000219.1:0-16465 GCA_046046235.1 Planctomycetota bacterium | reverse complement strand
CTGGCCTCGAACGCATCCACCGACTGGTCGCGAATGCCTCGCGGGCAAAGCCCCGACGGCGTGCCGCCGCCGACGGCCGTGGCCACGCCCGCGGCGATCGCCACGACGGCCGGCCGCCGGTCGATCTACGCGTCGCAGGCTCGCCGCGCCCCCGAGCCGGCCGACGTCCGCTGAGTGCTCACGGCACGCCGCCCGTGACGAGCTGCGTGATGTGGTAGAAGACCGGCGCGGCGAAGCAGATCGAGTCGATGCGGTCGAGCACGCCGCCGTGGCCGACGACCAGCGTGCCGTAGTCCTTGACGCCGCGGTCGCGCTTGATCGCCGACATCGTCATGCCGCCCGCGAAGCCCATCACTGCCACCACGAGGCCGGCCAGGGCCGCCTGCCAGGGTTGGTAGGGCGGGGCCGCCCACCAGAGGGCCGCCGCCAACAACGCCGTGCTCGCGGCGCTGCCGAGCAGGCCTTCCCAGGTGCGGGTCGAACTGACGGCGGCGGCGACGGGCCGGCGGCCGAGCATCCGGCTCCAGACGTACTGCATGCAGTCGGCGAACTGCACGAGCAGGATCAGAAAGAAGAGCAGCCGGAAGTTGGCGCCGCGGCTGCCCGCCTCCGCCGCCCCCAGCCGCAGCTGCAGCAGGGCCGGGGCGAAGGAGAGGCAGTAGACGCAGACGACGAGCCCCGCCTGGATCTTCGCCGTCCGCTCGAGAAACCGCTTGTAGTCGCCGGCGAAGGCCACTCTCGCGAGCACGAAGAGCGTCGCATAGACCGGCAGGAACACGCTGAAGATGTCGTAGCGATTGAGACCGACGAGCACGTAGTGGAGCGGCGTGAAGGCGAAGAACACCCAGAACAGCGCCCGGTGATCCCCCTTGCGGGTCGGCGTGAGCGTGATGAACTCGCGGAGCGCCCAGAACGACACGAGGCCGAAGAGCACCACCGTCGCCGTGGTGCCCAGCCAGAACGCCGCGGCGAGCACCGTGCAGAGCACCCACCAGCCCCGGATCCGCAGGTTGAACGTGCGGACCGCCGCGGGGTCGAGCCCGCGGTCGGGGTGCCGCTTGAGGAACTGGCCCGCGCCGGTGGCGGCGGCGAGCAGCGCGAGGACGCCCGTGACCAGCGCGATGGTGCGGATGTCGTTCATGGGCGGGCGGCGGCTATTCCTTGAGCGCGAGCACGGCCCGCCGCGCCCGGGCGAGGAAGTCGAGCTTCGCCTCACCGCGCTCCAGCCACAAGGGCGGCCCGAAGCTGATGCAGGAGAGCAGCGGCACCGGCAGGAACTCGCCTCGGGGCAGCACCCTGTTGAGATTGTCGATGTGCACCGGCACCAGTTCGATGTCGGGCCGCTTCTTGGCGAGATAGTAGAGGCCGCTCTTGAACTCACCCACCTCTCCGGTGACGCTCCGGCTACCCTCCGGGAAGACGATCAGCGAGTGCGACGTGCCCGCCTCGCGGAGCATGAGGTCGACCGGGCTCTGGTGGACCTTGATGTCGGTGCGGTCGATGAGGATCGCGTCGAAGACCTCCTGGGCCAGCCAGCGGCGGACGATGCCGCGCGACCAGTAGTCCTTGGCGGCCACCGGTCGGGTCAACTCGCGAACCTGCTGGGGCAGCGACGACCAGATGACCAGCGCATCCAGGTGACTGGTGTGGTTGGCGAAATAGATCCGCTGGCAGGTGTCGGGCTGGCTGGCGATCCAGCGGACGCTCGCGCCGGCGAGCAGGCGGGCCAGCGCCGCCAGTGAGAGCCCGGCCGCCCTGCAGACCGCGGACCGTCCCGTCTTCGCCGGGGGCGGCGCGGGGGCGACGCGTTCCGTCAAATCGGCGGGCGACAGCATGGCGGCATTTTCCACGGGAACCTTCGGCAAGGTCAATCGGCGGCACCGGACCCGCCGGGCACGAACGGGTTGTGCCGCCGCTCGTGGCCGATGGTGGTGGGGCCGCCGTGGCCCGGCAGCACGACCGTGTCGTCCGGAAGCGCGTAGAGCTTGCGGCGGATCCCGGCGGCGAGCGCCTGGAAGTCGCCGTCCGCGAAGTCGGTGCGGCCGATGCCCTCGTGAAAGAGCACGTCGCCGGCGAACACGAGGCCGGGCCGGACGCCGTCGATCCGGTACACGACGTGCCCGCGCGAGTGGCCCGGAATCTCGGCGACCTCGATCGAGAACCCGGCGAGTTCGAGCCGGTCTCCCTCGTCCAGCAGCCGGTCCGCCGGCGGGCTCGTGAACGGCAGCCCGAAGCCGGCCGAGAGATTTCCTGCGGGGTCGGTGAGCTTCGAGGCGTCGTTGCGGCCGACGAGGATCGGCAGGCCCGGCCACCGCTGCTTGAGGGCCGCATTCCCGGCGATGTGGTCGGAGTGGCCGTGAGTGAGCAGGATCGCCGCGGGCTCGAGTCCCTGCTGCTCGATCCAGGCGATCAGGGCGTCGGGCTCGAATCCGGGGTCGATCACCACCGCCCCGGTGGCCCCGCGGCGGGCGACGACGAAGCTGTTTTCCCCGAACGGGGCCGACTCGATGGCCGCGACGAGGATGTCGGGGGCGGTCGGCACCAGGGTGAGTGTGGCCATGGGGGGTGCGCGGGCGACGCGACACGTGCAGCGGGCTGGCAGAGGGGCAAAACCCAACTGCGAGCATCGTTCGCCCCGGGCCGCCGGGCAAGAAGCGGCCCTGCCGCAGCCGAAAAAGAGGGCTGGAAGTGGGATGGTGGTGACTGGGGGGCGCCGCTACACTCCCGCCGCCTCGCCTGGATTCACATGCCCGCGGGCCCGAGAGTTCGGGCGCGGCGTGAGGGCGGTGGGCTGCAGTTTCACGGAGGCAGAGAGATGGTTGGAGTCGTTCGCACGCCGGGCGCGAGCCCTGCCCATGACCCGCGGCCTGCGTTCCTGTCGTGCACCGTGTTTCGGACGGTCGTCCTCTGCGGCCTGGTGCTGGCCGCCCCGATGAACTTCTCTCCGGCCCTGGGCCAGCAGCCCGCGGCGGCTGATGCGACTTCAGGTCCGGGGCTCGTCCCCAACGGCGGCTTGTCGGCCGCCGCCGCCGGCGCCGGCGTGGCCGCCGCCGCCACCGGTGTGCATCCGCTCCAGCCCGCGCTCGACCTGGCTCAGCAGGGCCTCGTCAAGATCAACGCCAATATTCGCGACTACTCCTGCACCGTGGTCAAGCGGGAGCGGATCGACGGCAAGCTCGGCGAGCACGAGTACATGTTCGCCAAGATCCGGCAGCAGCCGTTCAGCGTCTACCTCTACTTCCTGGGGCCGGACAGCGTGAAGGGCCAGGAGGTGATCTACGTCGCCGGGCAGAACGACGGCAACATGCTCGCCCACGCCGGCAGCGGCGTGCGGGCGATGGTGGGCACCGTGTCGCTGAAGCCGCAGAGCATGCTGGCGATGCAGGGCAACCGCTACCCGGTCACCGAGATCGGCGTCGAGAACCTCGCCAAGCGGCTCGTGGAAGTCGCCGAGCACGACAAGCAGTTCGGCGAGTGCGACGTCAACTTCTATCCCAACGCCAAAGTCAACGGCCGCGTCTGCACCTGCGTGCAGGTCGTGCACCCGGTGCCGCGCCGCAACTTCCGCTTCCACCTCGCCCGGGTCTTCATCGACGACGAGCTGACGATCCCGATCCGTTACGAGGCCTACGACTGGCCGCAGGAGGCGGGCGGGCAGCCGGTGCTCCTCGAGGAGTACACCTACATGAACGTGAAGATCAACAACGGCTTCACCGACGCCGACTTCGATCCCAAGAACACGGCCTACAAGTTCGGCGCGAAGTAGGCGGGCCACGCGTCGCCGCCTACACCAAGAGCATCGCGTCGCCGTAGCTCAAGAAGCGGTAGCCGTCGCGCAGCGCCTCGGCGTAGGCCGCGGCGATGAGCCCGCGGGAGGCGAACGTGCTCACGAGCACCATCAGCGTGGTGCGGGGCATGTGAAAGTTGGTGAGCAGGCAGTCGACGGCCCGGAAGGCATGGCCGGGGCGGATGAAGAGGTCGGTCGGTCCGCTCCAGAGGGCGAGGCTGCCGCCCCGGGCGGCGGTCTCGAGCGTACGGGTCGCGGTCGTGCCGATGGCGACGACGCGGCCGCCGCGGGCCCGCGTGGCCGTCACCGCCGCCACCGTCTCCGCGGGGCAGACGCACCATTCGGTGTGCATTGGATGGTCGTCGAGCCGCTCCGCCGTGATCGGTCGGAACGTGTCGAGCCCGACGTGGAGCGTCACGCTCGCGCGGCCGATCCCGCGGGCGTCGAGCGCGGCGAGCAGCTCGGGTGTGAAGTGCAGGCCGGCCGTCGGCGCGGCGGCCGATCCGCGGTGTTTCGCGAAGACGGTCTGATACCTGTCGGAATCTCCCGGGCCCTCGGCGCCGCCACGGATGTAGCCGGGCAGGGGCACGCGGCCCACCCGCTCGAGCAGTTCCTCGACACCGCCGGCGGCCGCGCCGGCTGCGGGCCTGACCAGCCACGAGCCGCCGGCCGATCGACCGAGGAGTTCGATCGCGGCCGCGTCGGCGTTGTCGTGATCGACGAGGATCACCCGCTCGCCGACCGCCGGCCGGCCCCGGGTGCTCGCGAGCACCTGCCAGGCCCCCGTGGCGTCGTCGCTGCGGAGAAAGAGACCTTCCCAGCGGCCGCCCGTCTTCTCCCGCCGGCCCACCAGGCGGGCGGGGACGACGCGGGTGTCGTTGACGACGACAAGGTCGCCCGGCTGCAGGATCTCCGGGAGATCACGGACGTGGCGGTGGGTGAGGCTGCCCGAGCCGCGATCGACGACGAGCAGCCGGGCCGCGGATCGGTCGGCGAGCGGTTCTTGGGCGATGCGGTCGGCGGGCAGGTCGTAGTCGTAGTGGTCGGCGTCGGGCATGCCGCTCATGGTACTCGCGGGGCTACACTGGCGGCATGGCGGAGAGCATCCACACGAGCGTCCTTCCGGCCGAGGTGATGGCCTACCTCGCCGTGGCCCCCGGCATGCGGGTGGTCGACGGCACGCTCGGCGGCGGCGGCCACACGCGGCTCCTGGCGGAGGCGGTGGGGCCATCGGGCCAGGTCATCGCCATCGACCGCGATCCCGTGGCGATCGATCGCGGCGCGCGGGAGCTCGCCGGAAAGCCCGTGCGGTTCGCGCAGGCCAACTACCGCGACATCCCCGAGGTGCTCGACGCGCTCTCCCTCACCCAGGTCGATCGGGTGCTGCTCGACGTCGGCCTGTCGAGCGACCAGCTGGCCGACGACGGCCGCGGCTTCTCGTTCGACTCGACCGGGCCGCTCGACCTGCGGTTCGACCCGACGGAGGGCGAGCCGGCGTGGCGACTGGTCAATCGGATGCGGCCCGAGAGCCTCGCCGACATCCTCTATGAATTCGGTGAGGAGCGGCACAGCCGTCGCATCGCCCGCCGAATCGCGGCGATCCGGGAGAAGCAGCCGATCAAGTCGGCCCGCGAGTTCGCGGCCGTGGTGCGGTCGGCCATTCCCCGGCAGACGCCGCCGTCCCGGATCGATCCGGCGACCCGCTCCTTCCAGGCGCTGCGGATCGCCGTCAACGAGGAGCTCAAGAGCCTCCGCATCGCGCTTGAGCGCATTCCCACCCGGCTCGCTGCGGGCGGGCGGCTGGTGGTGATTTCGTTCCACTCGCTGGAGGATCGCCTGGTGAAGCAGGCGTTTCGCAGCCCGCAGATCTGGGACTGCCTGACGCGTTCACCGGTCGAGGCGTCGGCCGAGGAGGTGGCCCGCAACCCGCGGAGCCGGTCGGCGAAGCTCCGGGCCGCCCAGCTTGCCCCGTCTGCCGCGGCGGACTGAGCGTCGCGGATCGGGCTGGCGGCGGGCGAGCCGATTCACGACACTCCGCCGCCCCCGCCCGACCTCCGAATCGCCCGATGGGACGCGAGACAAAACTGCTGCTGGCCCTGCTCGCCACGCTGGCGGGCGTGTTCGTCGGCGTGCTGTCGATGAAACTGCTCGTGCCCCGGCCGCCCGTCGGCGCGGGGCCGGATGTGGCCGTCGATCAGTCGTTCGCCGAGTCGCACGAACTGGTCGAGCCGCCGAGCTTCTCCGGCGGCAAGGCGGCCGCCGACGCACACATCTCCGCCGGCGCCTTCGCATCGGCCCCGGCGCACGCCGCGCCCATGCCCCGCCCGCCGATCGAAATGGCTTCGGCCCCTCCGACGCTGCCGACGGCGGACGAGTCGTTTCCCGAACCGCCTCCCGCCGCGGTCTCGGCCTTCGCGCCGCGGGAGATCGTGACCGACGCGGACGAGATCCCACCGGCTGGCGCCGAGGCGGCTCCGGTCGACATGTCCCCTGCAGCCATGCCGCCGCCGCGTCGGGATCCGTTCGTGACCGCCGCGAGTCACGATGTCGCCGTCGCACCGCCGCCGCCGCGGCCGGATGTCGCTGCCGCCCCGCCGCCGGCCACCGCGCCCGCGGGGGCCGCCCCGACCTATGTGGCCGCCGCCGGCGACTCGTGGTGGAACCTGGCGGAGCGGGCCTACGGCGATGGCCGATTCTACCGGGCGCTGTTCGCCTGGAACCGCGTGATCAACCCGCGGGTGTCGCTCGCCCCGGGCACGCCGCTCGAGATCCCGCCGAAGCCGCGGCTCGAAGCCGCGTGGCCGGCGCTGATGCCCGCGCCGTGAGGCCGGGCCGGTTGCGTCAGTGACGAGGCCGTCTGCACGCCCAAGCGCCGGTGGGCATCGCTGCGGACTTCCGGCCCTGACGCCGTAACGTGCTTCCGTTCCGGCTCTGATCTCCTCGTGGCGACGCGTTTTTTCACCGCGTCGAATCCGGGTGGCCTGCTGGCAGCTCGCCGCGGCACCGGCGGGGCTCATGCTCGCCGCCGGCGGACTTTGACGTTCCTCACTCCAAGGGGCGTGGTGGGTCAACTCTGGCAGTCAAAGTTCACCGGCGGCTGCGCGTGCCCCCGACCAGTACCGCTCCCCCGAGCCAATGACGCCGACCCCGAGTCTGGCTCTGGCTCTGGTCCCCTCGTGGCGACACGTTTTTCAACGCGTCGAATCCGTCGTGCTGCTCGACAAGAGGGAAAACGTTTCGCCCCGGGAAGGAGACATCCAAACTGGTGCGACGACCGGAAGCTCGGCGAACCGGGGGGCGTGGCTTTGCAGCGCGCGGCGCAGGGATTACAACGACCGGCCCCCTTGGAGCCGTCGCATGAGCATTCCCCAGGAAGATGTCCTCGTCGTGCCGCGGTCGCTGCTCGAGCAGGCCGGGATGTTTCAGGGCTTTCACGCCGACACCGGCGCCTACCTGCCGCTCCTGCTCGATCCGAGGCACACCTCCTGGCGGCCGCGGGCGAGCGTCGAGGAGGATCCGTCATTCAAGCAGCTCATTCCCTACTGCGTGCTCACCTGGCGGGATGCCGATGGGCAGCCCCGCTACTTCGCCTACACCCGCGGGGGCGGCCAGAGCGAGGCCCGGCTGCGGGCGAAACGGTCGGTCGGCATCGGCGGCCACATCTCGAGCTGTGACGGCGAGCATGGCGACGATGCGTCGTACGATTCCGGCATGCGGCGGGAACTCGCCGAGGAGGTGGCGATCGGAGGCACATGGACGGCGCGGTGCGTCGGACTCATCAACGACGACGCCACACCCGTGGGCCGGGTTCACCTGGGGATCGTGCACCTCCTCGAGCTCGAGCGGCCGGAGGTGAGCTCACGGGAGAGCGAGCTCGTGGAATGCGGATTCGACACGCTCGACCGTCTGCTGGCCGATCGGGAGCGGTTCGAGACCTGGTCGCAGATCGCCCTCGACGCCCTCGCCAGCGGCGCGGTGGGCTGAGCGGCCGGGAGCTGCCGCGGCGACGGCGGCCGGAGCGTAGAATCCCGGCATGCAGTCCACCGCGACCGATCCGGTCATCTATCTCGACAATCATGCGACCACGCGGCTCGATCCGCGGGTGCTCGAGGCGATGCTGCCGTGGCTGACCGACCATTACGGCAATGCCGGCAGCGCCACGCATGCGGCCGGCCGCGAGGCCCGGCGGCGGGTGGACGAGGCCCGCGTTACGCTCGCAGCGGCAATCGGCGCCGATCCCGCCGAGATCGTCTTCACCAGCGGCGCCACGGAGAGCAACAACCTCGCGATCGTCGGTTCGATCCGCCGCTGGCAGAGCCTGGGCCGCGGGGCGGGGCCGCCGCGGATCGTGACCGTCGTCACCGAGCACCACGCCGTGCTCGACCCCTGCGAGCAGCTCGAGCGGCAGGGCGCGATCGTGACGCGGCTGGCGGTGGAGGCTCAAGGGGCGGCCGGCGTGCCCGGGCGGATCCGGCTCGAGGAGCTCGAGCGGGCGATCGAGCCGGAGGTCACGCTCGTCTCCGTGATGCTCGCCAACAACGAGATCGGCGTCGTGCAGGAGATCGCGGCGATCGCCGAGCGGGTCCATGCGCGAGGCGGGCTGCTCCACGTCGACTGCGCGCAGGCCGTGGGCCGGATGCCGATCGACGTGCGCGGCCTCGGCGCCGACCTGGCGAGCTTCTCGGCGCACAAGTTTCACGGACCGAAGGGAGTGGGTTGCCTGTGGCTGAGGCGGCAGGGGCGCGTGGTCCGGGTCGAGCCGCTCGTCCACGGCGGCGGTCAGGAGCGGGGGCTGCGCAGCGGCACGCTCGACGTGCCCGGCATCGTCGGCATGGCGGAGGCCGCCCGACTGGCGGCCGAGGGACTTCCCGACGAGGCGGACCGCATGCGGTCACTCCGCGACCGGCTCTGGGAGCGACTGCTGGCCACCGTGCCGGACATCGCCCTCAACGGTCCGCCGCTCGACGCGGTCGACGCCGCGGGACGGCCGGCGCGGATCGTGAACAACCTGAGCGTGCGGGTCGCGGGCGTCGACGGGCAGTCGCTGTTGGCGACGCTCGACGCCGACGGGCTGTGCTTGAGCTCCGGCAGCGCCTGCTCGGCGGAGCAGCCCCGCCCGAGCCACGTGCTCACGGCGCTGGGGCTCGACGCCGACCAAGCCCGGGCGACCCTGCGGTTTGGATTGTCGCGATTCACCACCGCAGCCGAGATCGACGTCGCCGTCGCAAGAATCGCCGCCGGCGTGCCCCGGTTGCGGGCTTTGGCCTGACGGCGGCAGACATCTTTGCCTCCGCGGCCGGTCAGGATAAACTGGAGGCAGCGCTGTCGGCGCGTTTTCGCTTTCCGCACCCGGTCCCGCAGGAGTCCTGACGCCATGTCGGTCACGCTCACGGAAAAAGCCGCCTCTGAAGTGAAGAAGATCATCGCCGAGCAAAAGCTCGACCCGGCCACGGTGCTGCGGGTCGGCGTGGCGGGGGGCGGCTGCAGCGGGTTCCAGTATTCGTTGGGCTTCGATACCGCCTGGGATCCGAAGGCCGACAGCAAGAGCGAGCAGCACGGCGTGGCTGTGGTCGTGGACAAGAAGAGCGACTTGTTCCTCGACGGGACGACGCTCGACTTCCACGACAGCATCGAGAAGCGCGGCTTCACGTTCAACAATCCCAACGCCAAGAAGAGCTGCGGCTGCGGCAGCTCGTTCCAGGCCTGAATCGCCGGTGAGCGTCCAGGGAGGGCCGGTGTCCACAGGCGAGCCGCGGCCGGAGAAAGTGCACATCGTCGGCATCGGCGACGATGGTGTCGACGGGATGACCGCCCATGCGCGCAGGCTCGTCGAGGCCGCCGACCTTCTCGTGGGGCCGGAGTCGTGTGCGTCGATGTTGCCGCCGGGGCTTGCCGGCAAGCTCGGCACCGCGGCGACGCTCGAGGAACTGGTCGAGCGGATCGAGGCGGCGGCCGGTCGCAGGGTCGTCGTACTGGCGTCGGGTGATCCGCTCTTCTACGGCACCGCCCGGTACGTCTGCGCGAAGCTCGGCAAGGATCGGTTCGAGGTCGTGCCGCATGTCAGCAGCATGCAGCTGGCGTTCGCCCGCGTGAAGGAATCGTGGGAGGAGGCGTTTCTCGCGAACCTCTCCGGGCAGTCGATCGAGCGGGTGATCGACAAGATCCGCACGAGCGACACCGTCGGCCTGTTCACGAGTGACCAGTGGCCGCCGGCCGCCGTCGCCCGGGCGCTCCTCGACGAGGGCATCGACTCCTTCCAGGCTTACGTCTGCGAAAACCTCGGCTCGCCCGACGAGCGGGTGACGCAGGGCAGCCTCGCCGAGATCGCCAAGGAGTCGTTCGGCGGGCTGAACGTGATGATCCTGGTCCGCAAAGTGCCGACGCCCGACAAGCCGGGCCAGATCGGCACCCGGATGTTCGGCAATCCGGACGACACGTTCCTGCAGTCGCGTCCCAAACGGGGCCTCCTGACGCCGGCGGAAGTGCGGGCGATGGCCCTGGCGGAGCTCGGGCTGACGCCGACAAGCGTGGTCTGGGACGTCGGTGCCGGAAGCGGATCGGTCGGCCTGGAGGCGGCGCGGATCGCCCGCGACGGGACGGTGCATGCGATCGAAATGGATTCCGACGATCATCGGCTGATCCAGGAGAACGCGGTGCGGTTCGGCGTCACGAACCTGAGGGCGGTGCTCGGCAAGGCGCCCGAAGCCTGGTCGCGGCTGCCCGACCCCGACGCGATCTACGTCGGCGGCAGCGGCCGCGACGTGGCGATGCTCGTGGAGGAGGCGTGGAAGCGGCTGAAGGCGGGCGGTCGCCTGGTGACCGCCTGCAACAGCATCGAGAACCTCGCCGCCGTGCACACCCTGCTGCGGTCCCGCGCCGGGGACGCCTCGTACTGGATGATCAATATCGCCCGCGGCATCGAGCAGCTCGACCGGATCCGGTTCGAGTCGATCAACCCGATCTTCCTGATCGCGGCGACCAAGCCCGCGTCGTAGGCGGCTGCCGCCGGAGGCGTCTTTTGACCGATCTCCCGCCGCCGCTCGACGTGATCGCCGTCGGGGCCCATCCCGACGACGTCGAGATCGGCTGCGGCGGGACGCTGGCCGCGCTCGCCGCCCGCGGGTATCGGGTCGGCATCGTCGACCTCACCGACGGCGAGCCGACGCCGCGGTCGAGCGGCCCCGCCGAGCGGCTCGCCGAGGCCGCCGCGGCCGCCAAGGTGCTCGGCGTGGTCCACCGCGAGCAGCTCGGCTTTACCAACCGCAGGTTGTTCGACGATTTCTCCGTCCGCGTCGCGCTGGCGAAGGTGTTTCGTCGCTGGCGGCCGCGGCTCGTGCTCGGGCTCGGCGACAAGACGCCGCTGGCGTCGCCCGACCACGCGCAGGCGGTCGCGATCACCGAGGCCGCGGTCTTCTATTCCCGGCTCACGAAGTGGGACGACACGTTCGACGGCCTGCCGGTCCACACCGTGCCCGCGCTCGCCGGCTACTTTCTGCTGGCCGGCGTGCCGCAGGTGCCGCACGGCCAGTGGCCGCTGGTGGTCGACATCTCCGGTCATCTCGAGACGAAGATGGAGGCGATCGCCTGCTACCGCTCGCAGTTTCCCCCTGAGAAGGCGCACGTCTATCCGCGGGTGCGGGCGCTGGCGGCGACGGCCGGGATGATGGGGGGCGTCGAGGCGGGCGAACTGCTCGCGGCGCACCGCATCCCCTGCACGGCCGATCCGCTGCGGATGCTCGCGCCATGACACGCGCGGGCGACCGGCCGCCGGCGAGCGGCACCATGGCCGACGTCGTGGTCGTGGGGGCCGGCATCGCGGGGCTTGCGGCCGCGGGCGTGCTGGCCCGCGCGGGGCGGCGCGTGGTCGTGCTGGAGAAGTCCCGCGGGGTCGGTGGCCGGATGGCGACCCGGCGGCTGGGCGGGGCCGTCTGCGACCACGGGGCGCAGTTCTTCACCGTGCGCGGGAATGCGTTCGGGGACCTGGTCACTGCGGCGACGGCGGCCGGAGCGGTGGGCCGCTGGTGCGACGGATTCGCGCAGGCCGCGGACAGCGAGGCGGCGGTCGAGCCGGCTGCGGACGGGCATCCTCGGTATCGGGGCACGGGCGGCATGACCGATCTGCCCAAGTGGCTCGCCGGCGGCATCGCTCCCGACCGGTGTGCGATCCTCGCGGACACGCCGGTCGTCGGCATGCGGGTCGCCGGCGGGCGACTGCACGTCGCGGTCGGCGGCACGTCGGCGCACCGGCCCACGACGATCGATGCGGCCGCGGTCGTCGTGACGGCTCCGGTGCCGCAGGCGGCTGCGCTCCTGCAAGGCGCGGAGCTCGAGCCCGAGGCCGCGCAGCGGCTCGCCGGGATCACCTACGATCCCTGCTTCGCGCTCATGCTCGTGCTCGACCGGCCCAGCCGGGTGCCTCCGCCCGGCGGGATCCAGTGTGCATCGGGGGACGTGGCCTGGCTGGCCGACAATTTTCAGAAGGGGATCTCTCCCGTGCCCGCCCTCACGGTGCACGCCTCGGCGGCCTTCAGCCGAACGCACTTCGATACGCCCCCCGACGAGGTCGCTGCGGCGCTCACGACGCGGGTCGCCCGGTGGATCGACGGCGATCCGGCGCGGGCGGTGGTGGAGCGGTCGCTCCACCGCTGGCGGTATGCGACGCCGGTGACGGTCCTGCCGCAGCCGTTCCTCGTCGCGCGGACCGCGCCGCCGGTCGTCGTCTGCGGCGACGCCTTCGCGGGGCCACGCGTGGAGGGGGCCGCCGCGAGCGGCCTGGCGGCGGGTGAATGGGTGGCGCGGAACGTCGGCTGACGGCGTTCAGTTGCCACCGCTCCAAAACCAGAGCGCCAGGCCAGGAGGGCCTGTTGCGCACCAGCGAGCGGCGGCAGGATGCCGAGCGTTCACGTGAAGCCGAGTTGCTAGGGCGCCGGCGAGGTGCCGCCCACGCCCCGTCGCCGGACGTTCGCGTCGGCCTTCCGGGCCTCCGCTCACTCGGATGCTGACTTCGCTTCGGCCTCCAGCCTGCGCTCGTCATCATACGCCGGCTCTCGCGGCGCGGGCGGCACCTCACCTACCGGATAGTCAGCAGCCAAGCCGTTCATGAGCGCCAGGCCCGGAGGGCCGGGTGCGCACCAGCGAGCGGAGGCTCGCGAAGCGAACGGCGGCAGGAGGCCGAGCGTTCGCGTGAAGCCAGTCGATCATGTCGCGCCGAGGCCCGGGCGGCCGGCGAGGCAGTCGGTGTGGAGCGTGCCGTCGGTGATCCGGAAGAGGCCCGGGAAGCGGTCGGCCCAGGGGGCGTTCGCGGCCGGCATGTACTGTCTGGCGTTGGCCTCGAGGCCGGCGGTGCCCGGCACCCAGGCGGCGATCGCCGCCGAGTGCACGAGGGCCGCGCCCGGGCAGGTGAGGTCCTGCACCGTGAGAAACATGCCGTACTTGCGGGCCGCGGCGGCCATGAGCACCGCGTGGGTCTGGCCCTTGCAGGCCTTGAGGGCCAGACCCGTGTAGCCAAGGTCGCGGGCCTCGAGCAGCGTCTCCAGGCTCGTGAGCCCCTCGTCGACGACGATCGGGCGGAGCTTGTTGGCGGCATGCACGTCGACGCGGGGCAGGGCGCGGAGGTTGCGCGAGGTCGGCTGCTCGACGTACTGGATCGCCTCGAAGCAGGCGGGCGACCGCTCCCGCACCCGGGCGAGGAACGCAAGCACGTAGTCGACGTCGGGGCAGGCCTCGTTGAAGTCGCAGCAGTATTTCCAGTCGGCCTGCGGCTTGGCGGCGCGGGCGACCTCGTCGATGGCGAGCGTGCGGGCGACGTCGCGATCGAGGCCCTCGCCCTGCAGCTTGATCTTCAGACGGAAAAGGTCATTGAAGCGGATCCAGTCGGCGAGGCTCTGCGGCAGCCCGTCGTCGAGCCGCTCGGCGACGTCCTCCGGGCGGACGGGATCGGAGCCGCCGACGGAGTGAAACAGCGGCACGCGGGCCGCGGGCGCGGGGCGGATCGACTCCTGGAGATTGCCGCCGCGGAAGTCGGCGCCGAGATAGCGGGAGAGATCGTGGCCGACGAGCGCGGGCTCGAGCGCGAGAAAACTCGGGCGGCCGAGGGCCTTGCCGCAGGCGTCGTGCAGGGCCGCGTCGAAGGGGCTCGCGGTGACGAGGATGGCGAGGTCGGGAATCGGCTCGGCGAGGCCGCGGGCCCGCGATTCCTCCGCCGCGGCCCGCTTGTAGGCCGGCTCGAGGAGGTGCGCGAGTTCCAGGGGATGGGCGGCCTCGTCGCAGCCGGAGAGGATCGTCTCGATCCGCGTCGCCAGCGCCTTCATCGCGCCGAGCGTCGTGTCGTAGGGGAGCGTGCGGGTGGGAAACGCCCAGACGTTGCCGAGTGGCATCGACCCGAAGCCCTGCACCGTCCGGCCGTCGGCCCCGACAGCGTCGATCGTCACGTCGAGGATCGTCGCCCGATCGACCGGCGCGCCGCTGAACTTGTACGGAGTGCGGTAGCGGTGCTCCTGGAACGACGTCTTGACGCCGAGCACGCGGATCGCGCCTGCCGGCTGCGACGCACGGGCCCGCTGCGCATGACCGGCGGCCGCGACGGCGGCCAGCCACTGAACCGCCCGGCGACGAGTCATCGGCGGCATTCGCTCCTCCCTTCGACTCCTTCGAGTGAGCCTCCATCGAGATCGTACCAGGGCCTCCGGGGCTGCGCGATTCCGGTCAGCCTGGCCGGCGAATCCGGCCAGGGCATGCGGGCTGTGTCGGGCACCGATGCCCGCCGCCAACCGGACTTGTGACTCTTGCAGCGGCGAGCCTCCAGCGGCGAAGATGGGGCCTCGTCATCGCACCGTTCCTTCTCGAGGGGAGTCCATTCATGGCCACCGCCGCTCCGTCCGCCACGCTGTTGCCCGAAGTCGAGAAGTTCCTGGCCTCCGCGCCCCTCGGCGGCGTCGTCGGCGGGAAGGACGTGGCCGGCTCCACCGGTGAGACGATGGCGACACTCGACCCCGGCACCGGCGAGCCGCTCGCCGAGTTCGCCGTGCTCACGGCCGAGGACGTCGACAAGGCCGTCAAGGCGGCGAACCACGCCTTCGCGAAGTCGGGCTGGGCCACGATGCCGCCGAACGAGCGGGGCGTCCACATCCACCGGCTGGCCGACGCCATCCAGAAGCACAAGGCGATCATCGGCCAGATCGAGTCGCTGGACGTCGGCAAGATCTACGGCCAGGCGCTCGGCGACGTGCAGAACTGCGTCGACACGCTCCGCTACTTCGCCGACATGGCCCAGCACGTGCAGCGGCGGAACGTCCTCGCCGTCGCCGGGCACGAGGCCTGGACGCTCCGGCAGCCGTGGGGCGCCTGCGGCTTCATCTTCCCGTGGAACTTCCCCTTCCTGCTCATCGGCTGGGGCATCTCGCCGGCGCTGGCCGCCGGCAACACCGTCGTCATCAAGCCCGCCGAGGACACTCCGCTGTCGGCGATCTACCTCGCCCGGCTGGCCCGTGAGATCGGCCTGCCTGACGGGGTGATCAACGTGGTTCCCGGTACCGGCCGGGTCACCGGCGCGGCGCTCGCCGGCAATCCCGGCATCCGGCGGATGTCGTTCACCGGCTCGCCGGAGGTCGGCAGGCTCGTCGGCGAGGCTTGCGGCCGCAACCTCGTGCCCGCCAAGCTCGAACTCGGCGGCAAGGGGGCGGCGGTCGTGTTTCAGGACGTCGACGTGGCCGACACGGCACAGAAGCTCGTCAACGCGATCACGTTCAACGCCGGCCAGGTCTGCTGCGACGCGACCCGCTGGCTCGTCCACAAGTCGATCTACCAGCAGTTCGTCGACGAGTGCCGCGCCCGCATGCAGAAGGTGAAGGTGGGCTACCAGCTTGCCGACGGCTCCGGCATGGGACCGGTGGTCAACGCCAAGCAGCGCGACCGGGTGCTCGGCTACCTCGAAAAGGGCCAGAAGCAGGGGGCCGAGGCGGTCCTCGCCGGCGGCCCGGCGGATGTCGCGGGGCATCACGGCTTCTACGTGAAGCCGGCGCTGCTGGCCGGATCGCTCGACAACGTCGCCGCCAAGGAGGAGATCTTCGGACCGGTCGCCTACCTCGCCAGCTTCTCGAGCGAGGAGG
The DNA here is from genome assembly GCA_046046235.1 of Planctomycetota bacterium. Classification (GTDB taxonomy): domain Bacteria; phylum Planctomycetota; class Planctomycetia; order Pirellulales; family UBA1268; genus CAMCQY01. Next base: position 571 of record JBJOKF010000219.1, on the reverse strand, counting down.
AGGCGGTCGCGATGGCCAACGACACCGACTACGGCCTCGCCAACTCGGTCTGGACGAGCGACCTCGGCCGGGCCTCGCGGGTCGCCGAGTCGATGGTGGCGGGCAACAGCTGGATCAACGCCCATAACGTCTTCCCGCACGGCGTGCCCTACGGCGGCGTGAACAAGAGCGGCGTGGGCGGCGGCGTCAACTCGATCGAGACGCTCTTCGACTACTGGCGGAGCCTGTCGGTCGTTCGGCCGCTGTGATGGCAGCCGATACCGACGTCGTCGTCATCGGGGCCGGACTGGCGGGCTTGGCTTGCGCCCGTGCGATCGCGCGGGCCGGCCGGAGCGTGCGGGTCGTGGAGCAGTCCGACCGCGTCGGCGGCCGCGTGGCGACCGACGAAGTCGATGGTTTCCGGTTCGACCGCGGCTTCCAGGTCTACAACGACGCCTACCCGGAGGGGCGGCGGCAGCTCGATCTGTCCGCGCTGGCACTCGGCCGGTTCGAGCCGGGCGCGGTCGTGGCAACGTCGCAAGGGATGTGGCGGCTGGCCGATCCCTGGCGGCGTCCGCTCGCGGCGATGCAG
>JBJOKF010000156.1:0-20994 GCA_046046235.1 Planctomycetota bacterium | reverse complement strand
GGAGACACGCGTTTATACCCGTCAAGCCCGCGGCGCGCCCAACTGGAGCCGGGAGGTGAGGGGCCGCCCATGCCCCGAGAGCCGGCGTATGCCGACAAGCGCAGCCAGGATGGCGAAGCGCCGTCGGCATCCGAGTGAGCGAAGGGCAGGATGCCCTGAGCGAACGTCCGGTGACGGGGCGTGGGCGGCCCCTCACCGGCGCGCTTGTCTACACGGATTCGACAAGTTGAAAACGTGTCGCCACGGTGGCCCAGAGCCAGAGCCAGGCCCGGAGGGCCGGGTCAGCACCAGCCGGCGGAGGCCGGCCGAGGCAAGGGCGGCACGATGCCGAGCCTTGCCGTGAAGTCAGTGCCGGCCTGCGCCCAACGCCCATTGGAGGAGCGTGAGCACGATCTCGAACACGATCAACCCCACGATCGCCCACTCCACCCGCAGCGCCCGCCGGTTCTGCAGCAGATCGAGCGCCGTCTCCGCGGTCCGCGAGATCAGGCTGAGCTTGCCGTGCAGCGCCGCAAACCGCTCCCGGATCTCGAACTCGTCGCGGATCCGCGCCCAGAGCCGCTCGAGCTCGGGATGGTCCCAGAGCAGGTCGGGCGAGTCGTCCACACGCGTGCCGGCCACGACGCGATGCTCCGCGAGCAGCGCGCCGCCGAGGTTGGCAAGCAGCTCGCGGGCGGCCCGGCCGCCGCGGCCCCAGTGGTCGAGGTTCACCGCGAAGGGCTCGATCCGCTCGAACTGCCGCTCGATGCCCTTTTCGTGATGCGCCAGCGACACGCTCTTCGCCATCACGTCGGCGACGAGCTGCAGCTTCTCGAGCGAGGCGTCGGCCAGCACGAGCGTGTTGCCTTCGAGCGACTCCCGGCCTCCGGGATCGAGCCGGATGTCGAGCAGCTCGGTCTCGCGTTCCTCCTGCGGAAACGGCTGCCGGATGGCGGGGCCGATCTGGCGGAGGTATTCGGTGATCCCCGCCGGCGCCGCGTCGAAGAAGACCGCCGCTCCATAGCGGAAGAGGAAGGCCACGCCGCCCCCGCGTTCGAACGCCGCCCGCACGCTGCCGGTCAGCGGGCCGACCAGCTCCACCGTCAGCGGCGCGGCGCCGGAGCGGTCGGTCGAGCCGAGCGACGCCAGGTCGATCCCCGCGCCGACGAGCACGGCCCGCGCGTGAAACGGTCCCTGCCACGGTCCAGGCGGCGCCGCCGTAGGTGGGTTCGACGTCGCGTGCTCGATCATGTCGATCGCCTCGAGTCGCCGCGGTGTGCCGGCGCGTCCGCCAAAGTGTCCGCCATCCAGCGGTCGCGGCCCGTCCGGGCACGATGCGCCGGAGCCGCCCACGAAAGCCTCTGCAGCATACCGTTGGAATGATCAGCGGACGCAGGGGCGGCGCCGCCAGGAGGACTCGCGATGGCTTCGATCGACCGCTCCGATCCCGTGATTTTGAGCCATGTGCTGGCCGAGCACCGGGATCTCTTCAATCTCATGGCCTCCGTGCGGTCGGCCTTCGCGGCGTCCGGGCCGCCGGTGCCGGAGCAGCGGGCACACGTGCTCGACTGTCTCCGCGGCCTGCGGGCCCATCTTGCCGAGCATTTCCTGCAGGAGGAGCGGGGCGGTTTCCTGGAGGAGGCCGTCGCGCGGGTGCCCAGGCTCTCGTCCGCCGTGCGGGAAATCGTCGGTCAGCACCCGCTGCTGCTCGCGGAACTCGACACGGTCATCGAGCGGCTCGCGGCCGAGCCCTTCACCGATTCGAGTTGGAATGATGCCACCGACGGGTTCGCCCGGTTCGCCGACCACATGGCGACGCACGAGCGCAGCGAAAACGGGGTCGTGCAAGAGGGCTACAACGAGGACCTCGGGCTAATGGAATGACCGGGAGCCAAGCGGCGTGTTCCCCCCGCGCGCGGCGAAGCTCTACCCCGGCAGCGGACGGGGTGCGAAGGTCGTATCGAGCGGGGCGACCCGCTCGATGCGTTCGATGTCCACGAGCAGCGGCTCCGCGTCGCTCGCGGCTTCGGGAGCGAACCCGACCAACTGGATCGCCGGCAGGCGGATGACGAGCTGATGCGGCTGCAGCCGGCGGCGGACCATCTCGCCCGCGTCGCCCCGCGCCTCGATCTCGATCTCTCGACAGTCGACGATGGCCGCGCTCAATGTCGAGAGGAGCCTGGGGCGGGCGGCGTAACGCGACGCATCCACACCTTCCACGCGAAACACGCGCCTGGCCTCGGCGAGTCGCTCCCGCATCCCGGCGGACACGCCCCGCTCGATCTTGCCTCGCAGCGATTCCATGCCGGTCCAGAGGACGGTGCCCCCGAGCGAGCGCAGCAGATCCTGCGCCACGGAGAAGGCGACGAGCTCGAGGAGCGTCAGGGGCTCCGGCGGCAGCTGCTTTCCCGCTGCATCCTTGACCATTTGCCAGCCGTACCGGCGGTCACCCGGCAGTTGCGAATGGTCGATTGCGTAGCCGCACGTGAGGAGAAAATCGCAGTCACGGTGGAGCGTCCGGGTGGAAAGCCGCGTCAGGCCGAGCCGCTCCTTGAGCTGGCTGATGAGGGTCTGGTCGTCGAGCGGCTGTCGGGTCGAGCAGAGGATTTCAAGAAGTGCGAAGATGCGGAGGAACTGCTCGTGACGCGAGAAGTGTCGGGGCATGATCGGTGGTGAGCATCGGTGGTGGAGTGGTACAGGCCAGGCACTGGCCATCCCCCCCACCCGCTGGCGGCAGGGGGGGGGCGAGGACGAGCAGGAACCACCCCTTCGCACGACACGTCGGAACGGCCCGCCCGACCAGTGACATTATCATCCCCCCGAAGACAGCACCGTTGGTCACGCCCCGATGATCGCACGTCGCATTGCCTCGCCAAAACGCCGCTCCGCATGTCCTTGCCCTCCACTCGGCCAGTCCGCACAGAAGCACAAAAAAGCCGCCGCGCCGGCTGCCCGACGGCGCCGCATCCACTCCTCAGGCCGCCCGCCTGCGGCCGGACCTCCGGCTGACGGCCTCGGCGGGGGATCGCGACGTATCCGCGACCACAGTCTGCCAGCATTCGGCGGCGCCGACGACCGCGTCGATCATCGCCAGCAGTTGCCGCCGGGTGACCGAGCCATCCTCGACGACCACCTCCGTCACCAATCGAACGTTTTCGAAGTCGGCGTCGAACTCGACGCCGACCAACGGCGTCTCGGCTGCGGCCCTGCAGAGCCGCAGGCAGGTCTTCTCCGGGCTCTCTCCCGCCGCAAACGCCCTTTCCACGGCGATGCGGCACCGCCGCCCCTCGTCGGGCGTGGTGAGCTGGGCGATGAGCAGCCGCTCGCCGCGGAGATTCCGATAGCTGCGCGTCACGAAGACGAGCCGGATGACCTGCTGCTCTTGATCGACATGATGCCGCAGCCGCTGTCCGGACAGGACATCGGCGCAGCACGCCAGGCTGAACGCCATGGTGCACTCCGTTGCTGGGGATCGAATGGACGAGACACCCCCCTCGGCAAGGATACGCCTTCGGACAGAACTTCTTGCGCGATCGCCAGACTTTTCGCCAGATTCGCTGTTCTTCAAACAGCACCGTGTCGCCGCAACACCCGACCAAGGGTGCCTCCACGTTCTCCATACTTGCGTCGCTACGACGATCGGTGAGGCCCGTCACTCGCGGCAGACGCTCTCCCGATCCGTGCTCGCTGGAATCCCGACAGCAACCGGTGGGGGGCAATCGTGATGCGTGACCATCACACGCGCGCCGGCGATGCGAAAAAGCCGCACCGGGCGGTCGTTCCGGCGGGCGCGTCGCCGCGGCACGAAATCGCATCGGCCAACATCGGGGCTCTGCTGCTGTCCTGGCAGCAAAAGGCCGATCCGGAGTGCTTCCAGAGATTGGTCACCGCGGTCACGCCGCTCGTGGAACGGATCGCCCGCTGTGCGCTGCGGCGCCACGGCATACTCGACCCTACGGCGCGTGACGAGGCGCTCTCACTCGTGCTCGATCACTTGCGCCGCCTGCCGGGAACGCATGGTGAGCGGCCGGTAGCGCCTTTCGTCGCGCCGCCGCAGCACCAGCCGGAGGCGGGCGACCCCGGCGAGGCCTATGTCGTCTGGCTCACGCGCGACCGCGCCTACGACTTGGCCCGGTCGCGGCGGCGTCATTCCCGCCACGCGCTGCTCTTCTCGCAGCTCGACCGTACCGCGACGTATCGCTTGGAGCGATCACTGGCGGCGCAGCAGACTTCGGCGCCGCAGCCGCTCGACGACCTCTGCAATCGGCTGCGCGACGCCGTGAAGCGCCTGCCGCCCCGGGAGAAGTCGGTGATCGAACTGCTGCTCGCGGGCAAGAGCCAAACCATCATTGCCGACACGATCCAGGTGTGCGAGGGAACGGTGTCGCGGCTCCGCAGCCGGGCCATCGCGGCGCTCCGCGACCTGCTCGCCGACTGACGCTTCGGCGGCCCCGCACCGGTGCCTCGGCCGGCCGGATTCGACACGTTGAAAAAAGGTGTCGCCACGGTGCCAGAGCCAGAGCCAGGCGTCAGGCGAAGACGACGGTGCGGCGGCCGTGGAGGAAGACCCGTTCCTCGAGGACAAGCCGCACCGCGCGGGCCAAGACGAGCTTCTCCACGTCGCGGCCCGCTTGCGCCATCCGCTCGGGAGTGAAGCGATGATCGACGTGGATGACGTCCTGGGCGATGATCGGGCCGTCGTCGAGTTCCGCGGTCACGAAGTGGGCCGTCGCCCCGATGATCTTCACACCGCGGGCATGCGCCTGACGGTAGGGGCTCGCCCCCGCGAATGCCGGCAGGAACGAATGATGGATGTTGACGATGCGGTGCGGATACCGCCCCACGAAGGCCTCCGAGAGCACCCGCATGTAGCGGGCGAGCACGACATACGCGGGCGCGTGGGCGTCGATCGCCGCGGCCAGCGCCGCCTCGTGCTCCTCGCGGGCCCGCTCCCGTCCGTCGGCTTCGGGCACGGGAACGTGCTGGAACGGCAGGCCAAACCGCTCCACGAGCCCCCGCAACGTATCGTGATTGCTGACGACGGCGACGATCCGGCCGGGGAGGTCGCCGACCGCGTCGAGCAGCAGCAGCTCGCCGAGGCAATGGGGCTCGCGGCCGACGCAGACCACGATCGGCCGCCGGTCGGCATGGGTGACCCGCACCCGTGCCGACCGGGGCAAGGTGGCCGCGAGCTCCGCAGCCAGCCGGCCGTCTTCGGAAGCGACCGCGTCGGCGGCGCCCGGCGCCACTTCGGCGCGAAAGAAGAATTGCCCGGCGTCCGTGTCGACGAACTCCTGATTCCCCTCGATGTTGAGGCCATGCCGACCGATCACGCCGGTGATCCGGTGGATCAGCCCGACCTCGTCGGGGCAGTCGACCAGCACGATCGCCCGCCGCGGTGCCAGGGTCATCGCCAGGCCCCGGCGGTCCCGGGCCGCGACGACCGGCCGCCGCTGCTGAACGGCTCCTCCGGTACCCAGGCCAGCACCACCTCGTCGACGGCGATGTCGGTCTTGCGGGCCGGAATCTCGATCTCCTCGAGCACGATCCGCTCAGGGCTCGATCCGAGCCGGATCCGCTCGAGCTCGTCGGCCACCTCCGCTTCCAGGACCGCGCGACGGTCTTCGAGCGTCGCCAGGCTCTCCTCCGCGTGGACGACGTCGGCCTGCTGGCGGGCCGAGCGGCTCGCCGCCCGCATCGAGGTCGCTGCCCGGCCGATGTTCGTCGAGCTGGCCGCCTTGCGGCCCAGCAGCGCCCCGAGCACCGCCGAGCCGATCGACACGTAGGTCTGCATCGACTGGTTCTTGGCCTCGGCCCGCTCCCGCTCCACTTTCTGCCGGGCCCGTTCGATCCGCTCGGCGAGCGAAGCCAGCTTGGCCGCGTGCCTCTCGCGCACCCGGTCGAGCTCCTCGTCGCGCCACTCCTTCACCTGTTGCCCGATCCTCACACGAAACTCCGCCTCGGTCTCACCCGGCCGCGACACCGCATCGATCTCGTGCGCGGCGTGCAGCACGAGCCGCGAGGTGCGGCCGAGGTGGGCCTTGAGCGCGGCGGCCAGGCTCGCGTAGCCCTTGGGACCGGCGAGCGCCGCCGGCAGCGCGGCGAAGGTGCCGTCGCGTGGCGCGGGCTCGATCTCCGGAGGCTCGGTGAACTGCTCGGCCTGCTCCCAGGCCGACTCGCCGACGGAGTCGCCCGCGGGCGCCAGGCAGTAGATCTCGCGGCCGACGTCGATGCGGGCGGTCGCCTTCGCGAACCGCACGCGGGCGCGGCCGAGGATATGCGGGCGATAGAGCACCGCCTCGTCCGCAGCCACCGCATGCCGTGGCGCCAGGAACACTTCGCGGACGCCGGGGGGCAGGAGCGGCCGCGTGCCGCCGCGCGGCTCCCGCTCGGGCGAAAGGCCGCGCACGGCCGGCGGCGAGCCGGCGGCCCCTACCGGGCCGCCGGCTCCCTGGCCGGCTCCCTGCGTGAGGCGGCGGATCTCCTCTCGCAGCAGCGGTCCGCGCAGGTAGGCCATCGTCCACCGCGACCGGAACACCGTCTCCTCCTCCTCGTGCACGCTGTGCATGAGGAACATCCGCTGCTCGAGCCCGGAGAGCAACCGGTCGACGCGCCCGCGGTCGAACGAGCGTCCGGCGGTCGAGGCCGCCCCCTCGAGGCCGTCGAGGACGCGGGCCTTGTCCCGCGCGGTCTGCAGCCGGCCGAGAAACCAGGTGCCGGCGTTCGAGAGGCCTTTGTAGTCGAGGTCGACCGGATTCTGCGTGGCGAGCACCACGCCGAGCCCGTAGGCGCGGGCCTGCTTCAGGAGCGTGAGGAGCGGCGTCTTGCTCGGCGGGTTGGCGGTCGGCGGGAGGTAGCCGAAGACCTCGTCCATCAGAAACAGCGCCTTGAGAGACGAGGTGCCCCCCTGCGTCCGCATCCAGGCCACGGTCTGCCCGGCGAGGAGCGTCACGAAGGCCATCCGCTGCGCGTCGCTCAAGTGCGCGATCGAGACCACCGCCACCCGTGGCTTGCCGGCGGGCGTCCAGAGCAGCCTGCCCACATCGAGCGGTTCCCCCTCGAGCCAGGCGTCGAAGCCGGGCGCGGCCGCGACGGTGTTGAGCCGGCCGGCCAGTTGGAAGCGCTCGCCCGCGGGATAGAAGTTTTCCAGGTCGAGGAAGCCCACCCGCTCGATCGGCGGCGCGGGGATCGCCCGCACGAGCGCCCCGAAATCGAGCTTCTGGCCGCTCCGCCACATCGCGTCGACGATCGTCGAGAGGAGCACGTGCTCCCGGCTGGTGCCGGGCTCGGCATCGATGCCGACGAGGGCGAGGATGCCCGACACCAGCGACTCGATCCGCTCGCGGCGGGCTTCCGCGTCGTCGAGCACGTGCGCCGGCGGAGGATCGAGGCTCTCGAGCATCGCCAGCGGCCGACCGGTCCGGCTGCCTGGCGTGAAGACCGCCATGTCGACCGCCTCGTGGAGCCGACGGATCCGCTCTCCCGACTGCCCGCTCGCGGCGAGCCCCTCGGACCACTTCTTCGCCGTCCGTTCGGCGAGTTCCTCGAGCGAAATGCCCTCCCGCTTCGCGGCATCCGCCTCGAGCCAGGGCAAGAAGTCGGCCGCCGCGAGCGACGGGAACGAAAGCAGCACGTTCGCCAGGTCCCCCTTGGGATCGATGACGAGCGTGGGGATGCCGTCGATGGCCGCCTCCTCGATCAGGTCGATGAGCAGCCCCGTCTTGCCACTGCCCGTCATGCCCACGCAGACGGCATGCGTCGTGAACCGGCGGGCGTCCACCAGGAGCGGGGCGGACTCGCTTCCGTCCGCGGCCACCCTCCGGCCCAGGTACAAGACCCCGAGGCCCTCGATGTCGGTCGGGCTCTCGAACCCCTTGCGGCCGCCGGCCGCTGCTCGCTTCGCCATGGAAGGCACCCGCCCGAGCGGGCTCCGGAGGGAATGGTCGTCGCCACGGCGACGCCGCCCCCATTCAACTTCCGTACCGCGAATCCTGCAAACCGGCCGTTTGGCGATCGACCGTGGTCGACCCGGGCGTCGAGGCCACCGGCGGCCGGCCGGAAGTCCGTACCCCCCCGCCCGCACCGCCGATGGCTCGATGCGCCGAACGCCCTCGGCCACCGACTGGGATAGGAACCCCCCGGGGCGATCAGGGGAAAGGGCCGCCGCTCCGCCGCCGCTCGCCCGCCGGCCCACGGCCGCGACAGCGGGGCGCGGCGGAGAGGGTAAGCACGAGCACTTCCTCGCCCGTGGCGGGGCTGATGTCGTGATGCACACTCACCGGCTGCGCGCCAGTGGCCTCGTGGACGAGCCTGTCCAGCAGGGCTTTGCCCGCCAGCACCAGATAGCTGCGAAACTGCTTGAGCAGTTCCGCCCCCCGGCGGTCGCCGTTGCCATGCGACTCCATCAGCCGCTGCTCCGCCGCGGTCAGCACGCCGTCGAGATGGATGAAGAGTTTGTTGTCGATGAGATGGGTGTGGACATGCCGTGGCCCGCGGCCCATGTACTCCTGCTGGAACCGGGCCACCGCGTCGCAGACCGCCGCTTCGATCTCCCCTTGAGACTTGAGCGCATCGATCGAGGACATGGCGAACCTCCGGCAACCAAGAGCAGCTCCGACATCCCCTCTCAAGAGGGGATCTGATGGAGTGTTTCGTCCAGCGAGTTCGCGGCGCTTCAAAAAATCTGGCGCCCTACGGCTGTCGCGTGTGAAGCAAGGAGCCAAAGCGTCGCGCATCGATGGCGAGTTGATCACGCACCACACCGCCACGCACAAACAACCCAGGCGACCCATCTTGCGCAAAGCACTTGCGTTCACTTGATCGCGCTCTATAATTCGGTCGCGTTGGATGTCGGAATCGTCGCTGAAGACGCTTTCGGCCACGAAACCATCACTGACGGAAGACGAGTCGCGGGGCATTCCGGCCTGGGTCCGGAAGGTCCGACGAAGCGTAAGCCGGCGAGAGAGAGTGCCCTCAGGCGTTCTCTCCCGCCGGCTTTTTTTGTTTTTGCACCCCGTTTTTGCCGCTTTACAGCATTTCACGCCAGCCACTCCACGCCGGTGACTCCCGGCCAGGACGCGACTCCGCCCCCGAGGACTTCATGAGACACCCCTTCATGAGCCGCCCCAGCGACGACCGCCTGGCCAGGCAGGTGGCGCAGGCTGCCGGTTCGTTCGAACACCTGCTGCTGGGCCGCGCTCCGCGGAGCGTCATGGTGGTGTCGCACAACGGCTGGATGGTCGTCTGCCTGCACGAGTCCCTCTCCGCCGTCGAGCGACGTCTGGCCACCAAAGCGACCGGTTCGGCTCGCGTGGAGGATTTCCACCAGTACCTGTTCGATCAATCGCTCGATTCCCTGCGGAATCACGTGCGGTGCCACACCGGCGTCGAACTCCGCGGAGCGCTGGCCCACGTCGATGCCGGCACCGGCAGCGTGTTCAAGACGCTCACGACCGGCCCGTGCGTGGAGCTTTTCCTGCTCGGCCAGCCGCTCCCCACCCTGGGCGTGCCGGTCAACGATCATCTGCAGAGCGATCCCGCGCACGGCCAGCTGTATGCGACCCTGCAGGCTCACGTGCACGTGCCCCCGTATTCGGATGGAGCTGGCGGCAACGGAGCCGTCCGCGAAGGAATCTGCCTGGAAGGATCCGCAACCATGAAGAAGGTGCCCCATGTTGGTGCTGACGAGGAAGAATCGCGAAAGCGTCGTGATCGGTCGGCCTGAGGATCTCGAGGTCGTCCTCGAGATCACGATCCTGGAAATCGAGGGCGGACGGGTCAGGCTCGGATTCGAGGCCGACACGCGGATGCCGATCCACCGGCGCGAGGTGTGGGATCGCATCTGCAACGGTGAAGCGAACGGCGACGGTAACGGCGCCGCCAGGCCGAGGCCCACGACGGTCGACGGCGAGACGATCCGTCGCCGCTAACGGGCAGCGGGCCAAGGCCGACGCCCAGTCGCAGGGCTGCGACCGGCCGCCGGCCGCCCAGAGCGCGAAGCGAGCCACCCCGAGCTGTTTCGTCATGAGCTTTCACGTTGTGAGGTAGCGATTGAAATCCCAAGGCGAAATCGAGGCCGCCGTCTGCGACGGCATATCCAGGTTCCAGCAGGATTTCCTGGGGCGGGGGCCGCGCGACATCCACGCGCACCTGGTGGGTTCACTGATGGTCGTGCGGCTGCAGGGGGTGCTGACGCCGGCGGAGCGGCAACTGCTCATGCCGCGTTCCGGCGACGGTAACGGCACGGGCGGCGACGGCGCAGACTCCGGCACCGGCAACGGCGCCGGCAACGGCGTTGGCCATGACGGCGGCAACGGCCGCAGCCTGCTCAAGCAGGTGCGGAACCACATGGTCGCCACAGGCCGCTCCCGGCTCGAGTCGATCGTGGAGGATGCGGCGGGCGTGAAGCTCGTCAGCGTGCATCACGACATCTCCACGATCACCGGCGAGGAAGTGCTCGTCTTCTCACTCGCCGCATCCCCCTCCTGCCGCCCCAAGAGGAAATGACGAGTCGCCGGGCGATCCCGGGTCTTCACGAGCTGTCCGCTCGCTGTTCCCCGGCAACGCCATGCCCGGCCTGTGCCCCCCGGGTCGACCGGCGGAAACGGCGCGGGCGTCCCCCGTCGCCGCACGCCGCGTCGGGTGTCCGGCGCGGTTGTTCCACGGTCTGCTAGGATCGGAGCTTCTCTTCCCCGAGGCAGACCGGCATGCCCCAGGCCCCCACCGCCCCCACCGAGAAGCCCGGCACCACCGTCCTGCTGGTGGACGACCAGCCGATCATCGGCGAGGCGGTGCGCCGGCTGCTGGCCGGTGAGGACGACGTCGCCTTTCACTTCTGCCGCGATGCCTCGGCCGCTCTGGAGGCCGCGGCGGAAGTCGCCCCCTCCGTGATCCTGCAGGATCTCGTCATGCCCGTGGTGGGCGGGCTCGACGTGGTCTCACGGTTCCGGGCCGACCCGCGGTTCAGGGAGGTGCCGATCATCGTGCTCTCGACGAAGGAGGAACCCGCCGTGAAGGCGGAGGCCTTCGCCCGCGGGGCGAACGACTACCTCGTCAAGCTTCCCGACCGTCTCGAACTGCTGGCCCGCCTCCGCCACCACTCCCGGGGCTACCGCGCCCTGGTGGAGCGCAACGAGGCATTCCGCGCTCTCGAGGCGAGCCGCCAAGTCCTCGCCAACGATCTGGCCGCCGCGGCCCAGTACGTCCGCTCACTCCTCCCGCCCCCGCAACGGATCGGCCCGGTCGATCTCGATTGGCGATTCGTCCCCTCAGCGGAACTCGGGGGCGACGCGTTCGGGTACCACGCGATCGACGACGATCACCTTGCCTGCTACCTGCTCGACGTCTGCGGCCACGGTGTCGGTGCCGCCCTCCTGAGCGTCTCGGCGCTCAACGCCCTGCGGAGCGAGGCGCTGCCCCAGACCGACTTCCGCGACCCCGGGGCCGTGCTGGCCGCGCTGAACCGGGCGTTTCCGATGGAACGGCACAATGACATGTTTTTCACGATCTGGTACGGCGTGTATCGCCTGTCGACGCGAACCATCCGCTGGGCGGGCGGCGGGCATCCCCCGGCGCTGCTGTTCGAACCCACCGCCCCGACCGGCCCGGCCCCGACCCGCGCGTGCGGCGCCCGGCTCGCCTCGGACGGGCCGCTGATCGGCGCGGTCGAAGGCCTGTCCTACGGAGCCGCAGAGGCCCATGTGCCGCCGGGGAGCCGGCTCCTGATCGCGAGCGATGGCGGCTTCGAGGTGCTCAAACCGGACGGCAACATGTGGGGCTTCGACGCGTTCGCCGCCGCAGCCAAATCCCCTCCTGCGAGGGATCAGGCTCGGCTCGATGCCTTGCTGGAACGCATCCGTGCCGCGGCGGCTCGGGACGATTTCAATGATGATTTTTCGGTCTTGGAGCTGTCGTTTTCCTGAGCGGCGCGGCTTCAAGCCGTCTTGCACGGGCGTGGCGAATGCGTACCATAGAGAGTTTTCCGCGGTTTTCCCCACCGCTAGCGTAGCTCAACTGGCAGAGCAGCTGATTTGTAATCAGCAGGTTGCGGGTTCAACTCCCGCCGCTAGCTCAGCCGTCCTCCCACGCGGGGGACTCGCGGTGTTTCAGAAACTGTCCGTTCGCACCCGCTCCGATTCCTCATTCCGACCGCAGATCCTTATCCAGGAGAATTTCAGCCGCTGCCGGCGGGCAGCCGCACCGATCCGCACCGACGCCATCCAGATGGCCGCCCGAAACCGAGCCGTGACGGCACGCATGCCACAGATCATTCGCCTTGCCCACCCCGACTCAGGGCCGGCAAGTGCGGGGAGTTTCCCGAGCGGTCAAAGGGGTCAGACTGTAAATCTGATGGATTTTTCCTTCGCAGGTTCGAATCCTGCACTCCCCATTGCCACGCGTGCCCCCCGGGCTCGCGGCGGCCGTCGCGGGATGGCTGTCGGCGGTGCGGCTCCGAGCGGGAGTTGCTCAATGCATGCGGGTGTAGCTCAATGGTAGAGCAATAGCCTTCCAAGCTAAAGACGAGGGTTCGATTCCCTCTACCCGCTTTCGGCCTGTTTGCCGGCTTTTTGCCGCCTGCGGACGGTCGATCGCCGAGATTCGCTCCGGCACGAACCTCGCCCGCAAGCAGTCCACCAAGCATCCTTAGGCCGGTCTTCGCAAAGTCGCCTCAAGTTGTCCGCCGCCCCCTGCCGATGGCCCGCCTGCCCGACACACTTCCGCTGCTGTAGCTCAGTTGGTAGAGCGCGTCCTTGGTAAGGACGAGGTCATGGGTTCAAGTCCCATCAGCAGCTTTCCCCCCTCCCGCCGCCGGCAGCCCTCGACCGGGCCGCTGTCCGACTGCGGCACCCCAAAAAAACGGCCGCCAGACGACAGGCCCAAGACAAACCGGCTTTTTTTTCGTACAAAACCTGGCCCGAGCGGTTCTGCCCGGCGACCACCGTTCGTCGAGCAACCCCGTCGTGCGGCCGGGCAACGCCCCGGCAGCACAGGGCCGCTCACAGCAGACGACGTTTTCAAGACTCGTTTCCCGATTCACCGTTTTCGAGATTCACAACCGAAGCAGGCGGCCGCCTGCAGCCACCAGAGAGGAAGACCGAGGGAGTAAAGCATGGCAAAGGACTCGTTCACGCGGACAAAGCCCCACGTCAATGTCGGCACGATCGGACACATCGACCATGGCAAGACCACGCTGACGGGCGCGCTGGTCGCCGTGCAGGCGGCCAAGAACCTGGCCGTCGCCAAGAGCTACGCCGATATCGCCAAGGGCGGCACGGTGCGCGACGAAACGAAGACGGTGACCATCGCCGTCAGCCACGTCGAGTATGAGACCGACAAGCGTCACTATGCCCACATCGACTGCCCTGGCCACGCCGACTTCATCAAGAACATGATCACCGGCGCCGCCCAGATGGACGGTGCCATCCTGGTGGTGAGCGCGGCCGACGGCCCGATGCCGCAGACCCGCGAGCACATCCTGCTTGCCAAGCAGGTCGGCGTGCCGGCGCTCGTCGTGTTTCTCAACAAGGTCGACCTGGTCGACGATCCGGAACTCCTCGACCTCGTCGAGATGGAGATCCGCGAACTGCTGACGAAGTACGGCTTCCCCGGTGACGAGGTGCCGATCATCCGCGGCGCCGGCAAGCCCGCCTATGACAGCCCGGCCGACCCGGCCAAGAACCAGTGCATCGCGGACCTGCTCGCCGCGGTCGACAGCTACATCCCCGAGCCGGTTCGCGAGCTCGACAAGCCGTTCCTGATGGCGATCGAGGACGTGTTCTCGATCGAAGGCCGAGGCACGGTCGCGACGGGCCGCATCGAGCGCGGCCTGGTCAAGGTCGGCGACGAAGTCGAGATCATCGGCCTCAAGGAAAAGGCCGAGAAGACGACCGTCACCGGCGTCGAGATGTTCAAGAAGGTGCTCGACAGCGGACAGGCCGGCGACAACGTCGGCTGCCTGCTTCGCGGCGTCGCCCGCGACGGCATCGAGCGAGGCCAGGTGCTCGCCAAGCCCGGTTCGATCAAGCCCCACAAGAAGTTCGAGTGCGAGGTCTACGTGCTGTCGAAGGAGGAAGGCGGCCGCCACACGCCGTTCTTCGCCGGCTACCGTCCGCAGTTCTACTTCCGGACGACCGACGTCACCGGGTCGACCAAGTTGCTCGGCGGCGTCGAGATGTGCTCGCCCGGCGACAACGTGAAGATGGAGGTCGAGCTCATGGTGCCGATCGCCATGGACGACGGCGTGCGGTTCGCCATCCGCGAGGGCGGCAAGACCGTCGGATCGGGCGTCGTCACCAAGATCCTGGATTGATTTCGTCCGGGGTTCATCCCCGGCAGGTCTGAGTCCGGGGTCCAGCCCCGGAGAGGCAGTGCACAAGCGGGCGGGGCTCCGGGGCAACCCGGGGCCCCGCACCCACAGGGGCGTAGCTCAACTGGCAGAGCGCTGGTCTCCAAAACCAGAGGTTGCGAGTTCGATCCCCGCCGCCCCTGCAGCAGTTACAGGCGGGTGGCTCGGTGCCGCGGCGACCTCCGGTCGCCGCCTTTCCGGGTCGGTTCAAGGTGAACGGTTCGGAACGGGTGTCGAAGGCTGATCGACGGCGGAGCCGGCGGCCGCAGAGTCACGAGTCCACTTGTCACGGATGTGAACGAGCATGGCAGGCATCGAACACAATCAGGCCGCGGGCGGCACGCTTTGGAGGGATCTCCTGAGCTTCGGCGTCTACAAGCGGAACCAGGGCCGCATCGCCCGGCAGGTGACGTTTGCGGCACTGGCGATCACATTGGCCACCGGTATCTGGCGGCTCGCGCAGCTGCTCCCGGCCTGGTTCGCCGACACCGCCGCCGTGGGCGCGGCCGACCTCGGCGTGCTTCGGTTTCTCGTTCCGGGGCTGCTCTTGGCCGTCGGCCTGTGGATTCTTTTCCGCCTGGTCAACTACCCGCCGTTCGCCGACTTCCTGATCGCCGTGGAGGCCGAAATGGCGAAAGTCTCCTGGCCCACGGCGGACGAGGTGATTCGGAGCTCGGCGGTGGTTATCTTCTTGATATTCGCCCTCGCGGCGATCCTCGCAGCCTACGACCTGTTCTGGTGGTTCGTCCTCCGGGCCATCCAAGGCACGCGTTGAAATCCCCAGGCAGTTCGCAGCCCATGAACGTCCAGCATTCACACGAAGACGGCCCGCACTCGGAAGACCGCGTCGCCGACGCGCGCCCCGTCGACACGCCGACCGCCGAGGACGCGGCCCGCGCCGTCGTCGCCTCGCAGGCCGAGGCCGACGAGGACGACGGCACTCCAGCGGAACTGGCCGACCCGTTTTCCGGCAGCGAAGACGCCAAGCCGGTGGAGACCGCCAGTGGCGCCGAGCCGCCGGCAGGCGATCGGCAGTGGTACATCCTGAAGGTGCAGAGCAACCGTGAGGACTCCATCAAGGAGGCTCTCGTCCGACGGATCCAACTCCAGGGCCTCGAGAAGTATTTCGGCGACGTCGTCGTTCCCAAGGAGCAGGTCACCGACTTCAAGGGCGGGAAGAAGCGGGTGGTCTGGCGAAAGCTCTATCCCGGTTACATCCTCGTCAACATGCTGCTCAACGACGAGACCTGGTATCTCGTGCGCGAGACGGGCGGCATCGGTGACTTCACCGGTTCGGCCGGGCGGCCGAGCCCGATGCTCCCCCAAGACGTCGCGAAACTGCTCTCCAAGGCGGAAGTGAAGGCGGACGAGGCGCCCAAGCTGAAGATCGCCTTCAAGAAGGGCGACAAGGTGAAAATCACCGAGGGCACCTTCGAGAACTTCGAGGGCGAGGTCGAGCAGATCGACGAGGCCAACGGCCGGGTGACTGTGATGCTGAGCATCTTCGGTCGATCCACGCCCGTGGACATCGAATACTGGCAGATCGAGACTGTGTGACGACGGTCGCGGCAGCGGCGCCGCCTGAGACCGAAGAAACCGGAAAGCAACAAAGGACAGGACGATGGCAAAGCAGATGGTGGGTCAGGCGAAGTTTCAGGTGCCGGGCGGCCAGGCGACGCCCGCGCCGCCGGTCGGCACTTCGCTGGGCCGATTCGGCATCAACCTCGGGCAGTTCGTCTCGCAGTTCAACGACCGCACCCGCGAGGCGGCCGGCATGCCGATTCCGGTGGTCGTCACCGTCTACAACGACCGCTCCTTCGACTTCGTGACGAAGAGCCCGCCCGCCGCGGCCCTGCTGAAGAAGGCCGCCGGGCTGGCCAAGGGCTCGGGAACACCGAACAAGGATAAGGTCGGCAAGGTCACCCAGGCCCAAGTCGACGAGATCGTGCGGCTCAAGACCGCCGATCTCAACGCCCGCGACGGTGAGCATGCTCGCCGGATGATCGAGGGAACCGCCCGCAGCATGGGCATCACCGTCGAAGGCTAGTCACCCACGACTCTTTTCACACAAGTCGATTCCAGACAATCCCGTCCCAGAGAAGCCAGGATTTCCGCCGTGTCACTTTCCAAGCGCATGCGGGCGATGCTCGCCCTGAAGCCCAAGTCTGACGCCCCGCTCCCGTTGCCGGAGGCGGTCGGCGTGATCAAGAGCTTTCCCCCGACCAAGTTCGACCAGACGATCGAAATTCACATGCGGCTCGGGATCGACCCGAAGCAGGCCGATCAGATCATCCGCGGCTCGCTCGTCCTCCCGCACGGCATCGGCAAGTCGAAACGCGTGGTCGTGTTCGCCAAGGGCAATCTCGCCGAGGACGCCAAGGCCGCCGGGGCCGAGGTCGTGGGCGGGGACGACCTCGCCAAGCGGATCAAGGAAGGCTGGACGGACTTCGACGTCTGCATCGCGGCCCCCGACATGATGGGCCTCGTCGGCCCCCTCGGGAAGGTGCTCGGGCCGCGCGGCCTCATGCCGAGCCCCCGGGCCGGCACCGTGACCGCCGACATCGGCAAGACCGTCGGCGAGTACAAGGCTGGCAAGGTCGAGTTCCGCAACGACCCGACGGGCATCGTGCACGCGGTCGTCGGCAAGGCGAGCTTCGACGCGGGCCAGTTGGTGTCCAACATCAAGGCGTTCATCGAGCACATTCAGGCGATGCAGCCCTCGAGCGTCCGTGGCCAGTTCGTGAAGAGCATTTCCATCTCCGCGACGATGACGCCCGGCGTCATGGTCGCCGCCTGATCGCATCCGTTCCCCTCGCATAGAGACATCTCGTCATGAGCAAGCTCGTCAAGGACATGCTGGTCGAAGACATCAAGAAGCGGCTGGGCGGCGTCGCCGAGGTCGTTGTGGTGAGCCTGGGCACACTCGACGCGCAAAAGACCTCGCAACTGCGCTCGACGCTGCGAAAGAAGCGCATTCACCTGCACATGGTGAAGAACAGCCTGGCCCGGCGGGCGACCGCCGACACGCCCCTGGCACCCGCATTCACCACCACCGAGGGCATGCTCGCCATCGCCTGGGGCGGTGAAGACGTGGTGGATCTCGCCAAGGAACTCGATCGCCTCACGGGATTGAAGGACTTCGAGGGCTTCGAGTGCCGCGGCGGCGCCTTGGACGGCGCCCGCCTCGAGGCCGCCGACGTGAAACGGGTGGCCAAATGGCCGACTCGTGCTGAACAGCTCTCGATCCTCTCCGGCCAGATTTCCGGCTTGGCTGCCACTCTCTCCGGGCAAATCCTCTCCGCCGGCGGCACGCTGGCGGGGCAGATTTCCTCGCGGGTGGACGACCTGGAGAAGGCGGAAGCCGCTGGCGGACCGGCCGCATGAGCCGTTCCGACCGGCCGACGCACCGGTGGCCCTCCGCGAATTTTCGAGGAGGGCTTCACTCGCGAAAAGTTCATGGTATGACATTGGGTTCCCCCCGGCCCTGATTTGTCCGGCCGTCCGGGAAAACCCGACCTCCACTCACATCACACGCCACCGACCGCCCCCCGCAAATGGCGGTCATTTTTGAAGGGAAAGGATCTCGAGCGATGGCAACGGCTGAAGCAACCCGCGAGTTCTCCAAGGAAACCAAGGACCTCGGCGACAAGATCGTCGCTCTGTCCCTGAAGGCCGCCAAGGAGTTGTCCGACTATCTCGACGAGGTCCACGGGATCAAGCCGGCCGCCGGTGGCGCCGTCATGATGGCCGCTCCTGCCGGCGGTGCCGGCGGTGGCGGTGCGGCAGAAGCCGCCGCCGAAAAGACCGAGTTCGACGTCGTCCTCGACGCCTTCGGCGACAACAAGATCGGCGTGATCAAGGTCGTTCGTGCCGCCACGGGCCTCGGCCTCAAGGAGGCGAAGGACCTCGTCGAAGGCGCCCCCGCCAAGGTCAAGGAAGGCATTTCCAAGGCCGACGCCGAGAAGCTCAAGAAGGAACTGGAAGAGGCCGGCGCCAAGGTCTCGATCAAGTAATCATGCCGCAAAACGCCTTCTGGCAGGCGGAGGCTTTGTCTTCCGCCTGCCAATTGGTATAGTATTTGCTAGCTGCTGTTGTTGCTGATCGTTCCTGCTCCCTCCGCCCCATTTCTGTCTGGTCGGCTCCGCTGCTGTTCCTGGCCCTGCTCGCTTTCCCCGGACCTCGTGAGCCCTGGTTCGGGTCGCGCCGGCTGGTCGGCACGGCGGGGTCTGCGCCGCTGCCTGCCTGGGCTACGTCATCCCCTAGTCTTCCAGGAGCCATCCCTCCATGGCCACTCGCGCCGTCCGCCGTCTCCAGCCCACCGAGGTTCGACACTTCGGCAGTCGCCGCGCCAGCCATTCCATTCCCGACCTGACCGAGATCCAGACGCGTTTCTATGACGCGTTCCTGCAGTACGAGGTCCCGTCCGCCAAGCGGAAGGATCACGGCATCGAGGGTGTGCTTCGCGAGATCTTCCCGATCGAGAGCTACGACAAGACGGTCAAGCTCGAGTACGTCCGCTACGACCTCGGAAAGCCGCGTTACGATCCCGACGAGTGTCGTCAACTGCGGCTCACCTATGGCCGTCCGTTGCGCGTGCTCCTGCGGCTGACCCGCGAGCAGCCGATCGAGGAAGAGGTCTATCTCGGCGACATCCCGATCATGCTCGGGGGGGGCGAGTTCATCATCAACGGCGCTGAGCGCGTCGTCGTCAGCCAGCTCCACCGCTCGCCCGGCATCGACTTCGTCGCCGACACGGAGTCGACCGACCGCAAGACCTACAACTGCCGGATCATCCCCGAGCGCGGCAGCTGGATCGAGCTCAACGTCTCCAAGAAGGACACGCTCCAGGTCCGCATCGACCAGAGCGGCAAGTTCTCGGCGCTGACGCTCCTGCGCGCGATGGACCCGAAGTTCAGCCGCGACTCGGAGATCCTGAAGCTTTTTTACAAGACCACGAAGGAGAAGGTCTCGGGGGCGCGGAGCGTCTCCAAGCTCGAGGGCCGGATCGCCGTCGACGACATCGTCTACCCCAAGGGCAGCGAGCGGGCCGGCGAGATCATCGTGGACGCCGGTGCGAAGATCACGCACGACATGGCGGAGCTGATCTGCACCTCCGGCCTGCCGGCCGTCGAGGTCATGCAGGAGCAGAAGGTGCCGCTCCTCATGAACAGCCTCAAGGAGGACGCCGACGAGTCGCGGAAGCGGACTGGCGTCGCTCCCAGCCACGAGGATGCCCTCGTGCGGATCTACCAGAGGCTGCGTCCGGGCAATCCCCCGGCGCTCGACAAAGCCCGCACGCTCTTCGACGAGAAGTTCAAGGACACAAACCGCTACCGACTCGGCCGCGTCGGCCGCTTCCGCATCAACCGCAAGCTGGGGCTCTCCGTGCCCGAGACGGAGATGACGCTCCGCGCCGACGACCTGATTGCGGCGATCAAGTACATGCTCCAGTTGAGCGAGGGCGAGGGTGAGGTCGAGGTCGACGATATCGACCATCTCGGCAACCGTCGCCTGCGAACGATCGACGAACTCGCCAGCGACGAACTTCGCAAGGGCTTCCTCAAGCTGCGCCGCACCGTCCAGGAGCGGATGAGCTTGAAGGACGTGGCCGAGATGTCGCCGCGCACGCTCATCAACCCCAAGAGCATCTCGGCGGCCATCGAGTATTTCTTCGGCCGCGGCGAGCTCTCCCAGGTGGTCGACCAGACCAACCCGCTGTCGATGCTCACCCACGAACGGCGGCTCTCGGCGCTTGGCCCGGGCGGCTTGAACCGCAAGCGCGCCGGGTTCGAAGTCCGCGACGTGCACATCTCCCATTACGGCCGGATCTGCCCGATCGAGACGCCGGAAGGCACGAACATCGGTCTCATTTCGAGCCTCGCCATCTACTCGGGCGTGGACTCCTACGGCTTCCTGGTGACACCTTACCGCAAGGTCTCGAAGACCAAGCTCACCGACGACGTCGTGTGGCTGCGGGCCGACGAGGAGCACGAGGCGCACCTGGCCCCCGCCGACGCCACCGTGGTCGACGGTCGGCTCGAGGGAGAGACGATCATCGCCCGCTATCGCGGCGACTTCGTCCTCGTTCCGGCGGACAATATCGAGTACATCGACGTGGCGCCGAGCCAGATGGTGGGCGTCTCCGCGGGGCTCATTCCCTTCCTCGAGCACGACGACGCCAATCGCGCGCTCATGGGATCGAACATGCAGCGGCAGGCGGTGCCGCTGCTCGTGACCGAGCCGCCCATCGTCGCCACCGGCATGGAGCGCGACGTCGCCGTCAACTCCGGGCTGATCGTCCGTGCGGCACGCAAGGGCACCGTCACCTTCGTCGACGCCGAGTCGATCGAGGTGACCCCGACCTCCGGCGCCGGGACGGTCGATGCCTACAAGCTGCGGAAGTACGTCGGCCTCAACGAGCGGACCTGCCAAAATCAGAAGCCCATCGTGCAGCTCGGCCAGAAGGTCGAGAAGGGGGACGTGCTGGCCGATGGTGCCGCCACCTACAAGGGAGAGCTGGCGCTCGGGCGCAACGTCCTCGTCGGCTTCATGGCCTGGGACGGCTTCAACTTCGAGGACGCGATCATCATCAGCGAGGAGCTGGTGGAGAACGACGTCTACACCTCGATCCACATCGAGGAGTACGACATCGAGATCCGCGACACGAAGCT